>NZ_JBWXNG010000003.1:0-453902 GCF_056627435.1 Pseudomonas sp. 2
AAAGCGGTTGGGGTTTTGTTTTTGCGCACGAAAAGCTCTGACCATTCCTACACGTCCAGGCGCTGACTGCCGCTACAGGTCATCCTGTCCCTCTGTTAGTCTTCACCCTCTCCAAAACGCCAAGGAAGCAGCCATGCCGGTGACATCCAACCTCAACCCCGGGTTCATGGTGGTCCATGGCAATCGCCTGGATGAACTGCGCAGCCTGGTGGTGTCCTGGATGCGCCGCTACCCGCTGACGCCGCTGGAGAACGAAGTCGCGCTGGTACAGAGCAACGGCATCGCCCAGTGGCTGAAACTCGCCTTGGCTGAAGACGCACAGGACGATGACTCCGGTGGCTGCGGCATTGCCGCCGCCATCGACGTGCAACTGCCCGGCAGCTTCATGTGGCAGCTCTACCGCGCTGTGCTGGGCAAGGACGAGATCCCGGAAACCTCGCTGCTCGACAAGGCGCCGCTGACCTGGCGCCTCATGCGCCTGCTGCCGGCGTTGATCGATCAACCGCACTTCGAGCCGCTGCGGCGCTTCCTCACTGCCGACACCGACCTGCGCAAACGCTATCAACTGTCCGAACGCTTGGCTGACCTGTTCGACCAATACCAGGTCTATCGCGCCGACTGGCTGGAAGACTGGGCCCAGGGCAAACATCAGCTCAGAAACGTGCGCGGCGACATCACGCCACTCAAGCCCGAGAATTGCTGGCAGGCCGAACTCTGGCGCGCACTGCTGCACGACGTCGGTGCCGAAGGCATGGCCCAGAGCCGGGCGGGCGTGCACCGACGTTATATCGAACGCATCAACGCCCTGACCGAAGCGCCGGTGGGGCTGCCTGCGCGGGTGATCGTGTTCGGCATTTCCTCGTTGCCCGCCCAGGCACTGGAAGCCCTGGCCGGGCTCTCGCGTTTCAGCCAGGTCCTGCTCTGTGTGCACAACCCTTGTCGCCATCACTGGGCCGATATCGTTGCCGACAAGGACCTGCTGCGCCACGAATACAAACGCCAGTCGCGCAAGGCGGGCATGCCGGTGGTGCTCAACCCCGATGCCTTGCATCAGCACGCCCATCCCCTGCTTGCCGCCTGGGGCAAGCAGGGCCGCGACTACATCAACCTGCTCGACAGTCACGACGACCCCGACAGCTACCGCTCGGTGTTCCGCAACGGACGTATCGATCTGTTTAGCGAGAGCGATCCCCAGACCCTTCTCAACCAGTTGCAGGACGACATTCTCGAATTGCGTCCCTTGAGCGAAACCCGGGAATTGTGGCCTGCCGTGGACGTGAAATCAGACCGCTCGATCCGCTTCCATGTGGCCCACAGCGCTCAGCGCGAAGTCGAGGTGTTGCACGATCAACTGCTTGCGCGATTCAGCAAGGACCCCGAGCTGCGCCCGCGCGACGTGATCGTGATGGTCCCCGACATCGACAGCTACGCGCCGCACATCCGCGCGGTGTTCGGGCAACTGGATCGCGATGACCGGCGCTTCATCCCGTTCACCCTCGCCGACCAGGGCCAGCGCGGTCGCGACCCGCTGCTGATTGCCGTCGAGCACTTGCTGAAGATTCCCGACAGCCGCTTCCCCGTGAGTGAAATCCTCGACCTGCTCGATGTTCCTGCCTTGCGCGCACGCTTTGGCATCGACGAACGCGACCTGCCGACCTTGCATCGCTGGATCGAAGGCGCAGGTGTGCGCTGGGGGCTCAACGCCAGGCAGCGGGAAGGACTCGGCTTGCCCGAATCGCTGGAGCAGAACAGCTGGCACTTCGGCCTGCGGCGAATGCTGCTCGGCTATGCCGTTGGCGCAGGAACAGCCTATGACGGCATCGAACCCTATGACGAAATCGGCGGCCTGGACGCTGCACTGATCGGCCCGCTGGTGGCTCTGCTCGATGCGCTGCAAGTCGCGCACAATGAGCTCTCCCGCGCTGCGACGCCAGCCGAGTGGGGCGCGCGTCTGCAGGCACTGATGCGCCTGTTTTTCCTCGCCGACAGCGAGCATGACGACTACCTGCTGGGCCAACTGGAAACCCTGCGTGAGACCTGGCTCGAGACCTGCGAAACCGTTGGCTTGCAGGAAGAGCTGCCGCTCACCGTTGTACGTGAAGCCTGGCTCGCGGGGCTGGATCAGGGGCGTCTGTCCCAGCGTTTCCTCGCAGGTTCCGTGAACTTCTGCACCCTGATGCCGATGCGCGCGATCCCATTCAAGGTGGTCTGCCTGTTGGGCATGAACGACGGCGACTATCCGCGCGCGCAACCGCCGCTGGACTTCGACCTGATGGGCAGCGACTACCGCCCCGGCGACCGCTCGCGCCGTGAGGACGATCGTTATCTGCTGCTCGAAGCATTGCTCTCCGCCCGTGATCAGCTGTACATCAGTTGGGTCGGCCGCAGCATTCGCGACAACTCCGAGCGCCCCGCGTCAGTCCTGATCGGCCAACTGCGCGATCACTTGGCCAGTGGCTGGACGCTGGTCGGGGCGCAAGAACCCGAAGACGACAACAAGCGTGATCCCGGTCAGCAGTTGTTGCACGCCCTGACCCTCGAGCACCCGCTGCAACCCTTCAGCGCCAAGTACTTTCAGGAGAGTCTGGAGTACTTCAGTTTCGCCCGTGAGTGGCAGGTGCTGCACGAGGCTGCCAGCGAAGAGCGCGAACTCACGGCGCTGGAAAAACACGCGCAGGAAGAACCCCTGAGCTTGATGCAGTTGCAGGATTTTCTGCGCAACCCGGTCAAACACTTCTTCAGCCAGCGCCTGAAGATCTTCTTCGAAGTCGCCGAAGCGCCGCTGGCTGACGATGAACCCTTCGTGCTCGATGCGCTGCAACGCTATGGCCTGAGCGACAGCCTGTTGCAGGCGGCACTGATCGACCCTGATCACGCACAAAGCAGGCTCATCGCCCAAGCCATCCGCCTGCAAGGCAGCGGCCTGTTGCCCATGGCAGGGTTCGGCGAGCTGCTGCAAGACGAGTTGATCGAGCCGCTGCCCGAGCTGGTGCAGCGCTATCACGATCTGCTGCTGCGCTGGCCGCAGAAACTGCACAGCGCCACGTCAGTGAAGTACGAGCACCAGGGCGTCGCGCTCGACGGCTGGCTCGATGGCCTCTATCAGAATGCTCAAGGCGAGCTGCTGGCCGTGACTGCGATTCCCAACGCCATCGGCGGCAAGAAGTCGCGCAAATGGCATCGGCTCGGCAAACCCTGGGTCAATCACCTGGTGGCCTGCGCCTGCGATCTGCCGCTCACCACGGCGCTGGTCGCCAGTGACGAAACGCTGTTGTTACCACCGCTCGACGCCGAACACGCTCGGCGTACCCTGAACGACCTCTTGCTGGCCTGGCAGCAGGGCATGCAACGCCCACTGCCGGTCGCTATCAAGACCGCCTTCGCCTGGCTGGGCCAGACTGACGAATCCAAAGCCGAGGCTGCCGCGCGCAAGACCTACGACGGCGATGGCCAGAACATCGCAGGCGAGCACGCCGAAAGCACGGCGCTGGCCCGCCAGTTCCCGGACTTCGATGCGCTGCTGGAAAGCGAGGAGTTCGTCGGCTGGTGCGAGGCCTTGTACAAACCGATATACGACGCGCCCTGGCAGAGCCTGTCCGGCGAGGAGGCCAGCGCATGACTGACGCCCAACAACCCCTGGCGCTGCGCTTCCCGCTCAAGGGCAGCCAGCTGATCGAGGCCAGTGCCGGCACCGGCAAGACCTTCACCATTTCGGCGCTGTACCTGCGTCTGGTGCTCGGCCATGGCAGTGAGGTTTCGGGCTTTGGCCGCGAGCTGCTGCCGCCGCAGATTCTGGTGGTGACCTTCACCGATGCCGCGACCAAAGAGCTGCGCGACCGCATTCGCACGCGCCTGGCGGAAGCCGCGCGGTTCTTCCGCGACGAGATCGAGGCGCCGGATGCGCTGATCGCCGACCTGCGCAGCGAATTCGACCCTCAGGCGTGGGCCGGTTGCGCCAGCCGCCTGGACATCGCCGCGCAGTGGATGGACGAGGCGGCCGTTTCGACCATTCACAGCTGGTGTCAGCGCATGTTGCGCGAGCACGCCTTCGACAGCGGCAGCCTGTTCACCCAGAGCCTGGAGACCGACCACAGCGACTTGCTCGGCGAAGTGCTGCGCGATTACTGGCGCACGTTCTGCTACCCCATGACCGGCGATGTGCTGAGCTGGGTGCGCAACAACCTCAAGAGTCCCGCCGACCTGCTGCCGCGCGTGCGAGGCCTGTTTGGCCGCGAGCGCGATGAGATCACCCAGACGCCGTCGCAGTTGATCGAGCATTCCATTGAAGAGCGCCGTGCGGCCCTGGCCACACTCAAGGCGCCCTGGGCGAACTGGGCCGCCGAGCTGTACGCCATCTGCCTGGACGGCGTGAAGAACAAGGCCGTCGATGGCCGCAAGATGCAGGAGCGCTACTTCAAGCCCTGGTTCGACAAGCTCACGGCGTGGGCCAACGACGAAGCGGCAGAGCAACTGGATCTGGGCACCGGCTTTACCCGTCTGACGCCCGATGGCATCGCCGAAGCCTGGAAAAACAGCCCGCCTGCGCATCCCGCGTTCGACGCCATGTTTGGGCTCAAGGAAGCACTCGACACCCTGCCCACACCCGATGCCGCCGTGCTTGAGCATGCCGCGCAGTGGGTCGGTGCGCGCTTCGAGGAAGAGAAGCGTCGGCGCGCCGAGATGGGCTTCGACGACATGCTCTTGCGGCTGGATGCGGCCTTGCGCGGTTCGGGCGGCGATCGGCTGGCGACGCTGATTCGCGAACAGTTTCCAGTGGCGTTGATCGACGAATTCCAGGATACCGACCCGGTGCAGTACCGGATTTTCGACAGCATCTATCACCTGGAAAACAACGACGAAAGCACCGGCCTGTTCCTGATCGGCGACCCCAAGCAGGCGATCTACGCCTTCCGTGGCGCCGATATCTACACCTACTTGCGCGCTCGCACGGCGACTACCGGGCGCCTGCATACGTTGGGCACCAACTTCCGTTCCAGCCACGCCATGGTCCAGGCCGTGAACCATGTGTTCGTGCGCGCCGAAGAGAATGATCTCGGACGCGGCGCCTTCCTGTTCCGCAGCACTGAAACCAACCCAGTGCCGTTCCAGGCCGTGAACTCCCAAGGCCGCAAGGAGCAGTTCCAGGTCGATGGTGAGCAGGTTGCGGCATTGAACCTGTGGCAGCTGGAAAGCGATCAGCCGGTTTCAGGCACGCTGTACCGTCAGCAATTGGCCGCCAGTTGCGCCAGCGAGATCGTGCGCTTGCTCAACGCCGGTCAGCAGGGGCGGGCAGGCTTTGCCAAGGCCGGTGAGCCGCTCAAGGGCCTGCTGCCGGCCGACATCGCGATTCTGGTGCGCGACGGCAAGGAGGCGCAGGCGGTGCGCGCTGAGCTCAACGCCAGAGGCGTGCGCAGCGTTTATCTTTCGGACAAGGACTCGGTGTTCGCCGCGCAAGAGGCCCACGACCTGCTCGCCTGGCTCAAGGCCTGTGCCGAGCCCGACGCCGAGCGCACCCTGCGCGCAGCCTTGGCATGCATCACACTGGACCTGCCGTTGGGCGAACTGGAGTTGCTCAACCGTGATGAGCTGGCGTGGGAAAACCGCGTCATGCAGTTCCGCGAATACCGCCGCATCTGGCGCAGCCAGGGCGTGCTGCCGATGCTGCGGCGCTTGCTGCATGACTTCAAACTGCCGCAGGCGCTGATCCAGCGCAGCGACGGCGAACGGGTGCTGACCAACCTGCTGCACCTCTCCGAGCTGATGCAGCAGGCGGCCGCCGAACTGGATGGCGAGCAGGCGTTGATTCGCCATCTGGGCGAGCATCTGGCGATGTCCGGCCAGGCCGGCGAAGAGCAGATTCTGCGCCTGGAAAGCGACGAGCAATTGGTCAAGGTGGTGACCATCCACAAATCCAAGGGCCTGGAATACCCGCTGGTGTTCCTGCCGTTCATCTGCTCGACCAAACCGGTGGATGGCAGTCGCCTGCCGCTGCACTATCACGACGCCGAAGGCCATGCGCAGATCAGCCTGCAGCCCACCGAAGCGCTGATCGAACAGGCCGACGACGAGCGCCTGGCGGAGGACCTGCGCCTGCTTTACGTGGCCCTCACGCGAGCGCAGCACGCCTGCTGGCTGGGCGTCGCCGACCTCAAGCGCGGCAATACCAGTGGCTCGATCCTGCACCGCTCGGCGCTGGGCTATCTGCTGGGTGGCGGGCAACTGCTGGCTGACTCGACCGGCCTGGGCCAGTGGCTGCGATCGCTGGCAGAAGACCAGCCGACCGTCAGCGTGCACAGCGTGCCGGAACCCACCGCCGAGACCTTCAGTGCGCCGCGCAGCGAGGTCGCCTTGAGTAAGCCGCGCATGCCGCGGCGCAGTGCCAGGGAGAACTGGTGGATCGCGTCCTACAGCGCCTTGCGCATCGGCGACACCATCACTGACAGCGGCGATCAGTCCCCCGACAGCCCGCAGGCACAGAAGCTGTTCGACGACGAGCGTCTGGACCCCGAGGCGCCTCGCGAGACCCTGGTCAGTGGCGGCGATATCCACCGCTTCCCGCGCGGTCCCAACCCCGGCACTTTCCTCCATGGTCTTTTGGAGTGGGCCGGAGAGAAGGGCTTCGCGGCAGCCGCAAGCGATAGCGAGCGGCTGGAGAAGGTCGTCGCCCAGCGTTGCAACCGCCGCGACTGGACCGGCTGGATCAACACGCTGACCGACTGGCTCAAGCACCTGTTGACGATGCCGCTGCGCCTTGGCGAGGACGCGGCACCGGTGGCGTTGAGCGAGCTCGACCAGCCGAACCAGTACCGCGTCGAAATGGAGTTCTGGTTCGCCTGCGCCCGCGTCGATGTCGCGCAAATGGACGCGCTGGTGCGCCGCTACACCCACAACGGCGCGCCCCGTGCCGCCACCGACACCGTGTCGCTCAACGGCATGTTCAAGGGCTTCATCGACCTGACGTTCGAGCATCAGGGCCGCTATTACGTGGCCGACTACAAATCCAACTGGCTAGGTGTCGACGATGACGCCTACACCACTCAGGCCATGGAAAACGCCATTCTGGACAACCGCTACGACCTGCAATACGTGCTCTACCTGCTGGCGCTGCATCGCCAGCTCAAGGCGAGGCTTTCGGACTACGACTACGACCGGCACATGGGCGGCGCGGTCTATCTGTTCGTGCGTGGCAGCCAGTCGGCCAGCCAGGGCGCGTGGTTCACCCGGCCGCCACGGGAACTGATCGAAAGCCTGGACGCGCTGTTTCAGGGCCGTCCAGTCACCGGGGACGCCGTGTTGTCAGGAGACTTCGCATGAATCGCACCTTCGCCCATCTGCTGCCCACGCCGCTGGACGCTGAAAGCCTCGCTCAACTGACACCGCTCACCCGGGTGGACGATCTGCTGCTGTTGCTGGAGCGCTGGGTCGAGCGCGGCTGGCTGCGGGCGCTGGACAAAGCCTTCGTGGCGTTTCTCGCCGACCTCGATCCAGCGGCCGATTCGCTGGTGCTGCTGGCCGCTGCCTTGACCAGCCATCAACTGGGCCACGGCCATGTGTGCCTGGATCTGTATGAAACCCTGAAAGAGCCGGACTTTGCCCTGTCGCTACCGCCCGAGGGCGATCTGCTGTCCACGCCCATGTTGTTGCCCTCGGCGTTGCTCAAGGCGCTGGACGGCGCGACCTGGTGCCAGGCACTGGCCGAGAGTGTGCTGGTGGCCAAGGCCGGCGACGACAGCGCGACGGCGGCGCAAAAGCCTCTGGTGTTGTCTGACCGGCGCCTTTATCTGCGCCGCTACTGGAGCTACGAGCGGCGCATCGATGCGGCATTGCACGCGCGCCTGACGCAAGCCGAGCCCGCGCCGAATGATCTGCCTCAGCGGCTCGATGCGCTGTTCGGTCCGGCGAACCCCGACGCCGTGATCGACTGGCAGAAACTGGCCTGTGCGATCGCCACCCGTGGCGCCTTCAGCATCATCACCGGCGGCCCCGGCACCGGCAAGACCACCACGGTGGTGCGCCTGCTGGCGCTGTTGCAATCGCCTGCGGTGGAGCAGGGCAAGCCGCTGCGCATTCGTCTGGCGGCACCGACCGGCAAGGCGGCCGCGCGTCTGACCGAGTCCATCAGCCATCAGGTGCAGTCGCTGACGGTGCCTGAGGCGGTGCGCGAAAAAATCCCCAGCGAGGTGACCACCGTGCACCGCCTGCTGGGCAGTCGCCCGGGCACGCGGCATTTTCGCCATCACGCCGGCAACCCGCTACCGCTGGACGTGCTGGTGGTCGACGAGGCCTCGATGATCGACCTGGAAATGATGGCCAACCTGCTGGACGCCTTGCCGCCCCATGCGCGCATGGTGTTGCTGGGCGACAAGGACCAGCTGGCCTCGGTGGAAGCCGGTGCGGTGCTGGGTGATCTGTGCCGCGACGCCGAAGCCGGGATGTACAGCCCGCAGACCCAGGCGTGGCTGGAGTCGGTCAGCGGTGAAGACCTGAGCCGGGGCGGCTTGCAGGCGGGCGATCAGGGCAAACATGCGTTGGCCCAGCAGGTGGTGATGCTGCGCCATTCCCGGCGATTCGTCGCGGGCAGTGGTATCGGCCAACTGGCCGGGCGGGTCAACCGCCAGGAAGACAAAGAGGCCCGCGCGCTGTTCAGTGACAGCGGGTACAGCGACCTGCACGCGCTGACGCTCAAGGGCGAGCACGACACCAGGCTCGCGACGTTACTCCTGGAAGGGCGGGGGAAAGGATCGAAGGGCTACCGGCATTATCTGAGCCTCATGCAGGCGCAGCGGCCGCTGGACCTGACCAGCATCGAGGATCCGCGCTGCGTGCAGTGGGCGCGAGAGGTACTCAATGCCTTCGATGAGTTCCAGCTGCTGTGCGCCGTGCGTAAAGGCCCGTGGGGCGTCGAAGGCTTGAACCAGCGCATTACCCACATGTTGTTTGCCGCTGGGCTGATCGAGAGCGACCAGCAATGGTACGAGGGTCGTCCGGTGCTGATGACCCGCAACGACTACGGCCTGGGTTTGATGAACGGCGACATCGGCATTGCCTTGCGCTTGCCGGAAGGTGCGCCCGAGGAAAACCGCACAGCCTTGCGCGTGGCCTTCCCGCGTAACGACGGCAGCGGCGGGGTGAGGTTCGTGTTGCCGAGCCGGCTCAACGACGTGGAAACGGTGTACGCGATGACCGTGCACAAATCCCAGGGCTCGGAATTCGCCCACACCGCGCTGATCCTGCCCGAAGCCTTGAACCCGGTGCTGACCAAGGAGCTGATCTACACCGGCATCACCCGCGCCAAGAGCTGGTTCAGCCTGATCGAACCGAGGCAGGGCGTGTTCGAAGAGGCGCTGCGGCGCAAGGTCAAACGCCTGAGCGGGTTGATGCTGGAGTTGTGATGCCCCGCAAGGGTTCAGATTATCTGTGGGAGTGAGCTTGCTCACGAAGGCTGGCTTTCCGGTTCCTAAGGTGGGTGACCGAAATGAGCCTTTCGTGAGCAAGCTCACTCCCACAGGAGCTTATCGACCTTGGATTGCACAGAATGCATTCCCCAACTCCACCCGCCCGAAGCTCGCGCCTTCATCCAGCGGGGTGATGGCCGCCAGTTGGTCCAGTCGGATCTCCTCCAGGCCATCGGCGAACAGCAGAAACTCTTCCTTGCTCGGCGCTGTGCGGGTGGTCAGTGGTTTGCCTTCGAAGGTCGTGCCGTCGACCCGTTCGATCTTCAAGCGATACCCATGCATGCAGGCGATCTCCAGATAATCGTAGAGATCGCAGTTCAGCGGTTTGTAGCTGTCCATTTCAAGCTCCCGGGCTGTGTGGTGCTTGCACGATAGCCCTTCACGCCTCCTTGCGCACGGGCTCCTGCGGGACTATCACATTGTCGAGGCCCATGAACTTGCGCACTCGCTCGCCGCACTGGTCGGCCAGGATGCTCTGCGGCGCGGCATCGACCTGCACCACGCCGTTTTCCATGAAAATCACCCGGTCGGAAATCGACAACGCGAAATCCATTTCGTGGGTGACGATGAGCATGGTCATGCCTTCCTTGGCCAGATCGCCGATCACCTTCAACACATCGCCCACCAGCTCCGGATCCAGCGCCGAGGTGGGTTCGTCGAACAGCATGATCTGTGGGTCCATCGCCAGCGCCCGGGCAATCGCCACGCGCTGCTGCTGGCCGCCTGACAACTGGTGCGGGTACTTGTGGGCGTGGGCCAGCAGGCCGACCTTGTCGAGCAAGGCGTAGGCGCGTTGTTCGCTGAGGGTGCGGTCCTGGCCGTGATAACGCGGCGCAAGGGTCACGTTGTCGAGAATGGTCCGGTGCGGGAACAGATTGAAGCTCTGGAACACCATGCCGATGCGCTGCACGCCGCGGCGGATCTGCGGCGCGTTGTGATTGTCGCCGGCGCGGATAAAGCTGCCGCCGAACAGAATGATCTCGCCCTTGTCGATGCTTTCCAGGCTGTTCACGGTGCGGATCAGCGACGTCTTGCCCGAGCCCGACGGGCCGATGATCGAGATCACCTGACCGGCATTCACGTCCAGGTTGATGCCCTTGAGCACCTCATGCTGGCCGTAGCGCTTGTGGATGTTCACCAGTTGCAATGCAGGCGCCGAACCCGGGCCGCTGTCTGCCTGGCGCGCCCTGGCCGGCTGGCCGAGTACGCGGGCGCGCAGCAGGGTCAGGGCGCTGTCGTCCAGGGTTTGCGGCTTGCGGTTGTTCAGTTCCAGATGCTGTTCGAGCCAGTGAAACAGCCAGCCGAACACCGTCACGATCATCACGTAATACACCGCCACCGCCGACAGGGTTTCCATCACCAGGAAGTTCTGCGCGTAGAGGCGCTGGCCGACAGTGAGCAGCTCGGTCAGCGAAATCACCGACACCAGCGAAGTCAGCTTGACCACCGTGATGTATTCGTTGATCAGCGTTGGCAGCGAGATGCGAAAGGCCTGCGGGATGACGATCAGGCGCTGCATGCCGATCAGGCCGATGCCCAGCGCGCGCCCGGCTTCCTTCTGCCCGCGCGCGACCGAGATCAGCCCGCCGCGATGGATCTCGGCCATGTACGCCGCTTCAGTCACCACCAGTGCCAGCAACCCCGAATAGAACGGATTGGACAGCACCTCGCGGGTGACCGGAAACATCTGCGGCAAGTTGTAGGTGAACACCACCAGCACCAACAACGGCACGCTGCGGAAGAACCAGATATAAACGGACGCGGGCACGCTGATCCAGCGCGAGCTGGAGAGCTTGGCCGAAGCCAGCAGGAACCCCAGCAGCATGCCGATGAACCAGCCCAGCGCGCTGAGCTCGATCACCGTGACGCACGACTCCCAGAAATCCGAGACCGAGAACAGCGAAAAAAAGTAGGACCATTCGAATTGCATACGCACCTCAGGGGGCAAAACCTTGTGTGACGGACCAGGCCCCGTAGCAGCACGGCTTGCCGGCGGGGCGGTCTCGAGAACGCTCCCGCCGGCAAGCCGTGCTGCTACGGATCATCCATTCCTCGCGATCTGGGATTCACATCGCGATGGCGTAGGACGGACGCGCTCTGATCAGTTACTCGGCTCTTCCAGGTTGTACTTCTTCAGCAGCGCTGCGTACTCACCGGATTTCTTGGTCTCGTCGAACGCCTTGAGCAGCGCCTGGTACAGCTCGTCGTTGCCCTTCTTCACGTAGATGCCCAGGGTCTGCTGGTAGATCGAATGCTCGGTGCTGACCACCACGCGGCCCTTGGTGCGCTCGGCGATCATGCCCGCGGCGCCGTCGATCTCCACCTGCGCCTGCACGTTGCCGGACAGCAGCGCCTGGGTCACTTCAGGCGCGGACGGGAACTCGCTGACCGAAATCGCGCCCTTGTTGTTCGCCGCGCAGTACTCGGTGGACAGCTTGTTGAACTGGGCCACCCAGGTGGTGCCCTTTTCCAGGCCGATCTTCATGCCGCACAGGTCTTCCGGCACCTTGGGTTTCACCGGGCTGTCCTTGAGCACCATGATCGCAGCGCCAGTCTTGGCGTAGGCGATGGTCTGGGCCTGGGTCTGGCGCTCGGGAGTGATGTACATGCCCGAGATGATCGCGTCGTAGTGCCCGGCGTTCAGGCTCAGGATCAGGCTGGAGAACTTGGTGTCGACGAACTCGGGTTTCAGATCCATATGCTTGGCCAGCAGGCGCGACAGGTCCGGGTCGGCGCCGACGACATTCTTCTTCTCGTCGTAGGATTCGAACGGCGGGTAGGTGATCTCCATGCCGACCTTGAACTGGCCCGGCGTGACGGTGGTGGCGGCGTGGACAGCGGTCGCGCCCAACACGGCGGTGGCGAGAACGGTCATGCGGACTGCAGTGTTCAGGGTATTGCGCATCGTCGGTGACTCCACGTCAGGAAGGTAAGGCACGGTGTGTTTGTGATTTTTCTGCGGCATCAGGAAGCGTCCTGTGCCTGATTCTTCAAGTGGCCGAAGCTCGAAGGCTTGCGGGCTTTTTCGTAGAGCTTGAGCTCGCCGCTCTCGACCTTGCGCCGCAGGTACTGGTAGGTCTGCAGGGCCTGGCCGAACATGTGCTCGCCGATGGTGATCGCTTCGTATTCCTTGTTCCCCGTATCGAAGGCAGGGAGTGGTTTGATCTGAGTGTGGAAGTCGCAGGCGAAGAACAGCGGGAAGGAATAGCGCTCCTCGCTGACCGTACGCACCCTGTGGGCCGTAGCAACGAACGTACCAGCGGTCATCACCTCCAGCATGTCGCCGATGTTGACCACGAAGGCGCCTTCAACCGGTGGCGCATCGATCCACTGGCCCAGGTCGTTCATCACCTCAAGGCCGGGCTTGTCGGCCAGCAGCATGGTGAAGCACTCATAATCGGTGTGTGCACCAATACCGGGCGCGTCCTGGGCGGCGCCGTCGAACGGGTAATGAATCAGCCGCAGCTTGGACGGCGGACGCGTGACCATCGCCTCGAAGTAACCTTCCTCCAGGCCCAGCGCCAATGCGAAACCATCGAACAGTCGACGGCCCAGCGCGAACACGGCGGCGTAATAGGCCTCGACCGCCGGGCGAAAACCGGGCAGGTCTGGCCATTCGTTGGCGCCGATCAACGGCGTCTTGGCGATCACCAGTGGATCTTCATCGCCCACCTCGAAACCGATGTCGAAGGCTTCCTTGTGATCGGGTTTGCCCTTGGCGTACACCTCTTCGCCTTCCGGCACGAAGCCCTTGTGGCTGCGCGAGGTGCCGATGTAGTGCTGCATCTTGTATTCGAGCGACTGGGCAAACAGGTCCTTGGCTGCCTGGCGCAACCCGGCGATCAGCGCAGGGTCAATGCCGTGGTTCTTCACGTACAGAAAGCCCACTTCGCGCGCCGCCTTGCCCAGCTCATCGGCCACCGCCTGACGCTGGGCGAGATCCGCGCTGAACAGGCCGGCGATGTCCACTACCGGAATGCTGCTGAAATTGGCCACCTTCTGGGCCGCTGCTTGAGACTGATCAGGCATGGCGAAACGCTCCTTATCGGCTTGTTGTATGCGTGAAACGCTTGAAGTGTTCACGTTCGGTGCGGCCCATCCACACGTTCAGCGACCACAGATCGGCCACCGGCACGTTGGTGAAAGGCAAGTGATGCAGATAGCCGTCGGCGCCGAATTCCGGGGTCAGGGTGGTGACCTGATAACCGCGCGCCTGCTGGGATTTCCAGATTGCCTCCCAGTGCTGCTGATGGAAGGCCAGCTCTCTGGCGCGTTCGGGACCGGCGGGGTGAGGGACCTGTGGGCCCTGGTCGTAACCGACACGGGCCTGGATGTGATGCACGCGCTCGACGAAGGCGCTGAGGTCGTCCTCCGGGTCATCGAGCAGGCGCTCGCAAGTCACGATCCAGTGGCTGATGTCGCTGGTGAAACGCAGATCCGGTAACTGGCGGATCAGCTCAAGAGTGACCCACGGGTTGAACAGCGAACGGGCGCGATGGGTTTCGAAGGTGACGGTCTGGCCGTGCTTGCGCGCCAGCTCCAGGGCCTGGCCGAAGAAGTCGACCTGCTGCGGCAACTGCCAGCGATCATTGCCCGCCAGCACGTTGACGAAGCGCGGCGCCAGTTCGGTGGACCAGGCGAGTTTCTTTTCAAGGTCGGTAAGGTGTTCGGCGGTGGTCGCCGATTGTTCGGGCAGGACGTCGTAGGCGGTAAACACCGTGGCGATGTAAGGCAGGTGGTTGGCCCGCAGAAAGGCGCCGAACTCGGCACGCTCGACGGGCGTCAGCGGCAGGCGCGCTTCCATGCCATCGAACCCGGCTTCCAGCAGCTCGTCCAGTGCCTGAGCCTTGCTGGCGGTGTAACCCCACATCGTGCGGAAGATTTCCAGTTTCATCGAGCGTCCTCAAAGATTGCATCTTGCGATTGACCTGACCTGCTATGGCAAAGCTTCGCCCCGGCGCGAGCCGAAACGGGGTACAGCGGCAGTCACATCTGAAAAAGGCAATCTTCGGGCCGGGTCTCTGCTGGACGGGCTCCTTTATTGGAGCCGATCTTAGGGGCGGCCGATGAACGGAAAGAATAGGAAAGCTCAAATGCATAGTTCAGAGATTTCTAAACTATGGTGGCGAGGTGCGATCTAGACGTCAGCTCAGTCATTTATCGATTCTGTGGGAGTGAGCTTGCTCACGAATACAGGATTATGTTCGCCAACGGCGGTGCGGATGTACGGAGCGCTTCGTGAGCAAGCTCACTCCCACAGGTCAACGCATCTCGTCCGGTCAACGGTGTTGTTCAGAAAGCACGCAGGAAGGTTGATGAGTCTCAATCGATAAACGTCATGCCCCGGGTTTCCCCCAGCAAAAACGCGTGATTGCGCTCCGTCACCTCTCGGATGTAATCCCACAACAAAATGATCCGCTTGAGCTTCCTCAGGTCCTCCCGGCAATACATCCAGAATTGGCGAGTGATGTTCACCTGCGGCTCTAGCACCGGCAGCAGCCGCGAATCCTGGGCCGCCAGAAAACACGGCAGGATTGCCAGCGCCCGGCCTTGCAGTGCGGCGACGTACTGGGCGATGACGCTGGTGCTGCGCAGCGGGGCGTGGGCGCCGGGGAGCAGGTTGTTGAGGTACAGCAGCTCGTTGCTGAAGGTCAGGTCGTCGACGTAGCTGATGAACGGGTGCTCGGCCAGATCCTCGACGCTGTTGATCGGTGCGTGGCGGTCCAGATATTCCTGAGTGGCGTAGAGGCGCAGGTTGTAGTCGCACAGTTTGCAGCACACGTAGGGCCCGTGTTCCGGGCGCTCCAGGGCGATGACGATGTCGGCTTCGCGCTTGGACAGGCTGATGAAGTGCGGCAGTGGCAGGATGTCCACGGAAATCGCCGGGTAAGTGGCAGTGAAGTGGCTCAGTTGCGGGGTGACGAAGAAGCTGCCGAAGCCTTCGGTGCAGCCCATGCGCACATGGCCCGACAGCGCGACGCCGGTGCCTGACACCTGCTCGCAGGCGATGTGCAGCGTGCTTTCGATGGACTCGGCCGAGCCCAGCAGGCGCTGGCCTTCGGCGGTCAGCACGAAGCCGTTGTTGCGCGACTTCTCGAACAGCAGCGTGCCCAGCGATGCCTCCAGCGAATTGATCCGCCGCGACACAGTCGTGTAATCCACCGCCAGGCGCTTGGCCGCCGAGCTGGCTTTGCGGGTACGGGCCACTTCCAGAAAAAACTTCAGGTCATCCCAGTTCAGCGCGCTCAGGGAGGTGATGTTTTTTTGCATGTTGGACCTGCTTTTATGTGCGTTCTTGTTAGAAGTTTGCACATCTATACTCCGAAGCACGGACCAAACCAACTCTGGACCTGTGGGAGCCGGCTTGCTGGCGAAAGCGTTCGGTCAGGCAGCGCGATGTCGAATCATCCATCGCATTCGCCAGCAAGCCGGCTCCCACGGTAGGTATTTCAACTCAATAACGAGACCAATCTTTCAACGCACCACCCACACGCCATAACACCCTGCACAACAATAAATAAGCGGAGGAGTTTATGAAGAACGCTATACCGGCGGATGCTGGCGCACTCGATGCCAGCGCCGCTAAAAGCAAGACCAAAGCCTATCGCCTCGCGGGCGCTGCGAGCATGGCCGGGACGACCATCGAGTGGTACGACTTTTTCCTCTACGGCACGGCCGCCGCGCTGATCTTCAACAAAATCTTCTTCCCCGCACTGGACCCGATCATCGGTGTGCTGGCGGCGTTCGCTACCTACGCGGTGGGCTTTCTCGGACGGCCCTTGGGCGGCATCGTCTTCGGCCATTTCGGCGACCGCATCGGGCGCAAATCCATGTTGCTGTTCACGCTGATGCTGATGGGGATTCCGACCATCATCATCGGCCTGATCCCCACCTATCAGCAGATCGGCTACTGGGCGGCGGTGATTCTGGTAGCGATGCGCTTTCTGCAAGGCATGGCCGTCGGCGGCGAGTGGGGCGGGGCAGTGTTGATGGCCGTCGAGCATGCCCCCGAAGGCAAGAAAGGCTTCTATGGCAGCCTGCCTCAAACCGGTGTCGGCGCGGGGCTGGTGCTGGCCTCGCTGGCCATGGCGATGGTCGCCAAACTGCCTGAAGAAGACATGCTCAGTTGGGGCTGGCGGATTCCGTTTCTGGCCAGTGTGGTGTTGCTCGGCGTGGGCTGGCTGATTCGCCTGAAAGTCCCGGAGTCGCCGGACTTCGAGAAGCTGAAGAAGGACAACATCGCGGTCAAGGTGCCGCTGCTCAAGGTGTTCCGCGATCACCCCAGGGAGACCCTGACCATCATCGGCGCGCGCACCGCCGAGAACGCCTGGTTCTACATGTCGGTGACCTTCGCCCTGGCCTATGCCGCCAACCAGTTGCAGATCCCCCGCGCCGATGTGCTGGGCGCGATCACCGCAGGCGCGGCGCTGTCGCTGGTGACCATGCCGCTGTGCGGGCACATCTCTGATCGGGTCGGGCAGAAGCGCCTGTACTTCGCGGGCCTGCTGTTGCTTTGCGCTTTCGTCTATCCGTTCTTCGCCATGCTTGGCACCCGCGATCCGGTGCTGGTGTGGTGGGCGATGGTGCTGGCGGTGGGCGTGGTCTTCCCGATTCTCTACGCCCCTGAATCGCTGCTGTTCGCCCGGCAGTACCCGGCAGAAATCCGCTACAGCGGCATTTCGGTTTCCGTGCAACTGGCCGGCGTGCTGGGCGGCGGTTTCGCGCCGATGATCGCCACCCAATTGCTGGCCATGGGCGGCGGCAGCCCGCATTACGTGATCGTGTATCTGGTGGGCATGGCGCTGGTGGCGCTGGTCTGCACCGCATTGATGAAGCGCGATCCAGCGCGCCGGTAGAGATCGTCTACCGCTTTGAATGGAGAACCTGTAATGAACGTTTCCCTCAACAAGAACAACACCACCGTGACCCGCGTGAAAATGCTGATCGACGGTGAATGGGTCGAATCGCAAACCTCTCAATGGCTGGACGTGATCAACCCCGCCACCCAGCAAGTGCTGGCCCAAGTGCCGTTCGCCACCGGTGCTGAAGTCGACGCTGCCGTTGCCGCCGCGCACAAGGCCTTCAAGACCTGGCGCGATACGCCCATCGGCGCGCGCATGCGCATCATGCTCAAGCTGCAGGCGCTGATCCGCGAGCATTCCAAACGCATCGCCGTGGTGCTCAGCGCCGAGCAGGGCAAGACCATTGCCGACGCCGAGGGCGACATTTTCCGTGGTCTGGAAGTGGTCGAGCACGCCTGCTCCATCGGCACCCTGCAAATGGGCGAGTTCGCCGAGAACGTCGCAGGCGGCGTCGACACCTACACCCTGCGCCAGCCGCTGGGCGTGTGCGCGGGCATCACCCCGTTCAACTTCCCGGCGATGATCCCGCTGTGGATGTTCCCGATGGCCATCGCCTGCGGCAACACCTTCGTCCTCAAACCGTCCGAGCAGGACCCGATGTCGACCATGCTGCTGGTGGAACTGGCCGTGGAAGCGGGCGTGCCCGCAGGCGTGCTCAATGTCGTGCACGGCGGCAAGGAGGTGGTGGACGCGATCTGCACGCACAAGGACATCAAGGCGATTTCCTTCGTCGGTTCGACTGCCGTCGGCACCCACGTGTACGACCTGGCGGGCAAGCATGGCAAGCGCGTGCAATCGATGATGGGCGCCAAGAACCACGCCGTGGTGCTGGCCGATGCCAATCGCGAGCAGACCCTCAACGCCTTGGTGGGCGCGGGCTTCGGTGCCGCCGGGCAGCGCTGCATGGCGACCTCGGTGGTGGTGCTGGTGGGTGCGTCGAAGCAGTGGATTCCCGATCTCAAGGCGCTGGCGCAGAAGCTCAAGGTCAACGCCGGGAACGAGCCGGGCACTGACGTGGGGCCGGTGATTTCAACACGTGCGAAGCAGCGGATTCTCGACCTCATCGAGACCGGGGTGAAGGAAGGCGCGACCCTGGAACTCGATGGCCGCGATATCAAAGTGACGGGTTACGAGAGCGGCAATTTCGTCGGCCCGACCCTGTTCACCGGCGTGACCACGCAGATGCAGATCTACACCCAGGAAATCTTCGGTCCTGTGCTGTGCGTAATCGAAGTCGACACGCTGGATCAGGCCATCGAACTGGTCAACGCCAACCCGTTCGGCAACGGCGTGGGCCTGTTCACCCAGAGCGGTGCGGCGGCGCGCAAATTCCAGAGCGAAATCGACATCGGCCAGGTGGGCATCAACATCCCGATTCCGGTGCCGGTACCGTTTTTCAGCTTCACCGGCTCGCGCGGTTCCAAGCTGGGGGATCTTGGGCCATACGGCAAACAGGTGGTGCAGTTCTACACTCAGACCAAGACGGTCACCAGTCGCTGGTTCGACGACGACAGCGTGAATGACGGGGTGAACACGACGATCAATCTGCGCTGATCAATACGACCAGGCGCTGAAGAACCTTGTGGGAGTGAGCTTGCTCGCGAATGCGGTGTGTCAGGCGACGGATACGTCACAGACAAATTGCATTCGCGAGCAAGCTCACTCCCACAGTGGGGCGGTGCACGGGTCTGAACTGGACAAGGAGAACACCATGAAAATCGCATTCATCGGTCTGGGCAACATGGGCGCGCCGATGGCGCGCAACCTGATCCGGGCCGGGCATCAGTTGCATCTGTTCGACATCAATCAGCAGGTGCTCAAGGAACTGGCCGAACTGGGCAGCCGCATCAGCGATTCCCCCAAACATGCGGCGCAGGACGCGGAACTGGTGATCACCATGTTGCCAGCGGCCTCACACGTGCGCGCGGTCTACCTCAACGATGACGGCGTGCTGGCAGGCATCGCTGCCGGGGTGCCCGCGGTGGATTGCAGCACCATTGATCCGCAGACCATCCGCGACGTGGCCGCCGTGGCTGCCAAGCAGGGCGTGGTGGTGGGAGACGCGCCGGTATCGGGCGGCACGGGCGGGGCGCAGGCGGGGACGCTGACCTTCATGGTCGGCGCCAGCCAGGCGCACTTCACCCAGCTCAAGCCGATCCTGGCGCAGATGGGGCGCAACATCGTGCATTGCGGCGAGGTCGGCACCGGGCAGATCGCCAAGATCTGCAACAACATGCTGCTGGGCATTTCCATGATTGGCGTGTCCGAAGCCATGGCCTTGGGCGACCGACTGGGGATCGACACGGCGATTCTGGCCAACATCATCAACAGCTCCACCGGGCGCTGCTGGAGTTCGGAGATGTACAACCCCTGGCCCGGCATCGTCGAGACTGCGCCGGCGTCGCGGGGCTATACCGGCGGCTTCGGTGCTGAGCTGATGCTCAAGGACCTGGGTCTGGCCACCGATGCGGCGAAGGCCGCGCACCAGCCGGTGATCCTTGGCGCGATCGCCCATCAGCTGTATCAGGCGATGAGCCTGCGCGGAGATGGCGGCAAGGATTTCTCGGCGGTGATTGAGGGCTACCTGAAGAAATAGCAAGGGAAGTAACGGCTCGTCTGCGCCACGCCTATCTGCGGACGTTGCCGATGAACTGTGGGAGTGAGCTTGCTCACGAAAGCGGATGTCCGGCCGCTCGATATGCAGCGGCTGTAAAGGCTTCTTCGTGAGCGAGCTCACTCCCACAATCCAAGGTCGGTGTTTGAGTCGATGAACTGTGGGAGTGAGCTTGCTCACGAAAGCGGATGTCCGGCCGCTCGATATGCAGCGGCTGTAAGGGCTTCTTCGTGAGCGAGCTCACTCCCACAATGCAGGGTCGGTGTTTGAGTCGATGAACTGTGGGAGTGAGCTTGCTCACGAAAGCGGGTGTCCGGCCGCTCGATATGCAGCGGCTGTAAGGGCTTCTTCGTGAGCGAGCTCACTCCCACAATGCAGGGTCGGTGTTTGAGTCGATGAACTGTGGGAGTGAGCTTGCTCACGAAAGCGGATGTCCGGCCGCTCGATATGCAGCGGCTGCACGGGCCTCTTCGTGAGCAAGCTCACTCCCACAAGACAGGGTCGGTGTTTGAATCTAGCCTCTCGGGCCGCTGTAGTCGCGGGCCCACTGCTCCTGCGCCAGCAGCTGCTGTTTGAACCTCCCGATCTGCTCGGCCACCCGCGCCGGCGATGTGCCGCCCCAACCACTGCGCGCCGCCAGTGCGGCCTCCAGCGTCAGGGCCTGCAGCACCTGGGGCGTCAGGCGCGCGTCGGTCTGGGCCAGCATCTGCGGCGTCAATTGTTCCAGCCCGATATCCTGCGCTTCGCACAACTGCACCAGTTGCCCGGTGATCTCGTGCGCTTCCTTGAACGGCACGCCGCGAACCGCCAGCCAGTCGGCGATTTCGGTGGCCAGGGTGAAACCCAGCGGCGCCTGGCGCAGCAGTTCTTCAGTGCGCACGTTCATCGTCCGCACCATGCCGGCGAAGGCAGGCAGCACCAGATTCAGCGTGTCCATGGCGTCGAACACCGCATGCTTGTCTTCGGCCAAATCCCGGTTGTACGACAGCGGCTGGGCCTTGAGCACCGCTAGAATCGCTGTCAGCGAACCGATCAGGCGGCCCGACTTGCCGCGAGCCAGTTCCGCGATGTCGGGGTTTTTCTTCTGCGGCATGATCGAGCTGCCGGTGGCGTAGGCATCGTCCAGTTCGACCCAGCGAAATTGCCGTGAAGTCCACAGGCAGAATTCTTCTGCCATGCGCGAAATGTTGATGCCCAGCATGCTGGCGCAGAACAGGAACTCGGCGACGTGATCGCGGCTGGCGACGGCGTCGATGGAGTTCTCGCAAGGGCTGGCGTAACCCAGCTCCTTGGCTGACGCCTGCAGATCCCGCGCGATGGCCGAACCGGCCATGGCCGCAGCGCCCAGTGGCGAAAGGCTGAAACGACGGTCCCAGTCCTGCAGGCGCTGGATGTCCCTGGAAATTGCTTGGGCGTGAGCCATCAAATGGTGGGCGAAGACAATGGGCTGCGCCTGCTGCAGATGGGTGAAACCGGGTGCGATGGTGTCGATGTGCTGCTCGGCCTGGGCCACCAGCGCCTGTTGTAGTTCCAGGATCGACAGCGTCAGGGCACGGATCTGATCGCGCAGAAACAGGCGCATGTCGTTGGCGGTCTGGTCGTTGCGCGAACGCCCGGCCCGCAGCTTGCCACCCAATGCGCCGAGGCGCTCAGTGAGCAGGCGTTCAATGAAGGTGTGCACGTCTTCGTCGGCAGCGATAGGCGCGACCTTGCCGGCGGCGAAGTCGTCCTTGATCGATTCGAGGCAGGCGATGATGGTGCGGGTTTCCTCGGCGCTCAAGAGGCCTGCGCGCTCCAGTTCATGGGCGTGGGCGCGGGAGCCTGCGACGTCGTAGGGCGTCATGCGGAAATACACCGCCGGCGAGCGCGACAGGTTGGCCATGGCATCGGCCGGACCTGATTTGAACCGCGCCCCCCACAGGCGCTCAGTGGCATCGGACATCAGCATTCTCCCTCGGATAGGTGGAGGACCGATCCTAGGAAAATCCGCCGGGCGGGGACATGGTTCAAATGGCAAGTGGACTTGGCAGAAATGGAAAGCTGGCAGCGAATCAACGCGCGATTGCGTTGATTCGCTGCCACGAACTCAAGCGTTCAGCAGCCCATTCAACTCACCCTTGCGCTCCAGCAGCGCCATGTCATCGAAACCGCCGACATGATGATCGCCGATGAAAATCTGCGGCACGGTGCGACGGCCGCTGCGTTTCATCATGATCTCGCGCTGCTCGTTCGAGGTCTGCACGTTGATTTCGTTGTAGCCCACGCCTTTGGCCTTGAGCAGGTTCTTGGCGGCCACGCAGTAGGGGCAGGTGTTGGTGGTGTAGATCGTGACTTGCGACATGACAATGAACTCCGTCGGTCGGCCTTTGTGCTGCTTGAGGCCCGGAAAATGAAGTGAACAGCCGGATCGGGCTGCTCGGTACGTGTTTCATGTTATGACCGAGGGTAAGTCTTGTTGCGTCTGAAAGTCTCATTGATGCGTTCAATCGTCTCAATATCATCGAGACGTCTGAACGAGAGAGTATGGCTCCCGGAGCAGCACGGCTTGCCGGCGAGGCGGTATGTCTGCGACGAAAATATCGCTTGACACACCGCCCCGCCGGCAGGCCGTGCTGCTACGGAACTGCGTCGGTTCAATCAGGCGAACACGAAATACTTGCGCACGGTCTCGACCACTTCCCAGGTGCCTTTCATGCCTGGCTCGATGATGAACTTGTCGCCGGCTTTCAGGTGGATCGGCTCTTTTCCTTCAGGGGTGATGATGCAGTAGCCTTCCTGGAAGTCGCAGTACTCCCACTTCACGTACTCCACGTACCACTTGCCCGGGGTGCAGATCCAGGTGCCCATGATCTTTTCGCCATCGGCGCTGGTGTAGGCGTTGAGGTTGACGGTGTGCGGGTCGCCGCCGATGCGCTCCCATTTGCAGGCGTCGACGACGGGCAGTGGCGTGGTGTCGCGAAGAACGATGATCGGGTTGCTCATGACAGCTCCAGAGAGGGGTGGCGAAAAGTTGCGCTCGCGTACCTTAGGGGCGTCGTTGGACGGTCAGTTGTCTGTGCTCGACATCGGGGTGTCCATTAACGCAGTTTCTGCGCTCAGATGACGCACCAGCGCCTTGGCGTATTCGGGCAGCGCGGCGAAATCCGGCGCGCAGAGCAGCAGCTTGCGATCGGCCCAGCGTTCGCTCAATGCCAAACTTTTCAGCTGGCTGGACTGGGCGAAGCGTTCGACCGCAGCGCCAGGCACCACACCCAACCCCGCACCGTGCATGACCATGCGCATCACCCCGTCGAAGCTCTCGGCGCGCACCCGGGTTTTCAGGCGGCGGCCCAGGTGCAGCGCCTGTTCTTCCAGGTAGATTGCCATGGCGCTGTTGACGCCAAGGCCGACGAATTCGTACGCCAGCGCCTGGCTGAAACGCACCTCGTCGAGCTGCGCCAGCGGGTGGTCGGGCGGCATGATCAGGTTCAGCGGGTCGGCGCAGAAGGGCAGGGTCTGCAGGTCGGTGGCGTCGACGGCGTTGGAGATGATGCCGATGTCCGCCGTGCCGTGGCGCACCGCGTGGAGGATGCGCAGGCTGGGCTGTTCCTCCAGGTTGATGTCGATGTTGGGGTGGCTGGCGAGAAAGTCCGCGAGGCGCTCGGGCAGGTATTCGCTCAGCGCCGAGGTGTTGCACAACAGGCGAATCTGACCCTTGAAGCCTTGGGCGTAATCGGTGAGGTCGGCCTGCAGGCGCTCGACCTGACGCAGGATCAGCCGCGCATGCTGAGCCAGCGCCTTGCCCGCAGCGGTGGGCGTAACACCGCGTCGGCCGCGTTCGAGTAGTGCAATTCCCAACGCAGATTCCAGCCCGCGAATCCGCGCACTGGCCGAAGCCAGGGACAGATGGCTCAGCGTGGCGCCGGCGGTGATATTGCCTGCTTCGCTGACATTGAGGAAAAGCTTGAGGTCGATGAGATCGAGAGGCATGTGTGCTGGACCTGTAGGAGCGAATTCATTCGCGAAGATCGTTCAGGCAATAAATTTTTGTCGGATGTTCGGGCCATTCGCGAATGAATTCGCTCCTACAGGTGTAAATCGCTGTTGGACCGAGAGACTCTGTTAAAAACGAAGGCTGGCTCAATATATCGCAGATTTTCAAACCCGCGGGATCGGCTCAGGATACCTCCATGAACACTTTCCTCGCGCTGTATCAAGATATCGGCTGGAGCCTGACCGCTATGGTCCTGCTCACCTTCCTGCTGGCCGGCACGGTCAAGG
This sequence comes from Pseudomonas sp. 2, assembly GCF_056627435.1. Lineage (NCBI taxonomy): Bacteria > Pseudomonadati > Pseudomonadota > Gammaproteobacteria > Pseudomonadales > Pseudomonadaceae > Pseudomonas > Pseudomonas sp. 2. Next base: position 24,192 of record NZ_JBWXNG010000003.1, read on the forward strand.
GTGTGATCGGCATGGGCCTGCCCACCGTGGCCATGGGGCTGCTGGGTGTGGCTATGTTACCGACGCAGGCTGCCGCGCTGCTGCTGATTCCCTCGACCTTCACCAACTTCTGGCAACTGGCCGCAGGCGGTCATCTGCGCAGCTGCGTCAAAAGGCTGTGGCCCTTGCTGGCGATGATCGTCGTCGGCACGGCATTGGGTTCCTGGCTGCTGGGCATGGGCAGCGCCCACAGCATGGGCCGGGCGTTGGGTGGGGCGTTGTTCGTGTACGCGCTGTGCGGGCTGTTTCTGCCGACGCTCAAGGTGCCGCCACGCGCCGAACGCTGGCTGGGGCCGCTGTGCGGCTTGATCACCGGCCTGATCACCTCGGCCACCGGGGTGTTCGTGATCCCTGCCGTGCCTTACATCCAGGGGCTGGGGCTGGACCGCAACCAACTGGTGCAGGCACTGGGGCTGTCCTTCACCGTGTCGACCCTGGCGCTGGGCGCCGGGCTGTTCTGGAACGGCGCGGTGGGGCAGGGCGAGCTGGGTGCATCACTGCTGGCGGTGATCCCTGCGCTGCTGGGCATGATGATCGGCCAGTGGCTGCGCCAGCGCATCAGCGCCGTGCTGTTCAAGCGCGTGTTCTTCATCGGCATGGCGCTGCTGGGGCTGCATCTGTTGATCGCCGGTTGAGCGCAATGTGCTTCAGCGTACGGCAGATGACGGGCTGATCATGTCCACGCGACGGATATCGAAATCGCGCACCAGATAGTCCATGCGCTCGGCAAAAAACTTCGCCATGTGCGGCAGCGCCGAGTGGGTCTCCAGATGCGCCGTCGACTGCCAGATCTCGTAGAAAATGAACAGCGTAGGGTCTTGCTGGTCGCGCAGCATGTGGTACTCGATGCAACCTTCTTCGCTGCGGCTGGCGGCGACATAGCCGCTGAACAGTGCTTCGAATTCCGCCGCTTTTTCAGGCCTGGTCTGGGCATGAAGGATGAAGCCGTGCAGTTCGCTCATGGAGCCTCCTTGATTAAATTGGGAGGCATTCTAGGGCAACAATCGGAGTGCTATTCGTGCATCTGAGGCAAATGGCTTTTGCGCGTCTCGGGCTTACTGATGCTCGGTGATGTCGTTATTCTGCCGCGCATTCAAACTCCCCGGACTCGCGGACTCACCGATGAAAAAAGTACTGTTCATAAACGGCGGCAAGCAATTCGCCCACTCCGATGGCCGCTACAACGCCACCCTCCACGACGCCGCGCTGGCCTTCATGGACCGCGCGGGCTTCGACGTGCAGCAGACGTTCATCGATGGCGGCTACGACATCGCCGAAGAAGTGCAGAAATTTCTCTGGGCCGACGTGATTGTCTGGCAGATGCCGGGTTGGTGGATGGGCGCGCCGTGGACGGTGAAGAAGTACATCGATGAAGTCTTCACCGAGGGCCACGGCAGCCTGTACGCCAACGACGGTCGTACCCGCTCCGACAACTCGCAGAAGTACGGCAGCGGCGGTCTGCTGCAGGGCAAGCAGTACATGATTTCCGCGACCTGGAACGCGCCGCAGCAGGCGTTCGACGATTCGACCGACTTCTTCGAAGCCAAGGGCGTGGACGCGGTGTATTTCCCGTTCCACAAGGCCAACCAGTTCCTGGGCATGACCGGCCTGCCGACCTTCCTGGCGGTTGACGTGATGAAGGTGCCGAACATCGAGGCAGACGTGAAGCGCTATGAGGCGCACCTGGCGTCGGTGTTCGGCGTCTGAGTGATAAATCCCGGTCTGTCTTTTGCTCGAAACAGCGCTAATATCCAGGCTGTTTTTGAGCGGAGGACAACAGTGAAAGCCCGATCCGATGAATTGCAGGTCTTCGTGTCCGTCATTGAAAGCGGCTCGATTTCCGCCGCCGCCGAGCAGATCGGCCAGACGCCTTCCGCCATCAGCCGTACCCTCTCGCGGCTGGAAACCAAGCTCGACACCACGCTGATCAACCGCACCACGCGGCGTATGGACCTGACCGAGGAAGGTAAGTTTTTCCTCGAACGCGCCCGGCAGATTCTGGCGCAGATGGAAGAACTCGAAGAGCGCATGTCGCTGCGTCAGCAGACGCCGTCCGGGCGCTTGCGGATCAACGCGGCATCGCCGTTCATGCTGCATTCCATCGTGCCCTACGTGGCCGAGTTCCGTGAGCTGTACCCGGACATTCAGCTGGAGCTCAACAGCAACGATCTGATCATCGATTTGCTGGAGCAGAGCACCGACGTGGCGATTCGCATCGGCGCGCTGGCCGACTCGACCCTGCACGCGCGGGCGCTGGGTACCAGCCCGCTGAACATTCTGGCCAGCCCCGACTACCTGAAAAAACACGGTACGCCCAAGACCGTCGAGGCGCTGAAAGGGCATTCACTGCTGGGCTTCACCCAGACCGAAACCCTCAACCACTGGCCGCTGCGGCATGAGGCGGGGGATCGTCTGTTCATTCAGCCGACGGTGTCGGCCTCCAGTGGCGAGACCTTGCGCCAATTGGCGTTGGCGGGCGAGGGGATCGTCTGCCTGTCGCATTTCATGACCCATGAAGACATTCGTCAGGGGCGTTTGAAAATCATCCTATCTCAGGCCAACAGCGGCTATCGCCAGCCGATTCATGCGGTGTACTACCGCAACTCGCAGTTGGCGCTGAGGATTCAGTGTTTTCTGGATTTTATTGCGCAGAAGCTGGCCGTGTACGCCGCATGATCTGTAGGAGCGAATTCATTCGCGAACAATATCCCTGACGATAAAAATGTGTGGGATGTACCGACGTATCGCGAATGAATTCGCTCCTACAGAGGTTGTATCAAACCATGCGTGCGCCGCTGAATTCGGCTCGCAGCATTTCCACGAACGCCTCGCGCGCCGGGTGGTGTTCGGCGTTTTCGTGCCAGTAGAACAGGTTGTCGACGGAGGTCAGTTCCGGGAATTCATAACCGACCCAGCCCGAACCCTTGTGGTACTGCTCGAACACGCCCTTGGGCACCAGCGCGACCCCGGCGCCAGCGCTCACGCAGCCGACGATGGTGCCGTAGCTGGCGATGCTGATGATCGGCTGGCTCTGACCGTTGTTCGACAGCCAGCGCTCCAGTGCCGCGCGGTAGGGGCAGCCTTCGGGCCACATGAAAATCGATTTGCCGACCAGGTCCGCCGCGCTGCGGATCGGCCCTAAAGATTCGGCGGCGATCAGCACCAGATCCTCGCGGTACATGGACGTGCGCTTGAGGCGCGGGCGTTTGACGTCGATGGCGACGATCGCGCCGTCGAGTTTGTGGTTGAGCGTGGCATCGAGCAATTGCGGGCCGGTGCCGGTGGTCAGCTCCAGCGAAACATCCGGGTAGCGCGCATGAAAACGCGCGAGCAACCGCGGCAATCGAGAAGTGGCCGACGACTCGATGGCGCCGATCCGCAAAGGGCCTGATGGCGCCGCGTCGGGGTGCACTGCGCGTTTCGCCTCGTCGGCCAGGCTGAGCATGCGCGCCGCGTAGTTCAGGAAGATTTCCCCGGCCGGGCTGATGCGTAGGCCGCGCCCGTGACGAAAGAACAGCTCGGCACCCAGTTCGGCTTCCAGCGCCTTGATTCGCGCCGTGATATTGGACGGCACGCAATGCAGCACTTCGGCGGCGCGGGCAATGCTGCCGGTGTCGGCAACGGTCTTGAACATGCGGATCTGGGCCAGTTCCATGCATCACCAAAAGTGAATGGTTAAGTCATTATTGTTCGGTTGTGGTGAGCATAAGTTGTTTCGATACTCATTGCCAAAGCACAGGCGCATCGCCTGTCGGCAGGAGTTCGAACATGAGCGTGGTGAGCGGGGCGGCCTCGGTAGCGTCGGGTGGCGATGAGCTGAAAGTGCGTTGGCAGGGCGTGAAGGTCGCGCTGGCGACCTTCTTCGTAATCGCCTGTTGGGGCTATTCGCCGGCTGGTATTCGTATCGGTTTACAGGCCTATGATCCGGGGCATTTGGCGCTGCTGCGTTTTCTCATCGCCTCGGTGTTCATGGCGCTGATTGCTTCGTCGATGAAGATCGCCCTGCCGCGTCTGCGCGATCTGCCGTTGCTGGCGGTGCTGGGGTTTTTCGCGGTCAGCCTGCATCACATCGCGCTGAACTTCGGCCAGCCGGGCGTGAGCGCCGGGGCGTCGAGCGTGCTGATTCAGTCGATGCCGCTGTTTACTGCGCTGCTGGCGCATTACGTGTTCAAGGAGCGGGTCAATGTCTGGCGCTGGATCTGCGTGGCCTGGGGCCTGATTGGCGTAGGGATCGTGATACTGGGTGATCGCGGTTTCGGCCATGTCGACGCCCGGGCGCTGCTGATCCTGCTGGCGGCGTTTTCCTGGAGCCTGTATTTCTCCCTGCAGCGGCGCCACAGCCATCGTTACGACGGGCTGACCATGGTCTGCTACACGGTGTGGGCGGGGACGTTTTTTCTGCTGGTGTATCTGCCGGGCCTGTTCGGCGAAATCGTCAACGCGCCGCTGCGGGTCAATGTCGCGGTGGGTGTGTTGGGACTGTTCCCCAGCGCGCTGGCGTACCTGGCCTGGGCCTATGTGCTCAAACACATGGAAGTCAGCCGCGCGACGATGAGCCTTTATCTGACCCCGCCCATGGCGATTGCCATTGCCTCGGTGCTGCTGGGGGAGATGCCTTCGGTGATGGTGATCGTCGGCGCGGTGGTGGTGTTGTCGAGTGTGTTGGCGCTGAACCTGCGTCGTTAATGAATGGCCACTCCCCCGTAGCAGCACGGCTTGCCGGCGGGGCGGTGTGTCAGGCGACATCTTCGTCACAGACACACCGCTCCCGCCGGCAAGCCGTGCTGCTACGGGGGGAGGTGTGGTGGCATTTATTCGTGATTCTGGCGCAAGAGTCATTTGGCCTGAAGGTGGTTTTTTGCACGGAATCACAGGCCGATACTGTGTCCATCTTTTCTACGACACGGGATCAAGTTCATGAATATCTTCATCACCGGCGCAGCAGGTTTCATTGGCGGTTCCATCGCAACCGGCCTCACTCGCAAGGGCCATCAGGTCACAGGTCTGGTGCGCAGCGCCGAGCAGGCGGACGAACTCAAGGCTTTGGGCATCGCTGCCGTGGTCGGCACGCTGGACAACAAGGCCTTGCTGATCGAGCAGGCGCGCAAGGCCGATGCAGTGATCAACGCCGCCAGCAGCGACCATCGCGGCGCTGTAGAGGCGTTGATCGAAGGCCTGAAAGGCTCGAACAAGCCGTTCCTGCACACCAGCGGTTCGAGCATCGTCGGCGATGCCTCGGGCGGCAAAGGCACTGACAAGATCTACTTCGAGGACCAGTTGCCGGCGGCGACGCCAGACAAAGCCGCGCGCGTAGCGATCGACGATCTGGTGCTGGCCTCGGCCAAAGAGGGCGTGCGTTCGGCGGTGCTGTGCAACACGCTGATCTACGGCCACAGCCTGGGCGTGAACCGTGACAGCGTGCAGCTGCCACGACTGCTCAAGCAGGCTCGCAAGAGCGGCGTGGTGCGCCATGTCGGCCCGGGCGGCAACATCTGGTCCAACGTGCACATCGATGACGTGGTCGAGCTGTACGCGCTGGCGCTGGAGAAGAACCCGGCCGGTACGTTCTATTTCGTCGAAAGCGGCGAGGCTTCCTTCTACGACATGAGCAATGCGATGGCGCAGGCGATGGGCCTGGGTGCTGCGCAGGACTGGCCGCTCAAGGATGCCGAAGCCGAGTGGGGCTATGAAATGGCCAACTACGGCCTGGGCTCCAACAGCCGGGTGCGCGGCAAACACGCCCGCGAGTTGCTGGGCTGGGCGCCCAAGCGCACGTCGGTGATCGAGTGGATCAAGCACGACATGCTCAACGCCTGATCGCCGGAGGTCATTGTGGGAGCCGGCTTGCTGGCGAATGTGGTGGGTCATTCAACATTGCAGTGTCTGACCTGACCTATTCGCCAGCAAGCCGGCTCCCACAGGTATGAAGCTCGCAGGCTCGCACTTTTTAGTGAAGCAAGCCGGCTCCCACGCGTTCGGCAAAAGCCGATTTGCGGCGTCATTCATTTCCGCTTCTCATCGGGGATATAGTGGGTGACCTGACCTCAAGGAAGCCTCTATGCGCGTCATGACCCTCAAGACCCTCGCCTTGTCGGTGATCTTCGCCGTCAGCTCCCCGGTTTACGCCATAGCCCTGGAAGGTGGCGCGGTCGCCTCGCCCGACCAGTATGGCGCTGAAGTCGCTGCGCAGATCCTGAAAAAAGGCGGCAACGCAGTCGATGCCGCGGTCGCCACCGCCTTCACCCTGGCCGTCACCTACCCCGAAGCGGGCAACATCGGCGGCGGCGGTTTCATGACCCTGTTCATGAACGGCCGCCCGTATTTTCTCGACTACCGCGAAACCGCACCCAAGGCCGCCACCCGCGACATGTACCTGGACGACAAAGGCGAAGTCATCCCCGGCATGAGCCTGGTGGGCGCCCGCGCGTCCGGCGTGCCGGGCACGGTGATGGGCTTGTGGGAGGCCCATAAGAAATTCGGCAAACTGCCCTGGGCCGAGCTGCTGACACCGGCCATCGGCTACGCGAAAAACGGTTTCAAGGTGGCCGACAAGCAATACATGTATGGCGCCGAAGCGATCAAGCAGCTCAACGGCAAGACCAACTTCGGCGAATATTTCGGCCACATGAAAACCGGCGAAACCTTCCGCCAGCCCGAACTGGCGCAGACCCTGGAACGCATCGCCGACAAGGGCGCCGACGAGTTTTATCAGGGCCAGACTGCCGATTTGTTGGTCGCGCAGATGCAGCACGACAATGGCCTGATCACTCGACAAGACCTGGCCGACTACAAGGCCGTCTGGCGCAAACCGCTGCACGTGAATTTCAACGGCAACACTTTGTACACCGCACCCCTGCCCAGCTCCGGCGGCGTGGCGCTGGCGCAGTTGATCGGCATCAAGCAGCAACTGGCCGAGGATTTCAAAGGCGTGCCGCTGAATTCGGCGCGTTACGTTCACTTGCTGGCCGAGATCGAGAAACGTGTGTTCGCCGATCGCGCCAACTACCTGGGTGATCCGGATTTCACCAAGGCGCCGGTGAGCGAGCTGACCGATCAGGTGTACCTGGCCCAGCGCGCCCATGAGGTCAACCCGAACGCCATTTCACCCACCGAAAACATCAAGGCCGGTCTCGAGTCGCACCAGACCACGCACTTCTCCATCGTCGACGCCAAGGGCAACGCGGTCAGCAACACCTACACCCTGAACTGGGACTACGGCAGCGGTGTGGTGGTCAAAGGCGCGGGTTTCTTGATGAACGACGAGATGGATGACTTCAGCGCCAAGCCCGGCGTGGCCAATGCCTTCGGCGTGGTGGGCGGCGATGCCAATGCCATCGAACCGGGCAAGCGCATGCTCTCGTCGATGAGCCCGAGCCTGGTGACCCGCGACGGCGCCGTGACGCTGGTGCTGGGCACGCCCGGCGGTTCGCGGATTTTCACCACGGTCTTTCAGGTGCTCAACAACATTTACGACTTCCACATGCCGCTCAAGGATGCTGTCGCGGCGCAGCGGGTGCATCACCAATTGCTGCCCAAGGACACGATCTTCACCGAACGCTTCGCGCCGATGTCAGCGCCTGTGGCCGATGAATTGAAAGCCATGGGCTACACGATCAAGGATCAGAACTGGGCGATGGGCAATGTGCAGGCGATCAGGATCGAGGGCACAAAGGTCGAGACGGCGGCCGATCCGCGGGGGAGGGGAGTGGGATTGGTAGTTAAATGATTCATGGGTCATGCAAAACATGTGTGGGAGTGAGCTTGCTCACGAATGCGTAAGGCCAGACCAATCGAATGTGTCTGGCCAATTGCTTTCGTGAGCAAGCTCACTCCCACCATTTGCGCATCAACCGTTAATGATGCTCGCGCGTCGCACGGAATTGGATATCCGGCCAGCGCTCTTCCATCAGGCTCAGGTTGACCCGCGTTGGCGCCAGGTAAGTCAGGTGCCCACCGCCGTCCAGTGCCAGGTTTTCCACTGCCTTGTTCTCGAATTCCTCGAGCTTCTTCTTGTCGCTGGCGTCGATCCAGCGCGCCGACCACACGGTGATCGGCTCGTAGGCGCATTCGACCTTGTACTCTTCCTTCAGACGGCTGGCGACCACATCGAACTGCAGCACACCGACGGCGCCGAGGATGATGTCGTTGCTGCGCTGCGGGAAGAACACCTGGGTCGCGCCTTCTTCGGCCAGCTGTTGCAGGCCCTGACGCAATTGCTTGGACTTGAGCGGATCCTTCAGACGCACGCGGCGGAACAGCTCCGGTGCGAAGTGCGGGATACCGGTGAAGCCCAGGTTTTCGCCTTCGCTGAAGGTGTCGCCGATCTGGATGGTGCCGTGGTTGTGCAGGCCGATGATGTCACCCGCGTAGGCCTCTTCCAGCTGCTCGCGCTCACTGGAGAAGAACGTCAGGGCGTCGCCGATGCGCACGTCCTTGCCGGTGCGCACGTGGCGCATCTTCATGCCTTTCTCGTACTTGCCCGAGCAGATGCGCATGAACGCGATGCGGTCGCGGTGTTTCGGGTCCATGTTCGCCTGGATCTTGAAGATGAAGCCCGAGAACTTCTCTTCCACCGGCTCCACGCTGCGCTCGTGGGCGGCGCGTGCCAGCGGCAGCGGTGCCCAGTCGACCACCGCGTCCAGAACATGATCGACACCGAAGTTGCCCAGCGCGGTGCCGAAGAACACCGGGGTCATCTGGCCGTCGAGGAATTGCTGCTGATCGAACTCGTGGCAGGCGCCCTGCACCAGTTCCAGCTGTTCGAGGAAGCGCTCGTACTCGTCACCCAGGTGGGCGCGGGCTTCGTCGGAATCCAGCTTCTGGATGATCTTGGTTTCGGTGCGTTCGTGGCCGTGGCCCGGGGTGTAGACGATGATGTAGTCGCCCGCCAGGTGGTACACGCCTTTGAAGTCGCGGTAGCAGCCGATCGGCCAGGTGATCGGCGCGGCCTTGATTTTCAGGACCGCTTCGATTTCGTCGAGCAGCTCGATCGGGTCGCGAATGTCGCGGTCCAGCTTGTTGATGAAGCTGACGATCGGCGTGTCGCGCAGACGGCAGACGTCCATCAGGGCGATGGTCCGCGGCTCTACACCCTTACCGCCGTCGAGCACCATCAGCGCCGAGTCCACCGCAGTCAGCGTGCGGTAGGTGTCTTCGGAGAAGTCTTCGTGGCCCGGGGTGTCGAGCAGGTTGATCATGTGTTCGCGATACGGGAACTGCATGACCGACGTGGTGATGGAAATACCGCGCTGCTTCTCCATCTCCATCCAGTCGGAGGTGGCATGGCGGTCGGACTTGCGGGATTTCACGGTACCGGCCACGGCAATGGCCTTGCCCATCAGCAAGAGCTTTTCGGTGATGGTGGTCTTACCGGCGTCCGGGTGGGAAATAATTGCGAAAGTGCGGCGTTTCGCGACTTCGGCGGCCTGTCTGGTCATGGGAAATCGCCCGAGAGGTGATTCAAAAAAGGGCCGGGATTATAGCCTAAATGAACACGGTTTCCGAACCGTTCAGTCGATAAAGGGTGGCCAAATAGCATCTCACGTGGGAACCTTTGCGGTTCCGGAGACGTCCACTCCCTGGCAACCCAAGCTGCCAAGGGACGCAAAATCAGCAAGTTAGCTTGACGAAGCTGCGCTCATGGCTCGTGTATTCGCCGAGGTTCAAACCCTTAACCGGCGACCCACCCGCTGCTCTTCGCGAACGCTGGCAGGCGACCTGAAACGGTCCGTCAAACGCCAGGCGTGCGCCGACTGAAATAAGGAGTCCGCCCGTGGCTAATCGCTATGGCAAGGGGCTGATGGGAGGTGTGATCGTCATCGCACTCCTGGCCCTGCTGGTCCACTGGATCAGCATCGATACGCTCAAGCAGTATCAGGATGATCTGCTGTTTTATCTGCAAGCCCACGTGATGCTGGTACTGGCATCGATGCTGGCGGCACTGGTGGTCGGGATCCCGACCGGCATTGTGCTCAGCCGACCGAACATGGTTGGCCGCGCCGAACGCTTCATGCAGATCTTCAACATCGGTAACACCGTTCCTCCTCTCGCGGTACTGGCCATTGCTCTGGGCGTCCTGGGCATCGGCAGTGGGCCTGCGATCTTCGCTTTGTTCCTCGCCTCTCTGTTGCCCATCGTGCGCAACACCTACGAAGGCCTGAAAAACGTTCAGGGTTCTCTCAAAGAAGCTGCCACCGGCATCGGCATGACACCGCGCCAGGTGTTGTGGCGCGTCGAGCTGCCCAACGCCGTGCCGATCATCGTCGGCGGCGTGCGGGTGGCGCTGGCGATCAACGTCGGCACCGCGCCGCTGGCCTTCCTGATCGGTGCCAACAGCCTTGGCAGCCTGATCTTCCCCGGCATCGCTCTGAACAATCAGCCGCAACTCGTGCTGGGCGCCGCGTGCACCGCGCTGCTGGCTCTGCTGCTCGATGGCGCCGTGACACTGGCGAGTCGAGTGTGGCTGGAACGAGGGCTGGCTCGCTGAACGAGCAGCTGAGAGAAAGGAATTCGTATGAAAAAGTTATGCACATTAATAGTGGGCGCGGGCCTGCTGCTGGCCGGATTTGCCCAGGCGGCCGAAATGCCGGTCCTGCGCATCGGGGCACGGGTCTTCACCGAGCAGACCATCCTCGCCGAACTGACCGCGCAATACCTGCGCGACAAGGGCTATCAGGTCCAGATCACCGGCGGGCTGGGCAGCAACCTGGCGCGCAGTGCCCAGGAAAGCGGCCAGCTGGACATGCTCTGGGAATACACCGGTGTGTCGCTGGTGGCCTACAACCACATCGATGAAAAGCTCGACAGCGAGCAGACCTACCAGCGGGTGAAAGAGGTGGACGCCAAGAAGGGCCTGGTCTGGCTTTCGCCGTCCAAGTTCAACAACACCTACGCGCTGGCGGTGCCGGAAAACGTAGCCAAGGAATACCCGCAGATCAACACGGTCTCGGATCTGACCAAGGTGATGAAGGACGAGGCCAAAGAGAAGCACATCGTCGCGCTCGACACCGAGTTCGCCAACCGCTCCGACGGTCTGGTGGGCATGGTCAAGCACTACGACATGAACCTGTCCCGCGAGAACACCCGGCAGATGGACGCAGGCCTGGTCTACACCGCGCTGCGCAACGGCCAGGTGTTCGCTGGACTGGTCTACACCACCGACGGCCGCCTGAACGCGTTCAAGCTCAAGGTGCTGGCCGACGACAAGCATTACTTTCCGGACTACACCGCAGCGCCAGTGGTACGCAAAGCGTTTCTGGACCAGCACCCGCAACTGGCCGAGCAGCTCAAGCCGCTGGCCGCCTTGCTGGATAACCAGACCATGATCGAGCTGAATGCGCGGGTCGACGTCGACCACGAAAGCCCGACCGTCGTGGCCGCCGACTTCCTGCGCAGCCATCCGATCAATCCTTCCGCCGAAAGTGTGCCGGTCAAGCAGACGCCGGTGGAAAAGAAAGAAGAGGAGAAACTATGAGCTTCTTCAGTGCGTTCTCCCATCTGGACTGGAACCAGGTGCTGCACCTGACCCTGCAACACATCACGCTGGTGGGCATCGCGGTGTCGCTGGCGATTCTGATCGGCGTGCCGCTGGGCATCTTCATGACCCGCTTTCCGGCGCTCGCCGGGCCTTTGCAGGCCAGCGCCACAGTGCTGCTGACCATCCCGTCGATTGCGCTGTTCGGCCTGCTGCTGCCGTTCTATTCCAAATTCGGCCAGGGCCTCGGGCCGCTGCCGGCAATCACCGCGGTGTTCCTCTATTCGCTGTTGCCGATCATGCGCAACACCTACTTGGCGCTGACCGGCGTCGAACCCGGCATTCGCGAAGCTGCGCGCGGCATCGGCATGACCTTCGGCCAGCGCCTGCGCATGGTCGAACTGCCGATTGCCGTACCGGTGATCCTGGCCGGCGTGCGCACCGCCGTAGTCATGAACATCGGCGTCATGACCATCGCCGCCACCATCGGTGCCGGTGGCCTTGGCGTACTCATCCTCGCTTCCATCAGCCGCAGCGACATGTCGATGCTGATCGTCGGCGCCGTACTGGTCAGCATCCTGGCCATCTTCGCCGACCTGCTTCTGCAATGGCTGCAACGCTCGCTGACTCCAAAAGGACTCCTGAAATGATCGAACTTCAAAACCTCACCAAGACCTTTCACAGCAACGGCAAGGAAGTGAAGGCGGTCGATTCCGTGAGCCTGACCGTCAACGAAGGCGAGATCTGCGTGTTCCTCGGCCCGTCCGGTTGCGGCAAGAGCACCACGCTGAAAATGATCAACCGCCTGATCATGCCGACCTCCGGCAAGGTGCTGATCAACGGCGAAGACACCACTCAACTGGACGAAGTGACCCTGCGTCGCAACATCGGCTATGTGATCCAGCAGATCGGCCTGTTCCCCAACATGACCATCGAGGAAAACATCGTGGTGGTGCCCAAGTTGCTGGGCTGGGACAAGAAGCGTTGCCATGACCGCGCCCGTGAACTGATGAGCATGATCAAGCTTGAGCCCAAGCAGTATCTGCATCGTTATCCGCGTGAGTTGTCCGGTGGACAGCAACAGCGTATCGGCGTGATTCGTGCGCTGGCGGCCGAAGCGCCGTTGCTGCTGATGGACGAGCCGTTCGGCGCAGTCGACCCGATCAACCGCGAGATGATCCAGAACGAATTTTTCGAGATGCAGCGCGCGCTGAACAAGACCGTGATCATGGTCAGCCACGACATCGACGAAGCGATCAAACTGGGTGACAAGATCGCGATTTTCCGCGCGGGCAAACTGCTGCAGATCGATCACCCGGACACGCTGCTGGCGCATCCGGCGGATGATTTCGTCAGCAACTTTGTCGGCCAGGACAGCACGTTGAAACGCTTGTTGTTGGTGAAGGCTGAAGATGCGGCCGACAACGCACCGTCCGTGAGCCCTGAAACGCCGGTGGCCGATGCCCTCGAGGTGATGGACGAAAAAGACCGCCGTTACGTGGTGGTCACTGACGCCGAGAACAAGGCCAAGGGGTATGTGCGCCGTCGTGATCTGCATCGTCAGACGGGTACGTGCGAGCAGTATCTGCGGCCGTTCAATGCCACGGCGGCGTATGACGAGCATTTGCGGATTCTGTTGTCGCGCATGTATGAGTTCAACCGGGCCTGGCTGCCGGTGCTGGATGCCGAGCATGTGTTCCTGGGCGAGGTGACGCAGGAGTCGATTGCGGCTTATCTAAGTTCGGGGCAGTCGCGGGGCAAGAAGACCAGCATTGTTTCGCCGGCTGAGGTGGCGGAACAGGCTGCGGTCTGAAGCTTTTGATTCTGGCCGGAGGCCGTGGGAGCGCAGCTTGCTCGCGATCTGGCGCGAAGCGGCAGTAAAACCTAATTGCGCGGAGTGTCTGAATTTAATCGGTTGTTGCTGCTATTGCCTCCGGCGGGTCACTTTCGAAAAGCGCGAAAGTAACCAAAGCGCTTTCTCCCCGCCATACGGGTCCTCGCCCAGGCTCGGACTGCCCTCATTCCGGCACCGCGAAGTGGGCACGCCGCAAATGGGCCATCCATGGCCCACAGCGGCTTGCTGGGCATCCATGCCCAGCAGCCCACTCCGCAACGCCTGCATTCGGCCTCCTGGAACGGGGCCCGACCTCACCGTTGGATTCAATTCGGCAGAAAATCAAAAGCGAAAAGCGAAGAGCCAAATTCGGGTAGACCCCGACCGTAGCAGCACGGCTTGCCGGCGGGGCGATCTTGAGGGCGACCCGCGGGCAAGCCCGGCTGCTACGGGGCGGAGGCGTTCAATCGCTCTTGATCTGGCTTTTGATCTTCATGCGCGATCGTCCAGACACCACAAATCGCGACTTGGGTGCAGGCTGAACGCAGGCGATGTGGAGTGGGACGAGCGGCAGGATGCCGCGAGAGGCGTGTGGGCCATGGATGGCCCTTTCACGCCGGGCCCACGGAACATCGCCGGAGTGAAGGAAGTCCGACGAAGGAGGACCCAAACCAGGAGCAGAAGCGCTTTGGTTACTTTCGCGCTTTTCGAAAGTGACCCGCCGGAGGCAATCGAGAGAACAGTCGAGTTGTACCTGACACCCCACATAACGAGTTTTCACGACGACTTCGTCGCCGATCGCGGGACAAGCCACGCTCCTACGTCCTTCGGGCAGAAGCGCGATTGCGGTGATATCGGGAACATCGTCCTGTCACATCGGTCGGTTACTACAAGGTGATTGAACCGTCGAGAATGCCCGTCTGGCAAAAACGGGCAGAAACGCGACATTTTTTGTTGATCTCCAGCCCCTCAGGTCCTAAAGTTCGCGCCGAACGTCCATGCTGGAAACGATCCATCCGGCTCAAGTACTGACGACGAGACAGCAAGGCCAAGGGAACCCGCGTCCCATGGCCTTTTTGCTTTCGGCGACATGCCTTGGGAAGTAGGCGAACCAAAGTGGGGATACGGAGGACGTTCATTTGCACCCATTGTTTTTTACCGTTTGCCAACAGGAGTCCCCCGCATGTCGATTCAGGTCGAAGACTATTTCGAGAAAAACACCTTCGCTAAAATGAAGGCGTTCGCCGACAAGCAAGAAACCCCGTTCGTGCTCATCGACACCTCGATGATCGCCCAGGCCTATGACGACCTGCGCGCCGGTTTCGAATTTGCCAAGGTCTACTACGCGGTCAAGGCCAATCCGGCCGTGGAAATCATCGACCTGCTCAAAGAGAAAGGTTCGAGCTTCGACATCGCCTCGATCTACGAGCTGGACAAAGTGATGGGCCGTGGCGTTGGCCCGGACCGCATCAGCTACGGCAACACCATCAAGAAATCCAAGGACATCCGCTACTTCTTCGAGAAGGGCGTGCGTCTGTTCGCCACCGACTCCGAAGCCGACCTGCGCAACATCGCCAAGGCAGCTCCGGGCTCGAAAGTCTATGTGCGTATCCTCACCGAAGGTTCGACCACCGCTGACTGGCCGCTGTCGCGCAAGTTCGGCTGCCAGACCGACATGGCCATGGACCTGCTGATCCTGGCCCGTGACCTGGGGCTGGTGCCATACGGCATCTCCTTCCACGTCGGTTCGCAGCAACGCGACATCAGCGTATGGGACGCCGCCATCGCCAAAGTGAAGGTGATCTTCGAGCGCCTGAAGGAAGAAGACGGCATCGAGCTCAAGCTGATCAACATGGGTGGCGGCTTCCCGGCCAACTACATCACCCGGACCAACAGCCTGGAAACCTACGCCGAAGAGATCATTCGCTTCCTCAAGGAAGACTTCGGTGACGACCTGCCGGAAATCATCCTGGAGCCGGGCCGTTCGCTGATCGCCAACGCCGGTATCCTGGTCAGCGAAGTGGTGCTGGTTGCACGTAAGTCGCGCACCGCCGTCGAGCGCTGGATCTACACCGATGTGGGCAAGTTCTCCGGCTTGATCGAAACCATGGACGAAGCCATCAAGTTCCCGATCTGGACCGAGAAGAAAGGCGAAACCGAAGAAGTCGTGATCGCCGGCCCGACCTGCGACAGCGCCGACATCATGTACGAAAACTACAAGTACGGCCTGCCGCTGAACCTGGCCATCGGTGACCGCCTGTACTGGCTGTCCACCGGCGCCTACACCACCAGCTACAGCGCCGTCGAGTTCAACGGCTTCCCGCCGCTGAAGTCGTTCTACGTTTAAGTCGGGTAGCGGTCAAAGAAACGGCACCCCTCGGGATGCCGTTTTTTTTGCAGCTCAAAACCGAAAGCGCAGGATCGTCTCAAATGTGTGACTGATCAGCCGTAGTGCCTCACGCGCGGGTACGCTTGCCAGCTGCTTCGACACTCGCAGGCGTCGAGTTGGTTGCCGCTCATCCAGCGCTTCCAATGACTGCGTCACGGTGGCGAGCAATAGATTCAGTCGCCCACAGTAAACCGCCACATTGCTCGATGTAAGCAGGGCCGTGGCATAGGAGCGAGCATTCCAGCCAACCGTAACTAGCGCTGATGTCAGATTTCTGTCCGGGACCAATTGATAACGAAATGTCTTCGGCACATTGCTTTGAGACGCGCCTATCAGCAGTTGGTGACGTTGAGCGTACTCGAATATTTTCTGATTCATGAAATCGATGAATCTGGGAATCACTGTCGATGCATCTTCGACAAGACGTCCACATTCTTTTTGCTGCCTGCTGAACTGGGCCGCATGGTCTTGAAGGTTCGGTATGGACGATTTCAAGGTCCTTGCAGGTGCATCGCTGTCAATGTGTTCGATCAACGCGACGAGCGAATGTCGTGTCTCTTGGTGCAGTGTGCGAAGTGCGTCTGCGGTGTAGCTCCATACCCCACTTCCACTGCTTGCACGTTTGACGACAGCGTCAAGTGCAGGCTCTCGGTACCTGCCGTATTCGGAGGCTGGCACCAAATCCAGCTTGATCTTGAAAGCCTCGATCCGTTGGGGAAGTTGCTGGAGGTAGACCATATGAAAGCCAAGATAAGTGGCATCCCGGTAGTCGATGTAATGGATCGTCATGTGCTGACCTCATCGCTTTGTGAGGGGGCGTACAAGCACGACCCCTCAGTGAAACTCCTGATCTTGTCAGGCGAGGTTTCTGGCAAAGTCCGCCAACCTGCGCAGGCTCAGCATCAGCTCTTTAAATTCTTCCCGATTGCTGGAGTCGAGCCGCTTTGAAAGATCGATGACCGTTTCGAACGCTTCCACTATGGCATTCGCTTGTGAGTGCACCTGTCTGCGATGATCGTCGAAGCGATACGCGTGACCTATGAGTCCGGCGGATTGAGTATTGGTCAACAGCCGGCTTTCAAGCTGTCGGGCTTGGCTGATCTGATTAGTGAGGCGACGAGTCATCGCGTCGCGCTGTTCAATCAGACCTAACAGGTTGAAGCCATCCGTGACGACACCGATGAGCTTGGTAATGATTGAAATCGCATTTTGCACGACAGATGCCTGCCCAGCGCTCATGCCTGCTTGCGCAAGGCTCTGCGCCGTCAGCAGAATGTCGTTGGCAATCCCCGCGAAATCGGGGCTCTCGATCAGGTTGATTGCAGCAGTTACCGCATCTCGGTCAGCACGCAGCTGAGTGATGCGCAATTTGATTTCTTCCAGCTGGGTGTTGATGCTCTGGTTGTCACGATCAAATGCAGAAAGAAAACCGTCTGTGGGCAACCGGTCAAGGTTTTCGGCGACTGCGGTCACAGCCTCTTTTAGCTGTTGCGTCTGGTCACGCAGTTTCGATGAAAACGCTATCTGGGCAGCTGCGAGATCCTCGGCGATGTCGTTGAGCTCATTGATATCTGCGCCAGCCTCATCCTGATCACGTTGAAGCTGCATCAGCGCTCTTGACGAGATGTCCGCGATAATCGGAACTTCAACGGCGTTTTCGCGTACGCTCGTTTCCAGCGCAATAAGCCTGCGCAGGACCCTGGCCTGTTTCTCCACCAGCGAAGGGAGGTACTGAGTGATGTTGAACAGCGCCTGCGTCGACGCATTTTCATTCAAGGCCAGGCGTACGGCGTGTTTCATCTCTGTGATGTCGACGGCCTTGAAGCCAGCGGTGGAATGTAAAGAAGTAATGTTTGTCATGTCAGGAATGTCCATATTCTGCTCTGTATTCGTCGTCGGCTTGCTTGAAAACTTCGAGCAATAAGTTAGCGTCGCGTTGAATGTTTTCCCACGGCGCGGCGACTAACCTGAAGCCATTAATGAGGCGACGAAGTGTGAGGGTGTCATTGATCCGTTCCGCCTGCTCTACCGATTCGTTCACATAGATATGCAGTGCGTTCCATACTGCGGTCAGATTTTTAGTGGCGATGTCTGCATCGAGAACGACCAGTTCCAGATCCTGCAAGTCACTGCGGACGCGTTGCAGCGATCCATGTATTTTGTTTTTCTGCTCCAGGTCGGCAATTTTTTGATGCTGTGTACGCTTAAGACTTTCAACTTCCTTGCGGATTTTTTCTGCTTGAACACCAAAGTAGATGCCAAGCCCTAATAACAGAAAACTGCTGCCAGCGGCAATGCCCACCAGCTTTCTATACTCGTTCTGTTTTTGATCGATCAGGCGGGCGCGCTCGTCTATGTCAATATTCAGCCTTCTGATGTCGACGGACAAGTTACTGTTATTGATGCTCTGAAGCTTGATCTGAACGCTAGGTAATACCTGGAGGGACAGATCCCGGGAGAAACTGTCCAGCCTGGATTTGAGTGCTGTCGTGGCAAGCGCCCGTTGCTCGATCAGGCCGGCGACTTCGATGACGTATTGAATGAAATCCGCTCGGGCTTCTGCTTCGATGGCGTTCCCGGCTTGTCCACGCAGATCTTCATAGATCTCCTCGATGCCTTGCAAGTAAACCTGCATCTGGCCGCCAAACACGCTCAGTTCACTGCCCACATTGATCAGGTCATTGCGCAGTGGATCCCAGCGCATTGCATGGTTGCGGATCAACGTGAAACTTTCCTGAAAGTCTCGGGCTTCGAGATTGGAGCCAGCCCCTGTTTCATAACCCAGGTAGCCGATGACATCCGTTAAAGTGACGGGAAGGCCAAGCCCGCGAACTTCATAGCGCTTGAGATTGAGGAGTTGGTCTTTCGTAAGAATCAGACCTTTGTCGCGCAATACATTTTGCGCTGTGCCAGCAGACGCCGACAGTATCTGACTAGGAATATGCCGAGCTGCATCAAGTGCATCACTCAACACAGTTTCGTCATATAGATTTAATGCATGGTTCATATTCATTAGTCCTTTAATGAATGTTGGTGCAGGAGGGGTTTCCTGTTTTGTTTAATAACCTGCCTTCGCTAGAGTAGCGATTTTGACGAGGGGATCAAACCGAGATTGATTGCGCCATGTGTAAGACACCAGTCGGGTATCTTAACTCGAGCGTGTTACTCGCTGAAAAGAGCCTTGTGCTGTTCGATCAGAAAGTTATCCAGAGCGGCGTGATCGCTCTCGTCGCCGAGCGAGGCTGCCTGTTGATGGTATTTCAAGGCCAGTGCTCGTATGTCGTGTTGAGTCGCGTCTAGCAGCGCCGCTCGGCTGACTCTGAGGAAGTTCAGATTGCCAGTGGTGAGCGCTTTCTCCAGCCATAAAAGCGCTTCTTCAATCCTGCTTTGGTCTGCCAGCACCGCCGCATGGCTGAACTGCCCACGAAAATCTCCGCCCTCGGCAGAGCGCCGATACCAGTCATGGGCCGCCGTTAGATCCTGCTCGCAGCACACGCCTTCTTCCAGATAGCGACCGAGCATGTTCATCGATTTGGCGTGGCCCAGCTGTGCGGCCTTGCGGTAGCAGGCCAGCGCGCGGGCTTGGTCCTTGTTCACGCCGCGTCCGGTGGCCAACAGGTTGCCATAGTTATAGAAGCCCCAGTCCAGCTCGGCTTCGGCGGCCTGGCGATAATAGTCGGCGGCCTTGGTGGCATCCGGCTCGCAACCCCAGCCATGCTCCAGGCAGCGCCCGGCCATATTGGTGGCCATGGCATGGCCGTTGCGCGAGGCAATCTGAAACCAGGTCAGGGCCAGGGCGGCGTCCTGTTCGATGCCGGTGCCGTCCAGCAGGATCTGGCCCAGCAATGCCTGCGCCTCCAGCACGTTTTGCTGGGCGGCGACGAGGATCGCCTTCGCCGCGCTGGCCGGGTTGTCTTCGAGCATGGCGCGCAGTTGCTCGCCGGTAAGTGTCTCTTCGCGTCGCAGATTCCAGACCATGCTTCAGACCTCGACCCACTGGCGCAGCAGGTTGTGGTAGGTGCCGGTGAGCTGGATCAGCGAAGGATGATCGGGCACGTCGCGGCTCAGTTGCTGGATGGCGGTGTCCATTTCGAACAGCAGCGTGCGATGGCCGTCGTCGCGCACCAGGCTCTGGGTCCAGAAGAACGAGGCATAGCGCGCGCCGCGAGTGACGGCGTTGACCTTGTGCAGGCTGGTTGCCGGGTAGAGCAGCAGGTCGCCCGCCGGCAGCTTGACCTCGCGGGTGCCGAAGGTGTCCTGGATTACCAGCTCGCCGCCGTCGTAGTCGTCGGGGTCGCTGAAGAACAGCGTCGACGAAAGGTCGGTGCGCACTCGTTCGATGTTGCCTCTCGCCTGGCGCACGGCGTTGTCGATGTGAAAGTCGAAGCTGCCGCCACCGGTGTAGCAGTTGAGCAGCGGCGGGAAGACCTTGTGCGGCAGCGCCGCCGACATGAACAGCGGGTTCTGCCACAAGCGTTCGAGCATCGCCGCGCCGATTTCCTTGGCCAGCGGGTGGCCCTCGGGCAACTGCAGGTTGTGCTTGGCCTTGGCCGACTGGTGGCCGGCGGTGATCTTGCCGTCGGCCCAGTCGGTCTGCTCCAGCGCCTGGCGGATGCGCAGCACCTCCTCGCGGGTGAAGAGGCCAGGGATGTGTAGGAGCATGACGACGCCACTCAGGATCGAAAAAGGTAGCGAATGGTAGTGATTCTTATCTGATGTGTAAAACCCCGCGCGGACGTGTGGACGAACGAGGGTGAAAAATCCGTAAAGCGAAATTGTAAAGAATGTAAGTTATCTGCAAATACAAATTACTCTCATCTATATTCCGCGGCCTCTACATTCCTTGGGGAAGGAAATCTCGATGTCGCGCCTCTCGCTTCAACCGTCTGTCAGTTCACCACGGCTTCTCGTCTCGGCGATTGGCATGGCCGTTACCGCAATGTCCGCGTCGCAAATGGCCCACGCCGCCGACGAAGCCGAACAGGCCAAGGGCGGTTCGATTGCGCTGGGCGCGACCAGCATCAACGGTGAGGCGGTGGAGTCCACCGAGTACAAGACCGAGAAGAGCGCATCGCAGAAGTACACCGCGCCGCTGTCCGACACGCCGCGTTCGGTGACTGTCATTCCTCAGCAGGTACTGAAAGACACCGCCGCCACCTCCTTGCAGGACGCGTTGCGCACCGTACCGGGCATCACCTTCGGTGCCGGTGAAGGCGGCAACCCGCAGGGCGACCGCCCGTTCATCCGTGGCTTCGACGCCCAGGGCGACACCTACCTGGACGGCGTGCGCGACACCGGCGCGCAGTCCCGTGAAATCTTCGACATCGAGTCGATCGAAGTCAGCAAGGGCCCGAACTCCGCATTCGGCGGCCGTGGTTCGGCCGGTGGCAGCCTGAACATCATCAGCAAGCTGCCCAAGGCCAATGACTTCACCAACGGCAGCTTCACCTACGGCACCGACCAGACCCGTCGCTACACCCTGGACGTGAACCGCAAGTTCCTCGACACCGCAGCGTTCCGTCTGAACCTGATGAGCCACGAGCAGAACGTGGCCGGTCGCGACGCAATCAATTACGACCGTTGGGGCGTGGCGCCGTCGGTGACCTTCGGCCTGGGCACCGAAAACCGCCTGAACCTGAGCTACTACCACGTCGAAGGCAACGACCTGCCGGATTCGGGCATTCCGTATGGCTACGGTTCGACATCCACGACGGCTGTCCACGTTCACGACAAGCCTACCGACGGCGGCAACAGCAATAACTTCTATGGTCTGAAGGATCGCGATTTCCGCAAGACCCGCAGCGACATCAGCACCATCAGTTTCGAGCATGACTTCAACGAAGACATGACCCTGAAGAACACCTTCCGTCACGGCAACGTGGGCCAGGACTACATCCTGACTCAGCCGGACGACAGCCAGCACAACGTCAACGCCCGTGGCACCGTGTGGCGCCGTGCCAACGCCCGGGTCAGCACCACCGAAACCACCACTAACCAGACCGACCTGTTCGGCACCTTCCAGCTGGCCGGTTTCAAGAACAGCTACTCCACCGGTATCGAACTGACCCGCGAAGTCAGCAAGGTCAGCGGTTACACCTTCGCCAACCCGGCCAACAGCAACCCGACTGCAGCGTCCCCGGGCGGCGTGGGCTGCCAGGTGGGTGAGGTGTACGGCGGCACCTGTACGTCGCTGGCCAATCCGAACCCGGATGACGATTACACCGGCACCATCGCGCGCAACTATAAAGGTACCAACACCATCGGTTTCACCCGCTCGGTCTATGCCTTCGACACCATCGAGCTGAGCCCGCAATGGCAGGTCAACCTGGGCACGCGTTTCGACAGCTTCGACACCAAGGCCAAGACCGACAGCCTGACCGCGGCCACCACCCGCAGCAAGAACACCAGCAACTTCTGGAACTGGCAGGCCGGTGTGGTCTACAAGCCGGTTGAAAACGGCAGCATTTATACCTCCTTCGCCACCTCGGCCACCCCGCCGGGCGGCATGCTCAACGAAGGTACCGATGGCAACGGCCTGATTGCCGATGGCAGCACTCTGACCAGCGATCTCGAGCCGGAAACCACCAAGAACTACGAGCTGGGCACCAAGTGGGACTTCTTCAACGATCGCCTGTCGTTGACCGCGGCGGTGTTCCGCACCGAGAAGGACAACACCCGCGTTCTGGTGAGCACCAACACCTATCAGAACGCCGGTAAATCCCGCGTCGACGGTGTCGAGCTGAGCGCCAGCGGCAAGCTGACCGATCAATGGCAAGTCTTCGCCGGTTACAGCTACCTGGACAGCGAGCTGGTCAGCTCGGGTTTGGTCGGTCGTAACGGTGCGGTAACGGCCAACGCTGCCTCGCAAGACGGCAACGAGATGCCCAACACCGCCAAGCACAGCGCAAGCCTCTGGACCACTTACGACATCACGCCAAAGCTGACTATCGGTGGCGGTGCGTTCTATGTCGGCCGTGTATGGGGTGATACCGCCAACACCGTGTATGTACCGTCCTACACCCGTTACGACGCCATGGCTTCGTACAAGCTGACCAAGAACATCGACCTGCAACTGAACGTGCAGAACCTGACCGACAAGACCTACTACGACAAAGCCTACGCGGCGCACTTCGCCAACCAGGCGGCCGGTCGTACGGCACTGCTGACCACCGCGTTCCACTTCTAAGAGAAGCGTGAAACGCAAAGCCCCACTTGCCGTTGGTGAGTGGGGCTTTTGTATGTGAGGGGCACGATGGTGCCCGTAGCAGTCCGGCTTGCCGGCGACCTGCGTGGTGTCAGTCACACATTTGTTGCCGATCCACCGCGGTCGCCGGCAAGCCGGACTGCTACGGGTGATGTGCTGAATGTGTCAGGTCTGTAGCCAATACAGAACCGGATACGGATGAGAATAAGAGCTGTTTATGCGCATAATGCGCGTCGCAGTGGGTGATGAGGTGATCGAGGGTGTTGAAGAAAGTCCTGTTCCAAGTGCACTGGTTCTTCGGAATCACGGCGGGTCTGGTGCTCGCCTTGATGGGCGTCACCGGGGCGCTGTATTCGTTCGAGGACGAGATTCTCGACGCGCTCAATCCCACCGCCTTGTTCGTTCAGCCGGGCGAGGTGCAGCTGACGCCTGCCGAAATGGTCCGACGCATCGAAGCGAAGCTGGGCGAAACCGTGTCGATGCTGCGCGTGGAAGTCGAGGGTGACAAGGCCGCGCAGGCCTACATGCAGCCGCCACCGGGCCAGCGCCGGGGCGAGATGCACAACTTCGACCCTTACACCGGCGAACTCAAGCCTGATGCCGTTGGCCAGGATGTGTTCGGCTTCATCCTGCAACTGCACCGCTTCCTGGCGGCTGGCGAGTACGGCAAGCAGATCACCGCGGCCTGCACGCTGATTCTGGTGTTCTTCTGCCTGTCCGGCCTTTATCTGCGCTGGCCGCGCAAGCCGCTGAGCTGGCGCGTGTGGCTGACCCTGGACTGGGCGAAGAAGGGCCGCAGTTTCAATTGGGACCTGCACTCGGTGTTCGGCACTTGGTGCCTGATCGTCTACCTGTTGCTGTCGGTCACGGGCCTGATGTGGTCCTACGAATGGTTCAGCAACGGCATGATCAAGCTGATTGGCGATCCGCCCGTGGCCGGCGAGCAGCGTCGCGGCGGTGGCGGTGTGCGGCCCAAAGAGGGCAGTGCGCCGCAGGCTGACGCCAAGGTGGATTACGACGCGATCTGGGCCAGCATCCAGAAAACCGCAGGGCCTGATCTCAAGGCCTACAATCTGCGCTTGCCGCTGTCCGGTGGCCAGCCTGCGGTGGTGTTCTACATGCTCAAGGACTCGCCACACCCGCGCGCCCTGAACCAGATCACCCTCGACGCCGCGACCGGTGAGGTCAAGGCGGTGTCGCGCTACAACGAAAAGGGCTATGGCTCGCAGCTGATCATCAGCAACTACGCGCTGCACACCGGCAGTTACTGGGGCCTGACCGGCCGCCTGATCATCACGATCGCTGCGGTGCTGATGCCGCTGTTCTTCATTACCGGCTGGCTGCTGTATCTGGACCGGCGTCGCAAGAAACGTGACGTTCGTGCGGCCAAAAGCGATGTGTCGACCAGCCACTCTGTCTATGGCAGCCAGGGCCCGGCGTGGCTGATCGGCTTCGCCAGCCAGAGCGGATTCGCCGAGCAACTGGCCTGGCAGACCGCCGGGCAACTGCAGTCGGCGGGCCTGCCGGTGCGGGTGCAGCCTCTGGCCGACGTGACCGAGCAGGACCTGAACCAGAGCCGCAACGCGCTGTTCGTGGTCAGCACCTTTGGCGATGGCGAGGCGCCGGACAGCGCTCGCGGCTTCGAGCGCAAGCTGCTGGGCCGTCCGCTGGCGCTGGAAAACCTCAACTATGCCGTGCTGGGCCTGGGCGACCGCCAGTATCAGCATTTCTGCGGTTTCGCCCAGCGCCTGCACGGCTGGCTGGCCGAGCGCGGCGGCAGCACGCTGTTCGCCCCGGTGGAGGTGGACAGCGGCGACGCGGTGGCCCTGCAACATTGGCAGCAGCAGTTGGGCGAAGTGACTGGCTCGACGCCGGCTGCGGCCTGGAAGCCTGCGGATTACGAGAACTGGACCCTGACTCGTCGCCAATGGCTGAACGAAGGCAGTGCAGGTTCCAAGGTCTATCTGCTGGGCATGACGCTGCCGTCCGACGCGCGCTGGGAAGCGGGCGACCTGATCGAAGTACTGCCGCGCAATGCGCAATCGGCGGTCGAGCAGTTCCTCGCCGGGCTCGGGATCGCAGCCGACGCGCAGGTCACTGTCGATGGTTTGCATGAGTCTCTCGGCCAGGCCTTGAGTACCCGCCAGTTGCCCGCCAATCGCAGCCATCTGGTCGGCCTGCACGCGCAGGCGCTGGTCGATGCGCTGGTGCCTTTGGCGATGCGCGAGTACTCGATTGCCTCGATCCCTGAGGACGGTGCCCTTGAGTTGATCGTACGTCAGGAACTGCATCCCGATGGCAGCCTGGGGATCGGTTCTGGCTGGTTGACCGAGCATGCAGCGGTGGGCGGCGGGGTCAGTTTGCGGATTCGGCGCAACAGCAGTTTTCATCTGCCGAGCGAACCGGTGCCGATGATTCTGATTGGCAACGGCACGGGCCTGGCCGGTTTGCGCAGCTTGCTCAAGGCGCGGATTTTGGCTGGCGAGCGGCGCAACTGGTTGCTGTTCGGCGAGCGTAATGTGGCGCACGATTTCCACTGTGGTGATGAGTTGAACGGCTGGCTGGCCAGCGGTGATCTGGCGCGGATGGATCTGGCGTTCTCTCGGGATCAGGTTGAGAAAGTTTATGTGCAGGATCGGTTGCGGGAGTCGGCCGATGCGTTGCGTCACTGGTTGGCCGATGGGGCGGCGATCTATATCTGCGGCAGCCTTGAGGGCATGGCGGCGGGGGTGGATCAGGTGCTGGTCGAGCTGCTGGGTGAGTCGGGGGTTGAGCGGCTGATCGAGCAGGGGCGGTATCGGAGGGATGTTTATTAACGGTGTAACTCTGAGATCTTCTTGCTGATCCGTTATCTGTGTTGATGCCGGGATGTTCTGCCTAACGGCAGAAGCGTTTCGGCTTCGCCGAGTTACTTGGAAAAGACCCCCAAGTAACCAAGGGGTCTTGCTCCTGGTTTGGGTCTGACTTCGTCAGACTTCCTTCATTCCGGTCCCGCTCCGTGGGCCCGGCGTGAAAGGGCCATCCATGGCCCACACGCCTCTCGCCGCATCCATGCGGCTCGACCCACTCCACGAGACCTCCATTCAGCCTGCACCCAAGTCGCGTTTTGCGTCGTCTGGGCCATTGCGCATGAAGATCAAAATCAACGGCAACGGCAACGGCATGGTGTTCTGCGATCTGCTTTTGATTCTGCCCGCAGGGCGTAGCAGCCGAGCTTGCTCGCGGGTCGCCCTCAAGATCGCCCCGCCGGCAAGCCGTGCTGCTACGGGGACGGCGTTAGCCGTTTGCTTTTGATCTTGATGCGCGATAGCCCAGACGCCGCCAAACGCGACTTGGGTGCAGGCCGAACGGAGGTCTCGTGGAGTGGGTCGAGCCGCATGGATGCGGCGAGAGGCGTGTGGGCCATGGATGGCCCATTCACGCCGGGCCCACGGAGCGGGACCGGAGAGAGGGAACCCGACGAAGTCGGGCCAAACCAGGAGCAAGACCCCTTGGTTACTTGGGGGTCTTTTCCAAGTAACTCGGCGAAGCCGAAACAGGTCTGCCGTTAGGCAGACCCTCTTAGCAGCAACATAAATAACGGATCAGTCCCCAAACCATAAAAAAAGGCCGCTGCACCCAAGCGCAGCGGCCTTCCTTCTCTCAGCCAAAACCTCAGGCCACAAACTGCTCCGCATAGTGGCAAGCCACCTGCCGGTTATCCACCGTCCGCAACTCCGGAACCTCGGCACTGCAGCGCTCGGTCGCGTACGGGCAGCGCTTGTGGAACGCGCAGCCGGTCGGCGGATTGAGCGGGTTGGGCAGCTCGCCGACGATCTTGATCTTCGGCTTCAACGGATCCGGATGGATCGCCGGCGTCGCCGACAACAGCGCCTGGGTGTACGGGTGCAGCGGACGGTTGTAGATCTCCTCCTTGGGACCCATCTCCGCCGGGCGGCCCAGGTACATCACCAGCACCGTATCGGCCACATGCCGCACCACCGCCAGGTTGTGCGAAATGAACACGTAACCGGTGTTGAACTCCTGCTGCATGTCCATGAACAGGTTCAACACCTGCGCCTGAATCGACACGTCCAGTGCTGAAGTCGGTTCGTCCGCTACCAGCACCTTGGGTTGCAGCATCATGGCGCGGGCCAGGGCGATACGCTGGCGCTGGCCGCCGGAGAACATGTGCGGATAGCGCTGGTAATGCTCGGGGCGCAGGCCCACCTGCTTGATCATCGCCTGCACTTTTTCACGGCGCTCGGCGGCGGAAAGCGTGGTGTTGATCAGCAGCGGTTCGGCCAGTTGATCGCCGATCTTCTGCCGTGGGTTGAGCGACGCGTAAGGGCTCTGGAACACCATCTGCACGTCTTTGCGCAGCTGCTTGCGTTGCGCCTTGGTCGCGCCGGCCACTTCCTGCCCGGCGATTTTCAGCGAGCCCGAAGACGGCTCTTCGATCAGCGTCAGTGCGCGGGCCAGGGTGGATTTGCCACAGCCGGATTCGCCCACCACGGCCAGCGTCTTGCCGGCTTCCAGCTCGAACGACACACCATTGAGCGCACGCACGGTGGCGTGGGGTTTGAACAGGCCTTGGGATACATCGTAGTGACGGGTAAGGTCACGGGCGGTCAGTACGATCTCGCTCATCACGCCACCTCCTGATTCAGCGGGTAGAAGCAGCGCACCAGGCCATGGACTTGCGGGTCCAGGGTCGGGCGTTGCTGGCGGCATTTGTCTTGAACGTACGGGCAGCGCGGCGACAGCAGGCAGCCGCTTGGCCGGTCATAGCGACCGGGGACGATGCCCGGCAGCGTGGCCAGGCGCTCGGCGCCCATGCTGTGCTCGGGGATCGCGGCCAGCAGCGCTTCGCTGTACGGATGCGCGGGCACATCGAACAGGCCCGGGACCTGACCCACCTCAACCGCCTGGCCCGCGTACATCACGCACACGCGCTGGGCGGTTTCAGCCACGACGGCGAGGTCGTGAGTGATGAGCACCAGGGCCATGTCCTGATCTTTCTGCAGGGCCAGCAGCAGGTCCATGATCTGCGCCTGAATGGTCACGTCCAGCGCCGTGGTCGGCTCGTCGGCGATCAGCAGTTTCGGCTCGCCAGCGATGGCCATGGCGATCGCGACGCGCTGGCTCATGCCGCCGGAGAGTTGGTGCGGGTAGGCTTCCAGACGCTGCGCAGCGCCGGGAATCTCGACCTTCTGCAGCAGCTCCAGGGCGCGCTGGTGAGCGGCCTTGCCTGTCAGACCCAGGTGCTGCTTGAGCACTTCCTTGATCTGGAAACCCACGGTGTAGCTGGGGTTCAGCGCGGTCATCGGGTCCTGGAAGACCATCGACAGATCCTTGCCGACGATCTGCCGACGCTGACGCGGAGTCAGCTTGAGCATGTCCTTGCCGTCGAAGGTCAGCGAGTCGGCGGTGACGATGCCGGGGTGATCGATCAGGCCCATCAGCGCCATCATGGTCACGGATTTACCCGAGCCCGACTCGCCGACAATCGCCAGTACTTCGCCCTTGTCCACGCTCAGGCTCAGGCCGTCGACCACCGGAGTGGCGTTGGCGTCGCCGAAGCGAACGTTCAGATTCTTGATTTCTAGCAATGACATTCTGGCGTCCTCAGGCGGCGTTCTTGAGTTTCGGGTCCAGCGCATCGCGCAGGCCGTCGCCCATCAGGTTGATTGCCAGCACGCTGAGCAAAATGGTCAGACCCGGCAGGCTCACCACCCACCAGGCGCGTTCGATGTAGTCGCGCGCCGAGGCGAGCATGGTGCCCCACTCAGGGGTGGGTGGTTGTACGCCCAGACCCAGGAAGCCCAGTGCGGCGGCGTCGAGGATGGCCGAGGAGAAACTCAAGGTGGCCTGAACGATCAGCGGCGCCATGCAGTTGGGCAGCACGGTGATGAACATCAGGCGCGGCAGGGTGGCGCCGGCCAGGCGGGCAGCGGTCACGTAGTCGCGGTTCAGTTCGCCCATGACGGCGGCTCGGGTCAGACGCACGTAGGACGGCAGTGACACGATGGCGATGGCGATCACGGTGTTGATCAGGCCTGGGCCGAGGATGGCGACGATGGCCACGGCCAGCAGCAGCGAGGGCAGGGCCAGCATGATGTCCATCAGGCGCATGATGGTCGGGCCGAGGATTTTCGGGAAGAACCCGGCCAGAAGACCCATGAGGATGCCCGGAATCAGCGACATTACCACCGACGACAAGCCGATCAGCAGCGACAGGCGCGAGCCCTGGATCAGGCGCGAAAGCAGGTCACGGCCCAGCTCGTCGGTGCCCAGCAGGAATTGCCATTGGCCGCCTTCCAGCCACACCGGCGGGGTCAGCAGGAAGTCGCGGTATTGCTCGCTTGGATCGTGAGGCGCGACCCACGGGGCGAAGATCGCGCAGAACACGATCAACAGCATGAACGCCAGGCCAGCGACGGCACCCTTGTTTTTGGCGAAGTGCTGCCAGAACTCTTTGTAGACGGAGGGGTAGAGCAGGCTTTGATCGACTGCTACCACGGGAGTAGGTGTATTCATGGTCGTGATCTCAGCGCTGGTGACGGATGCGTGGGTTGGCAAAGCCGTAGAGGATGTCCACCACGAAGTTGACCAGGATCACCAGGCAGGCGATCAGCAGGATGCCGTTCTGCACGACAGGGTAGTCACGGGCGCCAATGGCTTCGATCAGCCACTTGCCGATGCCCGGCCAGGAGAAAATGGTCTCGGTCAGTACCGCACCGGCCAACAGCGTACCCACTTGCAGGCCGAACACGGTCAGCACCGGAATCAGCGCGTTGCGCAGGCCGTGGACGAACACCACGCGGGCAGGCGACAGGCCTTTGGCGCGGGCGGTGCGCACATAGTCTTCGCGCAGCACTTCGAGCATCGAGGAGCGGGTCATGCGGGCGATCACCGCCAGCGGAATGGTGCCCAGCACGATGGCGGGCAGGATCAGGTGACGCAGTGCGTCGACGAACGAGCCTTCTTCATCGCTGAGCAGGGTGTCGATCAGCATGAAGCCGGTTTTTGGCGGAATGTCGTACAAAAGGTCGATACGCCCCGATACCGGGGTCCAGCCCAGCGATACCGAGAAGAACATGATCAGGATCAGGCCCCACCAGAAGATCGGCATCGAGTAGCCCGCAAGGGAGATGCCCATGACCCCGTGATCGAACAATGAGCCTCGTCGCAACGCGGCGATGACCCCGGCCAGCAAGCCGATGATGCCCGCGAAGATCAGCGCCGCGATCGACAGTTCCAGGGTGGCCGGGAACAGCGAGGAGAACTCGGTCCACACGCTGGTGCGCGTTCTCAGCGACTCGCCCAGGTCGCCATGGGCGAGCTTGCCGACGTAGTCGATGTATTGCGCATACAGGGGCTTGTTCAGGCCGAGACGTTCCATGGCCTGGGCGTGCATTTCCGGGTCGACCCGGCGTTCACCCATCATGACTTCGACCGGGTCGCCCGGGATCAGGCGAATCAGTGCGAAGGTCAGCAAGGTGATGCCGAAGAAGGTGGGTATGAGCAACCCCACTCGGCGAGCGATAAAACTAAACATCTTCTCGAGTACCTCATCTGCCGGTTAGGCGTATACCGGCGTGATTCGTTTTTGCGAATCCGCCGGATTCTTCTTCTACTTCACCTGGGTGGTGGCGAAGTTATTAGTGGTCAGGGGGCTAATGTGATAACCCTCTACGTTCTTGCGCATTGCAGTGAACATCTTGGTATGGGCCATGCTGATCCACGGCTGATCCTGATTGAAGACTTCTTGCGCCTGCTCATAGAGCGCGGCACGTTCGGCCGGGTCGGTTTTTTCCCGAGCCTGATCGATCAAAGTCTGGAACTTCTGATTGCACCAGCGCGCGTAGTTTTCGCCGTTCTTGGCGGCTTCGCAGCTCAGGTTCGGGGTCAGGAAGTTATCAGGGTCGCCATTGTCGCCTGCCCAGCCAGCAGACACCATGTCGTGCTCGCCGTTTTTCGCCCGTTTAAGCATTTCGCCCCATTCCATGACGCGAATATCTAACTTAATGCCGACTTTCGCTAAGTCCGCCTGCATCATTTGCGCGCCCAGCATCGGGTTCGGGTTGGTCGGGCCACCGCCGTTGCGGGTGAACAGGGTCAGCACCGTGCCTTCCGGTACGCCTGCTTCCTTAAGCAAGGCACGTGCCTTGTCCAGATCATGGGCCGGGTTTTTCAGCGCCTTGTTGTAGCCCAGCAGGGTGTCGGGGTAAGGGTTCACGCCGACGGTTGCATTGCCCTTGCCGAACAGCGCATTGACATAGGCCTCCTTGTCGAAGGCGATGTCGATGGCTTTGCGCACGCGCACATCGCTCATGTATTTGTGCGTGGTGTTCATGGCGATGTAGGCGGTGGTCATCGCGTTGAGCTCGTCGACTTTCAGGTTGGGGTCGGTCTTGATGCTCGGGATGTCGTCAGGCTTGGGATACAGCGCGACCTGACACTCGTTGGCCTTGAGCTTCTGCAGGCGCACGTTGTTGTCGGTGGCGATCGCCAGTACCAGAGTGTCGGCCGGCGGCTTGCCACGGAAGTAGTCCGGGTTGGCCTTGAAGCGCACCTGGGCGTCCTTGGCGTAACGCTGGAACACGAACGGGCCGGTGCCGATCGGCTGGCTGTTGAGGTTGTCGGTCTTGCCGGCTTTCAGGAGCTGGTCGGCGTACTCGGCCGAGTAGATCGAGGCGAAGGCCATGGCGACGTCGGCCAGGAACGGCGCTTCGCGGCGGGTCAGGGTGAATGTGACGGTGTTGTCGTCAACCTTCTCGACGCTCTTGAGCAGTTCCTTGAAGCCCATGCTTTCAAAGTACGGGAAGCCCACGGTCGACTGTTTGTGCCACGGATGGTTGGGGTCCAGCTGACGCTGGAAGCTCCAGACCACGTCGTCGGCGTTCATGTCGCGCGTCGGCTTGAAGTAATCGGTGCTGTGGAACTTGACGCCCTTGCGCAGGTGAAACGTGTAATGCAGGCCGTCTTCACTGATGTCCCACGACTCGGCCAGTGCCGGCTCGATGTCGGTGGTGCCCGGCTTGAAGTCCACCAGGCGGTTGAAAATGGTTTCCGCCGCCGCGTCGGCGGTGACAGCGGTGGTGTACAGCGCCGTGTCGAAGCCTTCGGGGCTGGCTTCGGTGCAGACCACCAGCGGCTTGGCCTGAACGCCGGCCGCGGCGCTGAGCAGTGTCATTCCCAGGGCCAGTGCCACCGCGTTGCGCAATGTTGCGAGTTTGAATGTCGATTTCAAGAAAACGCCCTCGGCAAGTGATCGAACCAGTAGTGAGTGGGTGTTTCGGGCCATAAAGTTCTAGCCCGAAACACCTGCGCTTGTGCGATTAAAGGATGTTGAACGGAATGGTGGTGACCAGGCGGAACTCGTTGATGTTGCCATCAGCCTGGTTGGCACTCGCGCGGTGGGTGGTGTAGGTGCCGCGCATGGTCGAGGCCTTCAGCGGGCCGGACTGCATGGTGTACGAGGCGCCGATGCCGTACTCGTAGTGAGTTTCGCCGTCCATGCTGCGAACGTCATAGGCGGTGCCCTTGTAGTGGGTGCCGTCGATGTCGAAGCCGCGTGCCTGATAGATGTTGAATTTCAGGCCAGGCACACCGTAATCGGCCATGTTCAGCAGGTAGCTCAGCTGCACCGACTTCTCGTTCGGGCCGTTGAAGTCCGAGAGCAGGGAGTTGGCCAGGAAGATGGCGTTGCTGTCGTGGACATAGTCGAAGTAGGTGTCACCTTCCACTTCCTGATAGG
Organism: Pseudomonas sp. 2; assembly: GCF_056627435.1. Lineage (NCBI taxonomy): Bacteria > Pseudomonadati > Pseudomonadota > Gammaproteobacteria > Pseudomonadales > Pseudomonadaceae > Pseudomonas > Pseudomonas sp. 2. Next base: position 56,873 of record NZ_JBWXNG010000003.1, read on the forward strand.
AAATGCTGAAGCTGTGCGCCTTGTGGGTCGCAGTCAACGACAGGGAGTAGGTGTCGTTGTCGATCGGGCCCATTTTCTTGGCGCCCGAATCCTTGGTCTTGTAGTAGTTCAGGTTGGTCGACAGGCCCAGCACGTCGGTGTCACCCATCTCGTGCAGGAACGAGAAGTAGTACTGGTGCCAGAAATCCTCGACGTTGGAGGCGTAGAGGCTGGTGGTCAGGCTCTTGAACGGCTTGTAGTCGACGCCGGCCATGTCCACGCGATCGGCTTCGATGTTGGCGTTGGCAGTGTACTCGGAGCGGAACTTGGTCAGGCTCTGCTCGGAACGTGGCGAGACGCGGTCGAAGCTGCCGGCGGTGAACGACAGGTTGTTGAACTCTTCGCTGAGGATGCTCACACCTTCGAAGCTCGAAGGCAGTGCACGGTTGCCGATGTAAGCCAGCACCGGGGTGTTGAGCGATTGACGGCCCGCTGTCAGGGTGGTGTTGGAGATGCGCGCCTTGATGTTGCCCAGGCCCAGCTTGCTCCACTGGCCGACCGCATCACCGTTGTTCTTGGTGAGGGTACGGTTGGCGCCGCCCATCAGGTCGTCTTTGTCGCGGTCCAGCGCGACGGCGTTGTAGACCGCCATCTCGGTGGCGAAACCGACCGTGCCCTGGGTGAAGCCCGAGCTGTAGTCAACGATGGTGCCTTGCACCCAGTTGATACGACGCGGATCACGATCAACCACAACGCCGTTTTCGCTGCGGCTGAAGGTGCCGCCGCGACGCAGCAGCTCGTTGGCGTACCAGTTCTTGGTCGACCCGGTGATCTTCGAGTCTTCCAGAAAGCCCTTGGCTTCGCTCTGGGCATTGGTGGTGGCCAAGGTCGTAGGGACGAATTCCTGACTGGTGGGCTCTGCCTGTGCGGCCATGCTCAGGGTGAGCACGGACAAGGCGAATACAGCGGTGCTGGCTTTTTTCACGTTTTGAAGCTCCCGTTTACTGCTTTTTTTAAAGGCCGGCTTTTATGAGTTGGCCGGCTTTGGTGGTGCGGCCTTGTGGGCCTTTTTTGCCGTTTCCGCTGTTTGCGGATAAAGCGGTGCCAAGAGCGCAAGCGCCCCTGGCACGGTGGTTCGGATCAATCGGCGAGGGTCACGCCCGAGAAGTTGTTGCGCCCGAAGGGGCTGACCTGGAAACCTTCGACTTCAGCGCGCAGCGGCTGGCTGACGGTCGAGTGGGCGATGGGGGTAATAGGCACCTGCTGCTTGAGGTAGTGCTGGGCCTGCTTGTACAGCTCGATGCGTTTGTCCTTGTCGGCGGTCGCCACAGCGGCCTTGACCAGCGCGTCGTAGTGCTCGTCGCACCACATCGAGTAGTTGTTGCCGCCGATCGACGCGCAGCTGTACAGCGTGCCCAGCCAGTTGTCCGGGTCACCGTTGTCGCCGGTCCAGCCGATCAGCGAGATGTCGTGTTCGCCGTTCTTGCTGCGTTTGAGGTATTCGCCCCATTCGTAGCTGACGATGTTGACCTTGATCCCGACCTTGGCCCAGTCAGCCTGGAGCATCTGCGCCATCAGCTTGGCGTTGGGGTTGTACGGGCGCTGCACCGGCATCGCCCAGAGGTTCAGCACGGTGCCTTCCTTGACGCCCGCAGCGCGCAGCAGTTCGCGGGCTTTTTCCGGGTTATACGGGGCGTCCTTGACCGTTTCGTCGTAGGACCACTGGGTCGGCGGCATGGCGTTCTGCGCCAGTTGGCCTGCGCCCTGGTAAACGGCTTTGATGATCTCCGGTTTGTTGACCGCCATGTCCAGCGCCTGGCGAACCTGCAGGTTGTCCAGTGGGGCGTGGCGCACGTTGTAGGAGATGTAACCGAGGTTGAAGCCAGGCTCTTCGATGACCTTCAGCTGCTTGTCGGCCTTGAGCCCATCGACATCGGCCGGGCGCGGATTGAGCGTGACCTGGCACTCGTTCTTCCTGAGTTTTTGCGCGCGCACCGAGGCGTCGGTGTTGATGGCGAAGATCAGTTGATCGACCTTGACCCTTGCCGGATCCCAGAACTGTTTATTGGCCACGTAACGAATCTGCGAATCTTTCTGATATCGGCCAAAGGCAAACGGGCCGGTGCCAATCGGCGCCTGATTGATATCCCGCAAGTTGCCGGATGCCAGCAATTGGTCAGCGTATTCGGCGGAAAGAATCGACGCGAAGTTCATCGCGATATTCTGGATGAATGCCGCATCCACTTTGTTTAGCGTAAATACAACCACCATCGGTCCGGTTTTCTCTACCGACTTGATGTTCTTGTCCAGGCCCATGCTGGTGAAGTAAGGGAACTCGGTGGGGTAGGCCACGCGAAACGGGTGATCCTTGTGCAACATGCGATTGAAGGTGAACAGCACATCATCGGCGTTGAAGTCGCGGGTCGGTTTGAACGCCTTGTTGCTGTGGAACTTCACGCCTTCGCGCAGGTGAAAGGTGTAGGTCAGGCCGTCGGCAGACACATCCCAGCTCGTCGCCAACGCAGGTACCACGCTGGTTCCGCCTTGCTCGAACTCTGCCAGGCGGTTGTACAAGGGCTCGGCGGCATCGTTGTCGGTGCCGGAAGTGTACTGGCCGATATCGAACCCGGCGGGGCTGCCTTCGGAGCAGAACACCAGGCTTTTGCTGGCGGCCTGTGAAACAGGCGCGATAGCCAGTGTTGCGGTAACTAACAGTGATGGCAAAACAATATTCTTATTCATGACAATCCTTATCGTCTGGTGCGTAAATGGCCATCGCGCAATGGAAACTTCTTTCGCAATCGTTTGCGCAAATGAAGTTTTCAGGGCGATGAAAACCCGGCCGGCCGATAGACAGCAAATATCAGGTGCGGCAACTCGAAACGGTATGTCCGTTCGGTTCCACAGTAAATAGTTATAAGTGCTTCAAAGTTTGTAGGAAAAATGCATATTGTTAGTAGGCAGGATCCGACGGCGTACGACTCAACTAACGATATTCATTTTCATCCATAACCCGCGCACGCAACGACACGGTCGCATTACTCGAAAGTAACGCGACCGTGAAGTCACATTTGAAGTATTACTTGCCGCTGACGCTGACACCGTAGAACGAGTTCAGACCGAACGGGCTGATCTTGAAGTCCTGGACTTCCTTGCGCATCGGCTGGTAGACAGTCGAGTGAGCGATCGGAGTCATCGGAACCGCGTCCTTGAGCAGGTGCTGAGCCTGTTTGTACAGCTCGGTGCGCTTGGCCTGGTCGGTGGTTTCCTTGGCCTGGTGGATCAGGGTGTCGAACGGCTTGTCGCACCACTTGGCAAAGTTGTTACCGTTGACCGCGTCGCAGCCGAACAGGGTGCCCAGCCAGTTGTCCGGGTCACCGTTGTCACCGCTCCAGCCAATCAGCATCGCGCCGTTTTCGCCGTTCTTGGCACGCTTGATGTACTCGCCCCACTCGTAGGAAACGATCTTGGCGTTGATGCCGATCTTCTTCCAGTCGTTCTGCAGCATTTCAGCCATCAGCTTGGCGTTCGGGTTGTACGGACGCTGAACCGGCATCGCCCACAGGGTGATTTCGGTGCCTTCCGGTACGCCTGCCTTTTTCAGCAGTTCCTTGGCCTTGGCGACGTCGTACGGCGCATCCTTGATGGTGGTGTCGTAGGACCACTGGGTCGGCGGCATGGCGTTGACGGCCAGCTGGCCTGCGCCCTGGTAGACCGCACCGATGATGGCTTTCTTGTCGACCGCCATGTCCAGCGCTTGACGCACTTCCAGCTTGGCCAGCGGGTTAGGCTTGGTCTCGCCCTTGATGGTCGGCATCACGTTGTAGGCGATGTAACCCAGGTTGAAGCCTGCCTGATCCGGCATCTTCAGCGCAGGATCGGCCTTGAGCGGTTCAAGGTCGGCCGGACGCGGGTAAGCGGTGATCTGGCACTCGCCCTTTTTCAGCTTCTGCGCACGTACCGAAGCGTCGGTGGTGATGGCGAAGATCAGGTTGTCGACCTTGACGTCTTCAGGCTTCCAGTAGTCCTTGTTGCCGGTGAAGCGGATGTTGGAGTCTTTCTGGTAGCTCTTGAACACGAACGGGCCAGTGCCGACCGGCTTCTGGTTGATGTCCTCGGCCTTGCCTTCCTTGAGCAGCTGGGCTGCGTATTCAGCTGACTGAATGGAGGCGAAGCTCATGGCCAGGTTCTGGATGAACGCGGCGTCAACAGTGCCCAGGGTCATCTTGACGGTGTGATCGTCGACCTTCTCGATCTTCTTGATATTGGTGTCCATCGCCATATCGGTGAAGTACGGGAATTCGGTCGGGTACGCCTTACGGAACGGATCGTCCTTGTTGATCATGCGGTTGAACGTGAACAGCACGTCATCGGCATTGAAGGTACGGGTCGGCTTGAAGTACGGCGTGGTGTGGAACTTGACACCTTCACGGAGGTGGAAGGTGTAGGTCAGGCCATCCGGGGAGACGTCCCAGCTGGTGGCCAGGCCTGGAATAACAGCGGTGCCGCCACGTTCGAACTGGCTCAAACGGTTGAAGATGGTTTCCGCAGAAGCGTCGAAGTCGGTGCCGGTGGTGTATTGACCTGGGTCGAAACCAGCGGGGCTGCCTTCGGAGCAGAACACCAGATTCGATGCTGCCTGAGCGAAGGGAGCGCTGGCGATCAAACCTGCGCCGAGAAGAAACGGAATGACCGCTTTTTTGAGCATGGTGGCCTCAGTTGTTGTCATTTTTTAATTGAGGGTTACGACCTTGTGGGTCGATCCCGGGGATACTTATGCAGGCGCCATACCCAAAGCAAGATGCTGGCGCCAATCAAGTGACAAAGAGTGGCACGAACGTACACGAATGTCGCAAAACTGTAATTCCTGACGCTGTTGAACGTTTGCGTGTCGCATATCGATATGTTTGTGGCACTAATCTGGTGCATTCGAACGTGGCGAATGCACCCGCTTGATCCATAAGTGTTACTTCACTGTTGATCAACTGTCGTGCTTTGAGCGGCGCCCGGTCAGTGGGAAAGGCTTACGCCATAGAAAGGCGTCAGGCCGAACGGGCTGAGCTTGAAGTCCTGCACCTCCTTGCGCATGGGTTGGAAAACCTTGGAGTTGGCGATCGGCGTGATCGGCACGTCGTTTTTCAGAATGTTCTGCGCCTGCTGGTACAGCTTGATCCGTTCGTTGCGGTCGGTGGTCAGCCTGGCCTGGGTCACCAGCTTGTCGTAACCGGTGTTGCACCATTTGGCGTAGTTGCTGCCCTTGACCGCTGCGCAGCTGTACAGCACGCCCAGCCAGTTGTCCGGGTCGCCGTTGTCACCCGTCCAACCATAGATCATCGCGTCATGTTCGCCAGCCTTGGCGCGCTTGATGTATTCGCCCCATTCGTAGCTGACGATGTTGGCCTTGATGCCGATCTTCGCCCAGTCGGACTGGATCATCTGCGCCGACATCCGCGCGTTCGGGTTGGAGGCGCGCTGGACCGTCATCGCCCACAGGTTGATCTGTGTGCCGGGCGCCACGCCGGCTTCCTTGAGCAGTTGCTTCGCCTTCTCGATGTCGTGGGGTGCGTCCTTGATGTTCGGGTCATAACTCCACTGCGCCGGTGGCAGTGCGTTCTGCGCCAGCTGGCCGGCGCCCTGATACACCGCCTTGATGATCGCCGGTTTGTCGATGGCCATGTCCAGCGCCTGACGCACCTTGAGCTGATCCAGCGGCGGATGGGTCACGTTGTAGGCCAGAAAGCCCAGATTGAAACCGGCCTGGCTCAGCACTTTCAGGTTCGGATCCTTCTGCGCTTCTTCGATATCCTGCGGGCGTGGGTAGCCGCTGATCTGGCACTCGCCGGCCTTGAGTTTCTGCAGGCGCGTGGCGGCATCGGGGTTGATCGAGAAGATCAGGTTGTCGAGCTTCACATCCTCGGGTTTCCAGTACTGCTTGTTGCCGACGTAACGGATCTGCGCGTCTTTCTGATAGCGCTTGAACACGAACGGGCCGGTCCCGATCGGCTTCTGGTTGATGTCCGCCGCCTTACCTTCCTTGAGCAACTGCGCGGCGTACTCGGCCGACTGAATGGAGGCGAAACTCATCGCCAGGTTCTGCACGAACGCGGCGTCGATGTTGTTCAGGTGGAAGCGCACCGTCTGCGCGTCGACCCTTTCCACCTGCTTGATGGTGGTGTTCATGTCCATGTCGGTGAAATACGGCGACTCGGACGGGTAGGCCTTGCGGAACGGGTCATTGGCATCGAGCAGGCGATTGAAGGTGAACAGAACGTCGTCGGCGTTGAAGTCGCGGGTGGGCGTGAAGTAGTCCGTGGTGTGGAATTTCACGCCCTGACGCAGGTGGAAGGTGTAGGTCAGGCCGTTGTCGGACACTTCCCATTTCGTTGCCAGCCCAGGTTCCACCTCGGTGCCGCCACGCTTGAACTGGGTCAGGCGGTTGAAGACGGTTTCGGCCGAGGCGTCGAACTCGGTGCCGCTGGTGTACTGGCTGGGGTCGAAACCGGCGGGGCTGGCTTCGGAGCAGTAGACCAGGGTGCTGGCAGCGTGGGCTGTCGGAACACACAGCGCCATCGCGCTGGCCAGCAACAGGGGGTTGAAGACTTTCTCCATGGAAACCTCATGCAAATGCGGCATTCGTGCCTGAAAAATCATCGACCGATGATAGACAGTGTGAAGGCCACACCGGTGAGATTTCTACACGGCGTCTCTGCCCCCAGGTTTGATGAGTCCCAGATGGAGCAAGACGCTGTGAGCGAGGGGGCCCGTCGGTGTCAGCAAGGAAAGAAGCCAGAGTGGCGAGGTGCTATCGACGAGTTCGCCGCGAAGGAAACTCAGGTATGCAGTACCGTCTCTTCTCAGTTGGTCGAGTGCTCTGCGTCCGGATTTCGCCAGCTGTTTGTAGATTTCGAACAACTCCTCCTTTGATGTGCTGCGCGCTAGATCTTGCGGGTTGGCAACCGCCCAGGCACCGACGATCTCGTCTTGCCATTCGGTGTCATGGGGATGGGCAAAAAAGGCGCGGGCGATGGCAATCGGATCGGCGCTTTCGTCGCCACTCCAGTAATCTGCCATGGCGGTGGCGACCTCTTTCACGGCGACCGACGCCAGCGATCCTGCCAGCAGGTGCAGGGGGTGTTCTGCGTGATCCTTCGCAAGCTGAGAGTGGGTAGGATCGGTCGAACCATTCTTGTGAGGATCCTGACCATAACGGATCTGCCATTCGTCGATGTTTTCACCGAAAACCTTGAGCATGTCGTTCATGATGATGCCCGTCGCATTGCCCACAACGGCAGAGAGCTTCTGTAGATAAGCCGCGCTGCGCTGGAGAAATTCGACGAAGGGCAAATCTACCCAGGTGTCCCGGGTCTGGAGGTACGTTTCGTAGATTTCCAGGTATTTGGGGTTGTGGTGTTCGCTGAGCAGAATCAGCAGCACTTGCTCACGCTCGCTGCGATCACCCGCCTTGACTGGCATGTAGGTGACGTCATCAGTGGAAAAGAGAATGTTGGCCAGTGGGCCGGCCAGGCTTGCCACCGTGTCGGATGCACCAAAGGTACCGGTTACCAGCGGTAAACCTGCCTTGCATTCGGCGGGAGAAGTCCATGGCAGCACTTTGGAGTGGCCGTTTTTGATGAGCGCCAGCTCCACGAAATTGGAGTGGGCAAAGAAGTCTTCGAGTACATGCAGCGCTGAGCCAAATGCCCGCAGCCCAGAGCCGTCCGGGGCTCGCTGGCGATCCATGGCGATGCGCAACTCCTGCGACATGAAATCCACGGATCGGGAAATGTAACGCTTCATCGAGGTTTCGTAGTCAATGCCGAGTGGCTCGGTGTCCGGGAATACCAGGGGCTCGAATTCAGGGTCCAGTGTTGTCGGGTCCGGCGATTTGAGGTCGGTTGTTTTCGGGTTGTCGATGTGCTCGCTGGGACGATAGACCCCAAGCATCTGCGGAGTGACCGTGAATACGGCTGGAGCACCCTGACGCAATGCCCGGAACGGCTTGATGGATAACACGTCGACGATCCGGGTCAGGGCATCCCGCGACAGCACGTCAGGGAAATTCCTGGGCATGCTGGCAGCTCGGACAATCTTCGGGTCGACCAGTTGCGAGTGGTCGCGCAACCAGTTTCCGAAATATATCGTGCTCAGATCGTATCCCGAGAAATCCAGCTTATAGAGTGCTTTCTCGATCTCTTTGTGGGTCAGATGCTGCGCGCTTCCGTCGCCTGCTTCGAACGCCTCGCGGTCAGTATTGTGGTGCGTATTGCCGTGGGTTACGCCAATGGTGCTCTGAAACCTCGCGATGGCCTCACTGGTTTGCCGCCAGGAGGCAATGAACACTTGTCTCGAATCGGGATGGTCGTTGACCGAATAGCGCGCGAATGTGATCTGATCCTCCGCTGGAGCAGCATGCTCGGCCACCCAGGCGGTAAAAAGATGGCCTTCTTCCCAGGGGGCGTCACTGGCTGGTGGGGCGTCGCTGAAATCCTGTCGCAGAAGATTGTCGATATGGTGCCCAAACTCGTGAAGCAAGGCGGTCATCAGCAACCAATGACGTTGGGGCTGGCGGGTTGTGGAGGAGAAAAAGCCCCAGTCGATCCGTATAACGCGCTCGCGGTTGTCGTAGTCGGCTTCGTACCCGAGAAATTCTGTTAGCACGAGGTCGGGACTCGTCAGGGTACCCTGCATCAAGCGGTGCCAGAGCTCGGCGCAGGCACTGAGGCTGAGGTCGTCGCCAAAGACTGTCCTGATTGCAGGAGTGAAGCGCTCCTGGCCCAGTTTTTCGGCGAGCCGGGTCATCAGATCGATGGCGAAGGTGCTGTGCAGCTGCTCGTGAACGAGATCGTGGGGTGCGTGCAGGGTGTTGATGTAAGCCATGTCGGGATTCTTCCTTGAAATCGTGGAGCGGCTATCTGCTTGGTCCAGGTGTGCCTGGCTTAAGCTTTCCATGCCTGAAAATGTCGTTGTATTGCAGGTCCAGTGTCGCGAGTTATGAGCTGGCGGAAAATCGGATGAATCGCCGGGCAATGTAGGAGCGCGTCATCGGACTGGCGAAGAATTCACCACACAAGGAGGGGGCAGATGCGGGAGCAAAACGAGGAAAAAGCGGCAGCCCAAGGCTGCCGCGGAGTTAAGTCAAGGAATGGCGACTTCGATCACGCCATCGGCAGTGACGCTGACCTGGCTGGTGCCCGCTTCGACGTCGGGCGTAGGAGCAGCATCGGCTCGGGCGGCTTTCATCATCATGACCGGCGCACGCATGTACGGCTGTGGATAACCCGAGGTGTTGAGGTTCAGGTTGACCAGCTTGTAGCCGGTGCCGCCCAGTGCGTCGGTGACCAGTTGCGCGCGGGCCTTGAAGGCGGTGACGGCGCTCTTGAGCAGGGTGTCTTCGCTGGCCTTGCGTGCAGGATCGGAGATGGAGAAATCCATGCCGCCCATCTTCATGTCGCTGCCCAGCAGCTCGCCGGTCAGTTTGGACAGGGCGGCGAAGTCCGGGCTTTCCAGGCGCAGTTCGGCGCGTTCGCGCCAGCCGGTGATTTTCTGGCCCTTGTCGTCGTAGATCGGATAGCTGTTGCGGCTGCCCTGGCGAATGGTCACTTCCTTGACCTTGCGCGCTTCGCCCAAAGCGCTGTTCAGCGTGTTGGTGACTTCGGCGGCCAGTTTGGCCGGGTCGGTGTTCTGCGACTCGGTGTAGACGGTGACCGTCATCAGGTCGCGCTGGACTTCCTGATTGACTTCGGCGCGGACCGAAACCTGGTTGTAATGAACGTCATCGGCCAGGGCCGGGGCGCTGGCCAGCGCGAGGGCGCTCAGGGCGAACAGGGTGGCGGTGGGACGAAGGCTGAGCATGAAAAACTCCTTGTTGGGCGTGCCGTCTGTGGCGCATTTCAGTATGGCCCGTCGGACGGATGCCCATGAGACTGTAATCCCGGGGTCTTGTTCCGAGATGCAGGAGACATCGATCTCTCTGTAGGAGCGAACTCATTCGCGATACGGAGGTACATCCGACACATGTGCTGCGACTGTAGGATCCTTCGCGAATGAATTCGCTCCTACAGGTCCAATGGCGTGAATCGATTCAATGCTGTGGCGCTTTGACGCACATTGAAGGAAAGCCCGACAGCTTTGGTTATACTCCTTGCGATTCGCCAGGAGCGCATCAGGAGCGCACATGCTCGCCCCCGTACAAGTCCTTTCCGCTACCCGTCAGAACCTCTGGCGGCTGACCTTCGTCCGCATTCTGGTGCTCGGTGCCCAAGCCGGCTCGGTGGGCTTCGCCTATCTGTTCAACCTGCTGCCCTTGCCCTGGCTGCAACTGGACATCACCCTGGGTTTCTCGGCCATCGTCTGTCTGCTGACGGCCATCCGCCTACGCACCTCGTGGCCGGTCACCGAACTCGAATACGCCGTGCAACTGGCCTTCGACCTGTTTATCCACAGCGCGCTGCTGTTCTATTCGGGCGGTTCGACCAACCCGTTCGTGTCCTATTATCTGGTGCCGCTGACCATCGCCGCCGTGACGCTGCCGTGGCGGTACTCGCTGATCCTTTCTGGCATCGCGCTGGCGCTCTACACCCTGATGCTGGCCAACTTCTACCCCATCGATACCGTCGCCTTCGCCCGCGAAAAACTGCAGATCTACGGCATGTGGCTGAGCTTCGCCCTGGCCGCCGGGGTAATCACCTTCTTCGCCGCGCGGATGGCCGAAGAGCTGCGCCGCCAGGAGCAGATGCGTGCGTTGCGCCGGGAAGAAGGCGCGCGGGATCAGCAATTGCTGGCCGTGGCCACGGAAGCGGCAGGCGCCGCCCATGAACTGGGGACGCCGCTGGCGACCATGAGCGTGCTGCTCAAAGAGATGCAGAAGGATCATAAGGACCCGGCGCTACAGGAGGATCTGTCGATCCTTCAGGACCAGGTCAAGCTGTGCAAGGAGACGCTGCAACAACTGGTGCGCGCCGCCGAGGCCAATCGCCGGTTGGCGGTGCAGGAACAGACCGTGACCCACTGGCTCGATCAGGCGCTCAACCGCTGGCACCTGATGCGTCCGGAATCGACCTATCGCTTTCAGCGCCTGGGGCAGGGCGATGTACCGATGGTCGCGCCGCCTCCCGACCTGACCCAGGCGCTGCTGAACTTGCTCAACAACGCTGCCGATGCCTGCCCGGAAAACCTGGAAGTCTCGCTGGACTGGACTCCCCTGGAAATCCGCATCGCCATTCGCGACCACGGCGCCGGTGTACCGCTGGCCGTGGCCGAGCAGATCGGCAAGCCATTCTTTACCACCAAGGGCAAGGGCTTCGGCCTGGGCCTGTTCCTGAGCAAGGCCAGCGTGACCCGCGCCGGCGGCTCGGTGAAACTCTATCCTCATGAGGAAGGCGGCACGCTCACCGAGCTGCGTCTGCCCCGTCAAGCACCAGGAGAAGAAGCATGACTGACGAAATCCAGGTTGAAGGCGAAGAACTGCCGCACCTGCTGCTGGTGGACGACGACGCCACCTTCACCCGCGTGATGGCCCGGGCCATGGCCCGCCGCGGTTTTCGCGTCAGCACCGCAGGTTCCGCCGAAGAAGGGCTGGTCCTGGCCCAGCAGGACTTGCCGGACTACGCCACGGTCGACCTGAAGATGGAAGGCGACTCGGGGCTGGTGCTGTTGCCCAAGCTGCTGGAACTGGACCCGGAAATGCGGGTCCTGATACTGACCGGTTATTCGAGCATCGCCACCGCGGTGGAAGCGATCAAGCGCGGCGCCTGCAACTACCTGTGCAAGCCTGCCGACGCCGACGACGTGCTGGCCGCGCTGCTGTCCGAGCACGCGGACCTGGACACCCTGGTGCCGGATAACCCGATGTCGGTGGACCGCCTGCAGTGGGAGCACATCCAGCGGGTACTGACCGAGCACGAGGGCAATATTTCCGCCACGGCTCGCGCCTTGGGCATGCATCGCCGCACGCTACAGCGCAAGCTGCAGAAACGGCCGGTCCGCCGCTAAGCAGGGATCGCTGGTTAAAGTTTTCTTCATGGAAGATCTCGTGTGGCGTCTGGCACATTGGGGCTGACGCCACTTAAATGCCTGCCATCGAGTTATCACATGAATCAAAACGCTGAGTACTCTGCGGCCAACGACACGTCTCGTGGGCAATTTTTCAAGAAAGTCTGGCACCTGATCACGCCCTACTGGCGCAGCGAGGAGAAAGGCATCGCCTGGCTGCTGCTGATCGTCCTCATCGCGCTGGTGCTGTTCGACGTGGGGGTTTCGGTTTGGGTCAACAGCTGGTATCGCGACTTCTATAATTCGCTGCAACAGAAAGACTTGAGTGCGTTCACGCACCTGATGCTGCATTTCTGCGGCATTGCAGCGGTGTCTATTCTGGCGGCGGTGTACCAGCTGTATCTCACACAAATGCTGACTATCCGTTGGCGAACCTGGCTTACCGAGAAACACTTCGCCCGCTGGCTGGAGCACAAGAATTACTATCGTCTCGAGCAGGGGGGGTATACCGACAACCCTGACCAGCGGCTGAGCGAAGACCTCAACAGTTTTACGTCTACCACACTCGGGCTCGTTCTCGGGCTGATCAGCACCGTCGTCAGTCTGGTGTCCTTCTCGATCATTCTGTGGGGCGTCTCCGGCAGTATCGAAGTTTTTGGCATTGAGATTCCCGGCTATATGTTCTGGGCAGCCTTGCTGTACGCGAGCATCGGCAGTTGGCTGGCGCATCTGATCGGGCGGCGCTTGATTGGATTGAGTAACAGACAGCAGCGCTACGAGGCCGACCTGCGTTTCGCGATGGTACGCATTCGCGAAAATGCCGAGAGCATCGCCCTGTATGACGGCGAGACCAACGAGAATCGCCGCCTGACCTCCCGCTTCAAACTGGTCTGGAGTAACTTCCGGGACATGATGGGCGTGCAGAAGCGCCTGAAATTCTTCACCGCAGGTTACGGACAGATCGCGATCATCTTCCCGTTCGCGGTTGCTGCGCCTCGGTATTTCTCCGGCAAGATAGAGCTGGGCGAGCTGATGCAGATCAACTCGGCATTTGGCAATGTTCGGGAAAACTTCAGTTGGTTCATCGATGCCTATGTGTCGCTGGCGGGCTGGCGGGCTACGTCCGATCGCTTGCTGGGTTTCCGTCAAGCCATGACCGACAACGAAGAGCGTCAATCGGCAATCAATATCAGCCGGACAGGGCATGAACTCAAACTTGAGCAACTGAGCCTGGACCTGGTGGGTGATCGTCAATTGCTCGATCACGCAAGCGTCAGAGTCGCTGCCGGTGAGCAAGTGATGCTCAGCGGTCGATCCGGCAGTGGCAAGAGCACGTTGCTGCGGGCGATGGGCGGATTGTGGAGTGATGGCTCGGGGAACATGGAACTGCCTGCCGGACGTTATCTGTTCCTCCCGCAGAAACCCTACCTGCCCATCGGCACCCTGCGCGAAGCCCTGAGTTATCCACAGGCGCCGGAGGTCTATCCGGCCGAGCGCTTCGCCCAGGTCCTGGAAACCTGTCGCCTGAGCCATCTGGTGCCGCGTCTGGACGAGAGCAATCACTGGCAGCGCATGCTGTCGCCGGGTGAGCAGCAGCGAGTGGCCTTCGCTCGTGCATTGTTGTACGCGCCGGACTGGCTGTACCTGGACGAAGCCACGTCGGCCATGGACGAAGAAGACGAAGCGGCGCTGTATCAGGCCCTGCTCGATGAGTTGCCGGGCGTGACCCTGCTCAGCATCGGCCATCGCAGCAGCCTCAAGCGCTTCCATCGACGCCATCTGCGCATCGAGGGCGGTCAATTGCGCGAGCAACCCCACGCTGAAACGGTGATTTAGCAGCACGATGCCGCAAAAACCTACGAAGTCGCCGGGTTTGTTATGTGATCGTACAACCCGGTGAGCTATGATGAGTCTTTCAGCGTATTTAGAGATGCATGTTGGATATGGAAAATCAGAGTGCTCCGCCTCGCGCACGTAGAAAGCACCGCAGCCTCGCGCAGGAGTTGGTCACCGAACTCTCCGAGCGCATTCGCACCGGCGAGCTCAAGCGTGGCGACAAATTGCCCACCGAGTCCGCGATCATGGAAGAGCAGGGCGTCAGCCGCACGGTCGTGCGCGAAGCCATTTCTCGCCTGCAGGCCTCGGGCCTGGTCGAAACCCGCCATGGCATCGGCACCTTCGTGCTCGACACGCCGAGCGCGAGCGGTTTTCGTATCGACCCGGCGACCATCGTCACCCTGCGTGATGTCATGGCGATTCTTGAGTTGCGCATCAGCCTGGAAGTCGAGTCGGCGGGCCTCGCTGCCCAGCGCCGCAGCACTGAGCAGCTGGCCGAGATGCGTGCGGCACTGGATGCGCTGAACGAAAGCGCGGCCCACGCCAGTGATGCGGTCGGCGCCGATTTCCAGTTCCACATGGCTATCGCGCTGTCCACGGGCAACCGCTACTTCACCGACATCATGAATCACCTGGGCACCAGCATCATTCCGCGTACCCGGTTGAATTCCGCACGCCTGGCCCATGACGACCAGCAGCATTACATGAGCCGCCTGAGCCGCGAGCACGAGGAAATCTACGAGGCCATCGCCCGCCAGGATTCCGATGCCGCCCGCGCCGCCATGCGCCTGCACCTGACCAACAGCCGCGAGCGGTTGCGTCATGCCCATGAAGAGGCTGAATCGCAACGCGCGTGATTGTCCTGTTTTGATGGTGTTCGAATAACCCGTAGCAGTCCGGCTTGCCGGCGGGGCGGTGTATCTACAAATGATGCAGCGCCTGACACGACGCTCCCGCCGGCAAGCCGTGCTGCTACGGGACTATGTTGTCTGGGAGACAGCAGACAACCGACAAACCCCCGCCATACCCCTGATTTCCCTCGAACCCCCATAAATAAGGCCCGATCGACCTTCCGTCCGCTCGCCCCGAAAAAATATTCGACACCCTATTGAGTCATGTCATTCCTAGTTGTACGATGACTTACGACATCAGCGCAGGTCTGGTGATCCATACTCACAATTAGCTCCTCAGGGTGTTCGAATAATGAATCCACAAGAACTGAAGTCCATCCTCTCCCACGGTCTGCTGTCCTTCCCGGTCACCGACTTCAATGCCCAGGGCGATTTCAACCGCGCTGGCTACATCAAGCGTCTGGAATGGCTGGCCCCTTACGGCGCCTCCGCGCTGTTCGCTGCTGGCGGCACCGGTGAGTTCTTCTCCCTGTCGGGCAACGAATACTCCGAAATCATCAAGACTGCCGTCGACACCTGCGAAAAGTCCGTGCCAATTCTGGCTGGTGTCGGTGGCCCGACCCGTCAAGCCATCGCTCAGGCTCAAGAAGCCGAGCGTCTGGGTGCCAAAGGCCTGCTGTTGCTGCCTCACTACCTGACTGAGGCTTCCCAGGACGGCGTTGCCGCTCACGTTGAAGCCGTGTGCAAATCGGTCAAGATCGGCGTGGTCGTCTACAACCGTAACGTCTGCCGCCTGACCCCGGCTCTGCTGGAACAACTGGCCGAGCGCTGCCCGAACCTGATCGGCTACAAAGACGGCCTGGGCGACATCGAGCTGATGGTTTCGATCCGCCGCCGCATGGGCGACCGTTTCTCCTACCTGGGCGGCCTGCCGACCGCTGAAGTCTACGCCGCGGCCTACAAGGCGCTGGGCGTGCCGGTCTACTCCTCGGCCGTGTTCAACTTCGTGCCGAAGCTGGCGATGGACTTCTACCACGCGATCGCCAAAGACGATCACGCCACCGTTGGCAAGCTGATCGACGACTTCTTCCTGCCATACCTGGACATCCGTAACCGCAAAGCCGGCTATGCGGTGAGCATCGTCAAGGCAGGCGCCAAGATCGCCGGTTACGACGCAGGCCCGGTTCGCGCGCCGCTGACCGACCTGACCGCAGAAGAGTTCGAAATGCTCGCTGCACTGATGGACAAGCAAGGCAAGCAGTAACTGCCACCTGCCGGAAAACCGCTGAGCGATCAGCGGTTTTTTGCCGTAGGAAGGTTATTTCCCGAGCGCTGCGTCATGCAGCGTTTCGCGTCGGCAAGGTTGCCGTCGCGTGAGTTCTACCCTAGGCGTCACCCGTGGCAGCACCTTGAGGTCAAGCTTCAATCGCATCTGGATTTAGGGGCAGAGGCGAGCAGCACACACATAAAAGATCGTTTTACCCGCGCAAAAAAATAATTAGTGGGAGTTTCGAACAATGCAAAAAACCAAGCCGACTCACGTCCGCTATTTGATCCTGCTCATGCTGTTTCTGGTGACCACGATCAACTACGCCGACCGCGCCACCATCGCCATTGCCGGCTCCAGCCTGCAAAAGAGCCTTGGCATCGACGCAGTAACCCTCGGATACATCTTCTCCGCCTTTGGCTGGGCCTACGTGGCCGGTCAGATTCCCGGCGGCTGGCTGCTGGACCGCTTCGGCTCGAAGAAGATCTACGCGCTGAGCATCTTCACCTGGTCGCTGTTCACCGTGCTGCAAGGCTATGTCGGTGAATTCGGTCTCTCCACCGCTATCGTCGCGCTGTTCATGCTGCGCTTTTTGGTGGGCCTGGCTGAAGCGCCGTCCTTCCCCGGTAACGCGCGCATCGTCGCGGCCTGGTTCCCGACCTCCGAGCGCGGCACGGCCTCGGCGATCTTCAACTCGGCGCAATACTTCGCCACCGTTCTGTTCGCCCCGATCATGGGCTGGATCGTCTTCACCTTCGGCTGGCAGCATGTGTTTGTCGTCATGGGCGGCGTGGGCATCGTGTTCTCGCTGATCTGGCTGAAAGTCATCCACAGCCCACGCAACCATCCGATGATCAACAAGGCCGAACTGGACCACATCGCCAACAACGGCGGCATGGTCGACATGGATTCGGACGGCAAGGGCAAGAAGGCTGGCGGCCCGAAATGGGACTATGTTCGCCAGTTGCTGACCAACCGCATGATGCTGGGTATCTACTTGGCGCAGTACTGCATCAACGGCATCACCTACTTCTTCCTGACCTGGTTCCCGGTGTACCTGGTGCAGGAACGCGGCATGACCATTCTCAAGGCCGGTTTCATCGCCTCGTTGCCGGCGATCTGCGGCTTCGTCGGCGGCGTGCTCGGCGGGATCATCTCCGACTGGCTGCTGCGTCGCGGCAACTCGCTGACCTTCTCGCGCAAGGTGCCGATCATTGGCGGCCTGTTGCTGTCGACTTCCATCGTCACCTGCAACTACGTGGATATCGAATGGGTCGTGGTGGGCTTCATGGCACTGGCCTTCTTCGGCAAGGGCGTGGGCGCACTGGGCTGGGCAGTCATGTCCGACGCCTCGCCGAAACAAATCGCCGGTTTGAGCGGCGGTCTGTTCAACATGTTCGGTAACATCGCGTCGATCACCACGCCGATCGTCATCGGCTACATCATCAGCTCCACCGGCTCGTTCAAGTGGGCGCTGGTGTTCGTCGGCGCCAACGCGCTGGTGGCCGTGATCAGCTACGTGTTCATCGTGGGCGAGATCAAACGCGTGGAATTGAAGGACACCCCGGCGCTGGGTGAAAAGCCTGTCAGCGAAGCAGGCGAAGTCTCTCAAGCAAAAATTTGAGGAAAACCGTGATGAACTTGATTCAACATGCCGACTCGCCGCGTTACATCCGCTTGCATGAGCGCGATAACGTTGTCGTCGTGGTCAATGACCAGGGCGTTCCGGCGGGGACTGAATTCGACAATGGCCTGGTGACGATTGATAACGTGCCCCAGAGCCACAAGGTCAACACCGTGGACATCCCCGAGGGCGGGGAAGTGATCCGTTACGGGCAGACCATCGGTTATGCCCTCAAGCCGATCCCGCGCGGCAGTTGGGTCAAGGAAGATCAGTTGCGCATGCCTAGCGCACCGCCGCTGGACAGCCTGCCGCTGTCCACCGAAGTGCCGGGCCGTGGCGAGCCGCTGGAAGGTTTTACCTTCGAAGGCTATCGCAACGCCGACGGCACCGTCGGCACGCGCAACATTCTGGGCATCACCACCACGGTGCAGTGCGTCACTGGCGTGCTGGACTTTGCCGTCAAGCGCATCCGCGAAGAACTGCTGCCCAAATACCCGAACGTCGATGACGTGGTCGCCATCACCCACACCTACGGCTGTGGCGTGGCGATCACCGCCAAGGACGCGTACATCCCGATCCGCACCGTGCGCAACCTGGCGCGCAACCCGAACCTGGGTGGCGAAGCGCTGGTGATCGGCCTGGGTTGCGAGAAGCTGCAGGCCGAGCAGGTGATGCATCAGAACGACCCGTCGGTCGACCTCAGCGATGAGTGGATGTACCGCCTGCAGGATTCCAAGCAAGGCTTCAACGAAATGATCGAGCAGATCATGGAGCTGGCCGAAGTGCGCCTGAAGAAGCTCGACCAGCGCCGTCGCGAAACGGTGCCGGCCTCCGAGCTGATCCTGGGCATGCAGTGCGGTGGCAGTGATGCCTTTTCCGGCATCACCGCCAACCCGGCGCTGGGCTACGCCTCGGACCTGCTGTTGCGCGCTGGCGCGACCGTGATGTTCTCGGAAGTGACCGAAGTGCGCGATGCGATCTACCTGCTCACCTCCCGCGCCGAAACCACGCAAGTGGCCGAGGAACTGGTGCGCGAGATGGACTGGTACGACCGGTACCTGGCCAAGGGCGAAGCGGACCGCAGTGCAAACACCACGCCGGGCAACAAGAAGGGCGGGTTGTCGAACATTGTCGAGAAATCCCTGGGATCGATCGTCAAATCCGGCAACAGCGCGATCAACGGCGTGCTCGGCCCTGGCGAGCGGGTCACGCGCAAAGGCCTGATCTTCTGCGCCACGCCGGCCAGTGACTTCGTCTGCGGCACGCTGCAACTGGCGGCGGGCATGAACCTGCACGTGTTCACCACCGGGCGCGGCACGCCGTACGGCCTGGCGATGTCACCGGTGGTCAAGGTCTCGACCCGCACCGAACTGGCTCACCGCTGGCCTGATCTGATCGACGTCGATGCCGGGCGCATCGCCACCGGTCGTGCCAGCATCGAAGAGCTGGGCTGGGAGCTGTTCCATTTCTATCTCGACGTCGCCAGCGGCAAGAAGAAGACCTGGACCGAGCACTATCGCCTGCACAACGACATCACCCTGTTCAACCCGGCGCCGATTACCTAATTCGTAGGCCCTCTGCGCGGAGCCTGTTTTGTGGGTGACGCACAGAACTGTGGGAGTGAGCTTGCTCACGAAGAGGTCCTGCCAGTCACTGCAGATGTGACCGTGCTGCCGCATTCGTGAGCAAGCTCACTCCCACAGGGATTTGGATTCGGCAGCAAAATCGGGTTGTTTTCAGCCCTTGAATCAATGCCGCGCATGTTCCTTATGGTGCGGATGCTCCCCGCAAAACCGTGCCAGGGTCAGCACCATCCGGGTGATCGGCATGGGGATGCTCACCTTCGCCGCCAGCTCCAGCACCGCATCGCCAATCGCCGCCAGTTCCAGCGGCAGGCCCTTGTCGAAATCCTGCAGCATCGAGGTGCGCACTGGCCCCATGCTGGCGCCGAACTGCATGAAGGTCGTGGGCTCCATGCTCAGTTTCGCGTCATAGGCAGCTGCCACTTGCATGGCCTCGTTGAAGGTTGCCAGCGCCAGCTCGCGCATGTCCGGCAGGCCGTAGATCTGCTCCAGGGTCGCGCCGGTCACCACTGACACCGGGTTGGACGTCAGGTTGGCGATGATCTTGGTCCACAGCTGATCGCGAATCCGGTCGGTGCCCTGGGCTTCGATACCGGCGCTTTCGATCAACTGCACCAGGCTCTGCAGGCGCGGCGTCAGTTGATTGTTCAACTCCCCGAAAATGATGCGATACGGATTGTGGGTCTTGACCACCGCAGGCGCCGAGCTTTGCGCGGTGATGAACACCACGCAGCCGATGACCTTGTGCAGGTCCAGGGTGTCGGTAATGCGGCTGTCAGGGTCGACGGTTTCCACGCGATGGCCGTCGAACTGGCCGCCTTCACCATGGAAATACCACCAGGGCACGCCGTTGATCACCGGCACCACCACGGTATTGGGGCCGATCAGCGGGCGGATGTTCGGCAGCAGGCCGCTGAGCGAAGGGGCCTTGGTGCAGAGGAACAACAGGTCCTGTTCGCCCAGGGTTTCGGCGTTGTCGCTGGCGTTGACCTGCACATGGTGGCGGCCCTGCAAGTCCTGCAGGTGAATGCCGTTGCGTTGCAGCGCAGCGAGTGTGCGGCCTCGGGCGAAGACGTTGACCGGGCGCCCGCTCAGCGCAATGCGCGCGGCCAGCGTACAGCCGATGGCGCCCGCGCCGGCGATGCAGATGCGCATGGGGGAGGAACTCATGGGGGGACTCCGAACACTACGAGAACTGCGAGCACTATCACCTGAATCGCTGGAATCTGCACCTGTCGCAGGTAGCCCCCGTAGCAGCACGGCTTGCCGGCGGGTCGGTCTGTCTGTAACGAATGCATCGCCCGACACACCGCCCCGCCGGCAAGCCGTGCTGCTACGCAAGCGTCTGGTGTCCGCTGGTCACCTGTGATGTAGCCGCCTGAACTTCACCAAGGCCGCACCTATCCTTATTCCATGCATTCCGGCCTGCCAGACAAGGAGAAGTTCATGCGCGCACTGACCTACCACGGTGCCCACGACGTACGGGTGGAGACCGTTGCCGACCCGATGATCCAGGAGCCCGACGACGTGCTGCTGAAGGTGACGGCCACTGCCATTTGCGGCTCTGACCTGCACCTGTATCGCGGCAAGATCCCCGCCACCGAGCAGGGCGATATCTTCGGTCATGAATTCATGGGCATCGTCGAAGAGGTCGGCCCCGAAGTCACGGCGGTCAAGCCGGGCGACCGGGTAGTGATTCCGTTCGTGATCGCCTGTGGCAGTTGTTTCTTCTGTCAGATGCAGGCATTTGCCGCATGCGAAACCACCAACACCGGACGTGGGGCGATTCTCAACAAGAAGTCCATCGCCCCCGGCGCCGCGCTGTTCGGTTACAGCCATCTGTACGGTGGCGTGCCGGGCGGGCAGGCCGAATACGTGCGGGTGCCTAAGGGTAACGTCGGGCCGTTCAAGGTGCCGGGCACACTGGCCGACGAGAAGGTACTGTTTCTCTCCGACATCCTGCCCACCGCCTGGCAGGCGGTGCTCAATGCCGGTGTCGGCCCGGGGTCGAGCCTGGCGATCTATGGCGCAGGCCCTGTCGGATTACTCAGCGCGGCCTGCGCGAAAATGCTCGGCGCCGAGCAGATATTTATCGTCGATCACCACGCTTACCGGCTGGCCTACGCGCAGTTCACCTATGGCGCGATCCCGGTCAACTTCGATGAGGATGACGACCCGGCGGACACCATCATTCGCCAGACCTCCGGCATGCGCGGCGTCGATGCGGTGATCGACGCCGTGGGCTTCGAGGCCAAGGGCAGCACCACCGAGACCATCCTCGCGACCCTCAAGCTGGAAGGCAGCAGCGGCAAGGCCCTCAGGCAATGCATCGCCGCAGTGCGCCGGGGCGGCACGGTCAGCGTGCCGGGTGTCTATTCCGGGTTCATTCATGGCTTCATGTTCGGCGATGCGTTCGACAAGGGCCTGACCTTCAAGATGGGCCAGACTCACGTGCACCGCTACCTGCCTGAACTGCTCAGCCTGATCGAACAAGGCGCGCTGGCGCCGGAGGCGATCATCACCCATCGCCTGTCGCTGGAGGAGGCCTCCGAAGGCTATGCGATCTTCGACAAGCGCGAGCAGGATTGCCGCAAGATCATCCTCACGCCGGGGTTTGATAGTCGGGTGGATGCGACGGCTGATATGCCACCGATAGACGCCTGAGGAGCGTAGCAGCCGGGCTTGCCCGCGGGAGCGGTGTGTCAGGCGACATCTGTGTCACAGACAGATCGCTCCCGCCGGCAAGCCGTGCTGCTACGCAGGTGTGAGATTCGGCGGCGAGCCCGCAAGCGGGCGATGAAACGCAGTGGAGCCGAGCAGCGCCGCTTGGCATAATTGCCGCTTTCCGAGGATTGCGGCCATGTCCAACTCCGCGTTCGCGCCGTCCAGCCAGCCCCGTACCGTCGTGTTTCTGGCCTACCCGCAGATGGGCCTGCTGGATCTGACCGGCGCGCAGACGGTGTTCTGGGCCGCCACCAAAGCCATGCACAAGCGCGGCCTGGCTGGCTACGATCGGCCGACCGTGAGCCTTGCCGGCGGCCTGACCCTCACTGCCGAAGGCGTACAGGTCAACGCCGAGGACCTGTCCTCGCTGGCAGGCCGGGTGGTCGACACCGTGATCGTCCCGGGCGCGCCGGAAATCCTTCAGGCGCTGGAAAACAACCCCGACACCATCGCCTGGCTGCGTGAAATCGCGCCTCACGCTCGGCGCATGGCGTCAGTGTGCAGTGGCGCCTTTCTGCTGGCCCAGGCGGGGCTGCTCGGCGAGAAACGGGTGGCAACGCACTGGGCCATGTGCGACATGCTCAAGTCGCGCTTTCCGACGGTCGATGTCGACCAGGATGCGATCTTCATTCAGCAAGGTACGGTCTGGACCTCGGCCGGGGTGACTGCCGGGATCGACCTGGCGCTGGCGCTGGTGGAAGCCGACTGCGGGCGCGAGGTGGCCATGGAGGTGGCGCGCGAGCTGGTGGTGTTCATGAAGCGCCCGGGCGGCCAGTCGCAGTTCAGCACCATGCTGCAGGCGCAGATGCAGGACGGCGACGTGTTCGCCGATTTCCATCTGTGGCTGACGCGCAACCTGCACCGCGCCGAGCTCGACGTCGAGCAACTGGCCCAGCAGGCCAACATGAGCGCGCGTAACTTCAGCCGCGTGTACAAGCTCAAGACCGGTCGCAGCCCGGCCAAGGCACTGGAGTTCTTCCGCCTGGAGGCCGCGCGGCGCATGCTCGAGGATTCCGACCGGCATATCGATCAGGTGGCCCACGAGTGCGGCTTTGGCGATGAAGAGCGGATGCGCGTCACCTTCCATCGCAACCTGGCCATCTCGCCGCGGGACTACCGTAGCCGCTTCTCGCGCTGAGCCTCGCTCAACTGCGGAAGCTGACCACCTCGTCCAGCCCGGCACGGGGTACGTTCATGCGGTTTTCCGACTGTTGGTTGTCCGCCCAGCCCATGGCCATGCCGGCGATGACCATGGCGTTTTCATCCAGTTGCAATTCCTGGCGCAGAAACCGGTGCTGCAGCGACCAGATCTGTTGCGCGCAGGTGTCGAGCATCCGCGCTTTTGCCGCCAGCATGATGTTCTGCAAAAACGCGCCATAGCAGATGAAGCTCGCCCGTTCGAGGCGGCGGTCCATGGTGAAGATGATGCCGACCGGCGCATCGAAGAAGCGGAACTGCTTTTCGATGTTGATGCCGCGGGCCAGTTTGTCTTCCCGCGGGCTGTTCTGCGCGGCGCCCAGTTGCTGGCGGAAGGCGGTGGTCCGGGCGTCATGGGGTGGCGGCATCTGCTCGGGGAAGAACGGGTATTCCGGCGCCAGGCTTTGCGGGGCACTGAGGTACCGGTCGACGGCGCCAGTAGTGACCTGCTTCAGGGCCTCGCCGGTCAGCACGATGCACCGCCAGGGCTGGCTGTTGCTGGAGCTGGGCGCGGACGTGGCGACGGCCAGAATCTCTCGCACGGTTTCCAGCGGCACGGGCTCATCGAGATACCCGCGTTTGGAACGTCGCTCGCGGATCAGGGCATCGATTTCAAACGGGGCGTTCATCTAAGCGAGTACTCGGCAAGGGTGTGATCGGATGTAGAAGCTGGCAACTCTAGCCTGCTCTTTGTAGGTTGCCCAGTGTCTTTAATCTCCGTCGTTAATACTCGCTTTATAAGAATGAAAACGTCTAAGAAGTGACTGGAAAGTCACACCAAAGTTATCGCTCGCGGATAAAACCGTGCCAGAAAGCACAGCGCCGATTCGATATATACCCAAGTATGAGTGGCTACAGCTTTGGCGTTATTTTCCCCAACGTTTGCAGCACTGACAGCGCATCGGCCGCCCCTTAAAGTGTGCAGGACTCCTCGCCAATGCGAGCACTTTGACTGCCAACCTGGAGAACAACATGAGCCAACATATCCTGGTACTCGGCGCCGGTTTCGCGGGCGTCTGGAGTGCGCTGGGCGCTGCCCGCAAACTTGATCTGGAAAAAAACGCCGACGTTAAAATCACCGTGTTGGCGCCCCAGGCCGAGTTGCGTATCCGTCCGCGCTTTTATGAATCCAACGTGCATGAAATGAAGGCGCCACTGGCCGAGTTGTTCGCCGCCACCGGCATCGAGTTCGTTAAAGGCTCTGCCGAAAACATCGACGTTCAGAGCAAGCGCGTGCAGTACGTGACCGCCCAGGGCGTGCAATCCTGGTTGAAATACGACCGGCTGGTGCTGGCCACCGGCAGCGCCTTGAATCGTCCGGCGCTTGAAGGCGTGCATGAGTTCGCGTTCGATGTCGACACCATCGAGTCGGCCGCGCGCCTGGAACAACACATCAAGGGCCTGTCGCAATTGCCGGATTCGGCTGCGCGCAACACCGTCGTGGTCTGCGGTGGCGGCTTCACCGGCATCGAAACCGCCACTGAAATGCCGGCCCGTCTGCGTGAAGTGCTGGGTGCCGACGCCAAGGTGCGGGTGATCGTGGTCGACCGCGGTGCCACCATCGGCGCGGCTTTCGGCGAAGGCATCAGCCCGTCGATCGTCGAGGCCTGCGCGCACATGAACATCGAGTGGCGGCTGGGCGCGACTGTCGCCAAGGTCGACGCCAACGGTGTGACCCTGGCCGATGGCGAGCACATCGAAGCCAGCACCGTGATCTGGACCGTGGGCTTCCTGGCCAGCCCGCTCACCCGGCAGATCGCTGGCGAGCTGGATCGTCAGGGCCGTCTGTTCGTCGATGAAAACCTCAAGGTGGTCGGCCAGGACGCGGTGTACGCAGCGGGCGACGTGGCCTACGCCGCGTGCGATGACGTCGGCAACTTCGCCGCCATGTCCTGCCAGCACGCGATCCCCCTGGGCCGCCATGCCGGCAATAACGTGGTCGCCGATCTGCTGGGTGTCGAGCCGCGTCCGTACAGCCAACCCAAATACGTCACCTGCCTGGATCTGGGCGAGTGGGGCGCGGTGTACACCGAGGGCTGGGATCGCCAGGTCAAGCTGATCCGCGAGGAGGCCAAGGAGTTGAAGAAGAACATCAACTCGGTGTGGATCTATCCGCCGCTGGACCGCGCCTCGGCACTGGCCGCCGCGGATCCGTCGATCCCTGTCGCATAAACATCGCGCATCATCCTTTGCCTGTTCCGGCCCTGCGGAACAGGCTTTTTTTGTTGGCATGGAGCAACCATGTTCGCCATCTCGCAGGCAGGTTCCCTGATCCTCGGCTTCGCGGTGCTGGCCGTGGACCTGCTGGCCTGGCACCTCACCGACCCGCTGCGCAAACGCCAGCGCATGCTGGTGCGCATGACGATGTTCGTGCTCTTCACCTGGCTGCTGGTGGCCTACGACATCAGCCCGCTGCAACCCTCGCCCTGGCCCGACGATGTCACGCTCAACCTGCTCAGCACCTTGCTGGCGGTGGTGTGGTGGGTGTTCGCCGCGCGCATGCTGACGGTGGCCATCAATGCGATGTTCTTTCGCCGGGCCGACCATGGCGGGCGCTTGGTCCAGGACATCGTCAGCGCCGGGGTTTTCCTGGCGGCCGGGGTGGCGGCTGCTGGCTACGTGATGCAGTTGCCGGTCAAAGGATTGCTGGCCACGTCCGGCGGCATGGCGATCGTCGCGGGCCTGGCCCTGCGCAGTACCTTGAGCGACCTGTTCAGCGGCGTGGTGCTCAACACCACCAAGCCGTATCAGGTCGACGACTACGTGCAGATCGGCAGCCTGGAAGGCAAGGTCATCGACATCGACTGGCGGGCCACGCACCTGATGACCTCACAGGGCAGCATGGCGGTCATCCCCAACGCCGTCGTGGCCAATGCGCAGCTGCTCAATTTCAGCCGGCCGGCGGACATGCACGGCGTCTCGGTGATCCTGCAAGTGCCATCGCGGGTTCGCCCGGGCCGCGTCATCGAAGCCCTCGAACGAGCGATGCAGGGCACCCGCCAGCTCCTGGCGACGCCCGCCCCCAAGGCCTTCGTCAAGGCTTCGACCCTGGAGTACCGCGAGTACGAAGTCCGCGGTTTCATTGCGTCGATGGCGCAGCGCTACGAGGTGTGCAACCAGCTCTCTGATTTGGCCCACCGTCACCTGGAGGCCGCTGGCGTGCTGCTGGGCAGTGACACCCAGGCTGAACCTGCCCAGGGCTGGAGCCGACAGCGATTGCTGCTCGAAGACGTCAGGATTTTCCGCTCGATGAGTCGGGATATTCGCGATCAACTGGCCCAGAGCATGATCGCGGTCGAGTACGCGGCCGATCAGGTGGTGCTGGATCTGAATGAGGTGTCCAGTCAATTGATGGTGATCAGCACCGGGGTGATTTCGCTGTCCATGCACAACGGCGAATGTCTGGTCGAGGCCTCGCGCATGGGGCCGGGCGAGGTGCTGGGCGAAGAGGGCGTGCTGGCCGGCGCACCGTCTCGCGGGCATTTCAGGTGCATCAGCAGTTGCGTGATCTTTCGCATCGACGAAAGCGTTCTGCATCAGCATTTGCAGCAGGGCGGCGAGCTGCAGGTGGCCTTGAACAAGTTGCAGTTGTTCCGCCAGGGCGTGCGCCAGTCGCTGTTGCTGCAAAAGCCGGTGGAGATCAAAAAGGGCGGCTTTCTGCGCTGGTTGAAGAGTCCGGTGGCGTGAGAAAAGCTGGCATGAAAACAGGGAAATTTGTCATAGGGCATGGCGGCGGGTGACCTTAGAATTTTGCTCAACCCGTGCTTCGCCACCTTCGAGCCGCCCCATGAGCATTTCTGCGCTGACCAGCAAAACGGACCACGAACCGACCTGGGTCTATGTCGTCGATGATGATCAGCCCTTGCGCGATACCCTGAGCAGCCTGCTGCGTTCGGTGGGCTGGCGGGTGGAGGTGTTCGCCTCGGTCGCCGAGTTTCTCGATTTCAAGCGGCCCGACGTCGCCAGTTGCCTGGTGCTGGACGTGCGCCTGCAGGGCATCAGCGGCCTGGAGTTCCAGAGCGAGCTGGTCAAGGCCCGGGAAACCTTGCCCATCGTTTTCATGACCGGCCACGGCGACATCGCCATGACCGTCAGGGCCATGAAGGCTGGCGCGGTGGATTTTCTCGCCAAACCTTTTCGCGAACAGGATTTGCTCGACGCCGTCGCGCTGGCCCTGGCCAAAGACGTCCAGCAGCGCGAGAGTCGCAAGGGGCAGCTCGACCTGCGCCGCAGGTTCGCCACCCTGAGTGCCCGCGAGCAAGACGTGATGGGGCTGGCGGCCTCAGGCCTGATGAACAAGCAGATCGCCGGCCAGCTGTGCCTGAGCGAAATCACGGTGAAGATTCACCGCGCCAACGTCATGCGCAAGATGCTGGCCAAGACTTTCGCTGATCTGGTGCGCATGGCCCAGGCGCTGCAGGCGCAGGGGGAGAAATAATATACCCATGTATGATTAAGCCGCGCGGCGCAGGGCGTATGGTGTGTTGGACAGAGTCAAGGGACTCCGCCGTCCAACATTAGAAGGTGTACGAATTGTTCACCCGACCCAACCTCGCCATTGTCGATGACGACTGCAATGTTCTGCTCTCGCTCGACAGCCTCCTGCGCGCCTGTGGATATGGCGTCCAGCTGTTCGACAGCGCGGAAAAACTGCTCGCCTGCAGCACGCTGCCCAGCCTCAGTTGCATGGTCTCGGATATCCAGATGCCGGGTATGAACGGGCTGCTGATGTACCAGCAGCTTCTGGCCCAGGGCTACTCGATTCCGATCATTTTCATCACCGCGTCCAGTGATCCGGTTTCGCGTCGCTCTGCAGAAAAACTCGGCGCCTACGGCTACCTGGCCAAGCCCTTTGACAGTGAAATGCTGATCGAAAGCATCGAGGGCGCTATCCGTTCTGCGGGTCGGTGAACCGGGTTTTCAATGGCCGGATTTCAGGGTTTGTTGGCTTGTTCAATCAGGCCGGTCAGCGTTTAGACTGCTGTTCTCCAACGCCGGGTTGATAAGGGAGGGTGCAGGCGCATGAGCATCCCAGGGTCTACCAGCAAGAACAAATACGACCGCTTCGCTTCGCCGTCCTGCTTCGACTCGCGGCAGGCCGATGGCGGCGCGTCCGTGCGTCAGCCGCTGATCGAAGTCAGCAAGAAGCGCTACGAGCAGTGGCTGGTCTGGGGGATCGGCCTGGTGGTGTTCGCAGGCATCGTGATCATCAACACAGCCGCCCATCATCGCGACATCGCCGCGACGATCATTTACCTCACGCTGTTGCTGATGGCCGCCAATGTCTTTTCGATTCGTGTGGTGATCGGCGTGTCGCTGTTCTGCATGGGCATGGTGGTGGCGATGTTCTTCATCGACGAGGGCTACCGCGACTGGGACTCGGTGACCAGCTTCGTGCGCTGCCTCACGGCGCTGTCGGCGATTGCCTTCCTGGCCATGCGCGGCAAGCAGGCCGCCGATACCCTGCGCCAGAACGAGATCTACCTCAGCGGTGCCCAGCGCCTGAGCCAGACCGGCAGCCTGGGCTTCAGCGCCAATTCGGAACAGATGACCTGGTCGAGCGAAACCGCGCGCATCTTCGAGTACCCCCACGACATTCCGGTGACCCGCTCGATGATCCTGGCGCGCACGCCGGTGGAAGAGCATTCGATCGTGCATGACGTATTCGAACGAGCCGGGCGCCATGAGGCGCAGATTGAGGCGCGCCATCGTCTGGTGATGCCGGACGGGCGCATCAAGCACATTCATCTGATCGCGATTCCGATCTTCGCCCAGGACGATCGCTTCGAATATCAGGGCGCGCTGTCGGACATCACCGAGCGGGTGGAGGCCGAAGAGATGCTCTACCGCACCCAGTCGCAGTTGACCCACATCTGCCGCGTGACCACCCTGGGCGAGCTGACCGCGTCCATCGCCCATGAAGTCAAACAGCCGCTGACGGTGATCAACAGCGGCGCCGATGGCTGCCGGCGCTGGCTGGACCGCGCCGAGCCGGACATTCCCGAAGCCCTCGCGGCGTTGCAGCGGATCAAGGACAGCGCCTGGCGTGCCTCCGAGGTGCTGAGCCGGGTGCGCGACCTGTCACGCAAGAGCGACCCGGTGCGCCGCCCCGAGCGCCTGAACGACATCGTCAGGGAAACCCTGGGCGTCGTGCAGCACGAGATCAATCACCACCACATCTCGCCAAAGGTGACGCTCAGCGCGGACAATCTTCCGGTGCTGGCCGACCGCATTCAGTTGCAGCAGGTGATCATCAACCTGCTGATCAACGCCTGTCAGGCCATGAGCGGCCTTGCGCGGCATCAACGCCAGTTGCACATCAGCACCCGGCTCGGTGACAAGGGGGTCATCCTCGAAATCGCCGACTACGGGCCGGGCATCGACCCCGAAGTGCTGCCGTCGCTGTTCAATCCGTTCTTCACCACCAAGGCCAGCGGCCTGGGGATGGGCCTGTCGATCTGCCGCTCGATCATCGACTTTCACGAAGGGCGGATCTGGGCGCAGAACACCGGCAATGGCGCGTCGTTCTTTTTCGCCCTGCCTCTGCTCAGGAATACGCCGCCGAGTGATGGGGGTAGTCCACCAGTCGCGAGCCAATGACCATCTCGCTGATCCAGTCGGTCAGCAAGGTGGTGTAGGCGTGCTGGCTGGTGTCGCTGGACAGCCCATGGTCGGCGCCGTCGAGCAGGCGATAGGTCAGCGAGTGTGCCAGGTCGAACGCGGTCCGGTAGCTCATCAGCGTGGCGTGGGGCACGTAGTCGTCCTGCTCGGACTCCACCAGCAGCACATCGCCCTTGAAGTCCTTGCAGGCGGCCAGTGCGCGGTTGTCGGCGGCGGTGACGGCGGAGCGCCGGTAGTGCGCCAGTTTGTCCCGATCCAGTGCCTGCTTGGGCATGTCCCAGTCCGCATCCCAGTACAGCGCCGGCACCCGAAGCGCCAGCCAGCGCACCGGGCGCATGGCGCTGAGAATCGTCGCCAGATAACCACCGTAACTGCTGCCGATCACCGCGATGGCGTTGTTGTCCACCGCCGGGTGGCTGGCCAGCCGATCGTAGGCGGCGAGCAGGTCTTCCATGCTGTGCTCGCGTGACACCGTGGTGCGCATTTCGTGGGTGCGCTCGTGGCCACGCAAGTCGAAGGTCAGGCACACGCAACCCAAACCCGTGATGTTCCTGGCCCGTGACAGGTCGCGCTGCTGGCTGCCGCCCCAACCGTGGACGAACAGGATGCCGGGCATTTTCGCGCCGGGGGTGAGGATGGTGCCGCTGATGTATTGGTCGCTGACGGAAATATCGATGGTTTCACTGCGTACGGTCATAAGGCTGGACCTGTGTGAATTTACTGATCAGGCCGACGTCGGGATCGTCGCCCTCGTAGAGAACATGGGCGTGGGCGGGCAGGGTGGTCTGCCCGTAGATCTCATGGCTTGAAGCGCCGATCCGCTGCAGTTGCGGGTCGGCGGCGAACGCCACCAGCGCCTCGACCTCGGCCGGGCTGGCGCCGCCGATGCGCCACGATTGCTCCAGCACCCCGGAGCACACCTCGCCGCGCGCGTTGGTGCCGTGGGCGATGTCGTAGTTGCGCCGTGAGGCGAGAAAATCCGGGAAGCAATCCAGCGCGGCCTGTTCGTAGCTCATGGCCTGGAGCACCGAGCGGCGCACGTCTTCCTGCAGATCGAGCTTGAGCAATTCGTCGTACCCGCCGCGCACCAGCCACAGTTGCGAGCCGCCATAGACCTGCTCGCCGTTGTTGTCTTCGGTGAGGCTCTGGGTGCCGTGATAGCTCACGGTCAGCCCGGCAAGCTGCACCTGGCCTACGCTGTAGGTGATCACGTCGCTCAGGTCCTCTTCCAGCACCAGCCCCCATTGCTCGACTTCACTCATGTCCTGGGCGGAGATGGCCTCATCGAGCTGTGCCTCGGAGTTGACCACCACTTGCCCGCGCCCGGCGGTGGCCAGCACCGGCTTGATCCGCACCGGGCCGTCCTTGAGCAGTTGGCGACCGGCGCGCCTGGCGTCCTCTTCGTTGAATACGCTGAAGCCAGTGAGCACGGCATCGGCGGCGTCTTCGAAAAAACGCTCGGACCAGCCATTGGGCCGGGCAGTGGCGTCCTTGAGCAGGGGATGGGAGATGGCCTTGGTGGCCATGAACGGGTAATCGATCAAGCCGCCGAAGAAGTCATCGACGGTACGAATATTCAGCGCATCGCCCGAGTGTTTGCCGATCAGCGTGTCGGACGGGATGTAGTACAGCGAGTGGCCCCGGTGCAGCGCGGGATCGTAAGTACCTGCGAATTCGGCGCCGAGCAACGTGGCGATGCGCTTGGCCAAGGCTTGCTGGACCACGGTTTCGTGGGTCGCCAGTTGCTTGTGGGTGGCCAGCAGAACGACTTCAGACTTTGCAGTGCCGGGTGATCCGCTCATGGGGTCAACTCCCTGTCGGGATTTGCTCAGACCTGTAGGAGCGAATTCATTCGCGATACGTCGGAACATTCGACGCATCGGTGTCGCCTGGAACATTTTTCGCGAATGAATTCGCTCCTACAGGTGTACGACGTATCTTCCGAAACGCCTCGTAACTCTGAAGATCGCGCGGCGCATGAGTTCAACAGCCCTGATTAGCGGTCAGCCCGCCCAGCCAAACACCGCACAGGCATTCGCGGTACTCGCCTCGGCCAGTTGCTCGGGCGCGATCTCCATGATCCGGGCCAGCGCTTCGCAGATTTCCGGCAAATGCTCGGGGCTGTTGCGTTGGCCGGGGTACATGGCCGGGGCCATGTCGGGGGAATCGGTTTCCAGCACCACGCTGTCCAGCGGCAGTTCCTTGAGCACCCTATGCATGCGCAGCGCCTGCGGCCAAGTGGCGGCGCCGCCAAGGCCGAGTTTAAAACCGAGCTTGATGTACTCGCGGGCTTCTTCACGGCTGCCGGCAAAGGCGTGAATGATCCCGGCGCGCTTGAGCCTGAAGCGCTTGAGGGTGGCGATGGTGTCGGCGTGGCTGCGGCGCACGTGCAGCAGCGCCGGCAGGTTGAAGTCGGCGGCCATCTGCAGTTGCTGGTCGAGCACGGCTTGCTGGTGCGTTCGATCGAGGCTTTCGACGTAGTAATCCAGGCCGATTTCACCTACCGCGCACAGTTTGGGATGGCCCGCCAGGCGTTCCAGCCAGCCGCGCAATTCCTGCAGATGTTCAGGCAGGTGTTCGTCCAGATAGATCGGGTGCAAGCCCAGCGCCGCATACACCGAAGGCTCGCTCAGCGCCAGATCCCACACCCGTTGCAGATTGCGCTGATAGACCCCCAGCACCACCATGCGCTCTACTCCCCGCTCTTGGCAGTGCTGCAGTACGCTCTGGCGATCGGCGTCGAAATCGTCGAAATCCAGGTGCGTGTGGGTGTCGATCAGCTTCACGGTCAGTCCTGATGAATACGCTGCTTGAAGGTGCGCACGATGGCGTGCACGCCGGGGTGGTAGGCGTCCTTTTCCACCGCATCGAGGGCCAGCGCCAGGGCTTTTTCGGCGATCAGCGCATGCTGCTGGGCCATGGCGTTGACCGGCAGCGGCAAGAAGTCCAGCAACTGGGTGTCACCGAAAGTGCCCAAGTGCAGTTGATCGGGATTGAGGCGGCGCTCATGCAACAGGTCGAAAACACCTTGCAGCAACACATAGGACGTGGTGATCAGCGCGTCGGGGAAATAGCCCAGCCGGTCGAGCATCTTGCCGGCGATTTCAAGGCCGGTGTCGCGGCTGAAAGGTTCGCCATGTTCGATGATCACCTCGCCCTTGAAGCCTTCCAGCGCATCCTCGAAACCGCTGGCCCGCGCCTTGCTGACGCTCAGCTCCGGGCGGGCGCCGATCAGGGCGATGTGGCGCGGACGGGTTTCCAAAAGGCTGCGGGTCAGTTGCTGGCTGGCGTCGTGGTCGTCGCTGACCACCGAGCAGAAATGCGCCGGGTCCATCTCGCGGTCGATGGCGATGACCGGGATGCCGTGCTTCTGCAAGTCGCGGTAGCTGTCATCGCTGGAGGGCAAGCAGCTGGCGACGAACAGCGCATCGCAGCGCCGGGCGCGGAACAGCTGCAGCAGTTGCAGTTCGCTGATGGGATCGTCGTCGGAGCTGGCGATCAGCAACTGGTAACCTCGGGCGCGGGCGCCTTGTTCCAGCTGCTTGGCGATGCGCGCGTAACTGGGGTTTTCCAGGTCCGGCAGGATAAAACCCAGGGTGCGGGTATGGCGGCTGCGCAGGCCGGCCGCTTGCGGGTTGGGCCGGAAGTCATGGGCCTCGACCACCGCGCGCACGCGCTCGACCGTGGCGTTGCTGATGCGCTGCTGTTCGGCCTTGCCGTTGATCACGTAGCTGGCGGTGGTCACCGAGACACCCGCAAGACGCGCAATATCACTGAGTTTCAAGCCGGGCTTTCCTTTTGTTATGGCATGCGCCGGGGATTTTCGCTGATTCGCGGTCATCATTACAGCAGACCATCGCGATGTCGGAAGCTTCCGAGCTTTTTTCAGGATGTGTCCTACACCAATCGATGAGATGAGCTTCAATCTGCGCAGATTATCGAGTAACGTGCCGGTCAAACTAGATTAAACGATTCAGCAAGCCTGTTTATGGCGATATTCGGCAAATAACGCAGATCTCTGCCAGACCCGTGACCGCACCATCATCGGGCCCCACCGGCCCTACAACAAGAATCAGGCGCACACCTGCGCTGCGAAGGAGAAAGGCATGCTCGAACTGACCGTTGAGCAAATTTCCATGGCCCAGGCGGCTGTGGACAAACCCGCCGCATTGCAACTGCTCGCTGATCTGCTGGTCGCCGACCAATTGGTGGCGCCTGGCTACCTGCAAGGCTTGCAGGCGCGTGAAGCACAGGGCTCGACCTTTCTCGGCCAGGGCATCGCCATCCCCCACGGCACGCCGCAGACCCGCAATCAGGTGTTCGCCACCGGCGTGCGCCTGATGCAATTTCCCGAAGGCGTGGACTGGGGCGACGGCCAGATCGTCTACCTGGCCATCGGCATCGCGGCCAAATCCGACGAGCACCTGCGCCTGTTGCAACTGCTGACCCGCGCCCTGGGCGAAACCGATCTGGGCGAAGCGTTGCGTCAGGCGAAAACCCCCGAGGCGCTGCTCAAGCTGCTGCAAGGCGCGCCGCAGGAGCTGGCGCTGGATGCGCAGATGATCTGTCTGGGCGCGTCGGTCGATGATTTCGAAGAACTGGTCTGGCGCGGCGCCCGCCTGCTGCGCAAGGCCGACTGTGTGAGCAACGGTTTCGCCGCGATTCTGCAGCAGGTCGATGCGCTGCCGCTGGGCGATGGCCTGTGGTGGCTGCACAGCGAGCAGACGGTAAACAAACCCGGCCTTGCCTTCGTCACCCCGGACAAACCCATGCGCCACTTGGGCCAGCCACTCACGGGGCTGTTCTGCCTGGCCAGCCTTGGCGAATCCCATCAGGCGCTGCTTGAGCGCTTGTGCGCGCTGTTGATCGAAGGGCGCGGCAGCGAGTTGGGTCAGGCCACCAGTAGTCGCGCGGTGCTGCAAGCGCTGGGTGGCGACGTGCCGCCGGACTGGCCCGGCGCCCAGGTGAAACTGGCCAACGCCCACGGGCTGCATGCGCGTCCGGCCAAGGAGCTGGCGCAACTGGCCAAGGGCTTCGAGGGTGATGTGCGGGTGCGCGTGGTCGAGTCCTCGGAAAATCCGGTCTCGGTGAAAAGCCTGAGCAAGTTGCTGAGTCTGGGTGTGCGCCGTGGCCAGACGCTGGAGTTTATCGCCGAGCCCGGTATCGCCGCTGATGCGCTGCCGGCGCTGGTCGCTGCCGTATTGGACGGGTTGGGCGAAGAGGTTGAGCCGCTGCCCGCCGAATCCGCGCCCGAGTCTGTTGCTGTCGCTGCCGTGGTGGAAAAAATCGCTCCGGCTGCCGGCTCGCAGATTCAGGCCGTGCCTGCCGCCCCGGGCATTGCCGTGGGGCCTGCCCATGTTCAGGTGCTGCCAAGCATCGATTATCCGCTCAAGGGCGAGTCCCATAGCGTTGAACACGAGCGCTTGCAGGCCGCGCTGGTGCAGGTGCGCCAGGACATCGGCGAGTTGATTCAGCGCAGCACCGCCAAGGCCATCCGCGAGATTTTCGTCACCCATCAGGAAATGCTCGACGACCCCGAACTGGTCGACGAGGTGGTCCTGCGCCTCAAGCAGGGCGAGAGCGCGGCGGCGGCCTGGATCAACGTGGTCGAAGCGGCGGCGCTGCAACAGGAGCAACTCAAGGACGCCCTGCTGGCCGAACGTGCCGCAGACTTGCGCGATGTCGGGCGCCGGGTGCTGGCGCAGATCTGCGGCGTCGAGGCGCTGGCCGAACCGCAGGAACCCTACATTCTGGTGATGGACGAAGTCGGCCCCTCGGACGTCGCGCGTCTGGATCCGGCGCGTGTGGCGGGCATTCTCACCGCACGCGGCGGCGCCACCGCCCACAGCGCCATCGTCGCCCGCGCACTGGGCATTCCGGCGCTGGTGGGGGCGGGCGATGCCGTGCTGCTGATCAAGTCCGGCACGCCGCTGTTGATCGACGGCCAGCGCGGGCGGCTGGACGTCGCACCGGATGACGCGACGCTGCAGCGCGCGCTGCTCGAGCGCGACACCCGCGAGACCCGCCTCAAGGCGGCAGCGGCGCTGCGCATGGAGCCGGCGATCACCCGCGACGGCCATCCGGTGGAAGTCTGCGCCAATATCGGCGACAGCAGCGCCACGCCGGCAGCGGTGGAGCAGGGCGCCGAAGGCATCGGCCTGCTGCGCACCGAATTGCTGTTCATGGCCCACAGCTCAGCGCCCGACGAGGCCACTCAGGAGGCCGAATACCGCCGCGTGCTGGATGACCTTCAAGGCCGCCCGCTGGTGGTGCGCACGCTCGACGTCGGCGGCGACAAACCCTTGCCGTACTGGCCCATCGACAAGGAAGAAAACCCCTTCCTCGGCGTGCGCGGCATCCGCCTGACCCTGCAGCGCCCCGAGGTGATGGAAAGCCAGCTTCGAGCGTTGCTGCGAGCCGCCGACAACCGCCCGCTGCGGATCATGTTTCCCATGGTGGGCAGCGTCGAGGAGTGGCGCCAGGCGCGGGAAATGACCGAGCGCCTGCGCGGCGAAATTCCGGTCGCCGACTTGCAGCTGGGGATCATGATCGAGGTGCCGTCGGCAGCCTTGCTGGCGCCAGTGCTGGCCAAGGAAGTGGACTTCTTCAGCGTCGGCACCAACGACCTGACCCAGTACACCCTGGCCATCGACCGCGGCCACCCGACGCTGTCGGCCCAGGCTGATGGCTTGCACCCGGCGGTGCTGCAACTGATCGACATCACCGTGCGCGCCGCCCATGCCCACGGCAAGTGGGTGGGCGTGTGTGGCGAGCTGGCCGCCGACCCGCTGGCGGTGCCGGTACTGGTCGGTCTTGGGGTGGATGAATTGAGTGTCGCGGCGCGCAGCATTGGCGAAGTCAAAGCCTGCGTGCGCGATTTGAGTATCAGCGGCGCCCGCTCGCTTGCGCAGAACGCGCTGGCGGTGGGCAGCGCCGCAGAAGTACGTGCCCTCGTGGAGGGGCTGTGATGGCGAAGATTCTGACACTGACCATGAACCCGGCGCTGGACCTGACGGTGCAGCTGGGCCACCTGGAGGCCGGGCAGGTCAACCGCAGCGAATGCATGATCACCCATGCGGCGGGCAAGGGGCTGAACGTCGCTCAGGTATTGGCCGATCTGGGCCATGAGCTGACCGTTGGCGGGTTTCTCGGGGTCGACAACCAGCAGGCATTCGAGGCGCTGTTTGCCCGACGCGGGTTTGTCGATGAGTTCGTCCGGGTGCCGGGCGAAACCCGCAGCAACATCAAGCTGGCCGAAACCAGTGG
This sequence comes from Pseudomonas sp. 2, assembly GCF_056627435.1. NCBI lineage: Bacteria > Pseudomonadati > Pseudomonadota > Gammaproteobacteria > Pseudomonadales > Pseudomonadaceae > Pseudomonas > Pseudomonas sp. 2. The sequence continues at coordinate 93,812 of NZ_JBWXNG010000003.1, forward strand.
CCGAATCACCGATCTGAACGGCCCGGGGCCGGAAGTCAGCCTTGAGGCGCAACAGGCGCTGGCGGCGCGGGTCGAACAGATCGCGCAAGGTTTCGACGCGGTGGTCGTGGCCGGCAGCCTGCCCCGGGGCGTCAGTGCACAGTGGCTGAAAGCGTTGCTGCAGATGCTCGTCGGCAAAAGCCTGAAAGTGGCGCTGGACACCAGCGGTGAAGCCTTGCGCGCAGGGCTGGAAGCGGCGCCGTGGATGATCAAGCCCAACACCGAGGAGCTGGCGGACGCGCTGGATGCGCCGATCATTTCCATCGCCGCCCAGGCCCAGGCTGCTGCGGCCTTGCGCCAGCGCGGCATCGAGCATGTGGTGATTTCCCAGGGCGCCGAGGGCGTGCATTGGTTCAGTGGCGACGCAGGCCTGCAGGCGCTGCCACCCAAGGTCAGCGTCGCCAGCACCGTGGGCGCCGGCGACTCGTTGCTGGCGGGCATGGTTCACGGCCTGATCGCCGGGCACAAACCCGAGCAGACGCTGCGCACCGCCACGGCCATCGCGGCGATGGCCGTGACCCAGATCGGTTTTGGCATCAACGACAAGGCGCAGCTCAAGCGGCTGGAAAGCGGCGTCAGCGTGTCGGTCTTGCCCCAATAACAAGAGAGGAAGTGTGATGAAGTTAGCCATCGTTACGGCCTGTCCGAACGGCAAGATCAGCAGCGTCCTCAGCGCCCGTTTGCTCGACGCAGCGGCGCAGCGCCAGGGCTGGAGCACCTGCGTTGAAGTGCACGACCCGCGCCAGCCCGAGAAACAGATGTCGGCGGGCGACATTCAGGCTGCCGACTGGGTGCTGGTGGTCAACACAGGGCCGCTGGACCTGACGCGCTTCTCCGGCAAGCGGCTGTATCAGTCGACGCCGGCCCAGGCGTTGCAGGACGTCGATGCGTTCCTGCGCTCGGCCAGTGAGCTGGCGACTGTCCATGCCCCGCAACAAAGCGCCAGTGCCGAACCGCAAGCCGCGGCGGGCAAGGTGCCGCGTCTGGTGGCGGTGACCGCTTGCCCGACGGGCGTGGCGCACACCTTCATGGCCGCCGAAGCCATCGCACAGGCGGCGAAAAAGCTCGGGTATGAGTTGCAGGTCGAAACCCAAGGCTCGGTCGGCGCACGCAACCCGCTGAGCGCCCAGGCCATTGCCGAGGCCGATGTGGTGCTGCTGGCGGCGGATATCGAAGTGGCGACCGAGCGTTTTGCCGGCAAGCGCGTCTACCGCTGCGGCACCGGGATCGCCCTCAAGCAATCCGAGGCCACGCTGAAAAAAGCGCTGGCAGAAGGCGAAATCGAGTCTCAGGCCACAAGCTCCAAGGCACCGGCGAAGAAAGACAAAACCGGCGTCTACAAACATTTGCTCACCGGCGTGTCGTTCATGCTGCCGATGGTGGTGGCCGGCGGCTTGCTGATCGCGCTGTCGTTTGTGTTCGGCATCACCGCCTACAAGGAGCAGGGCACGCTCGCGGCAGCGCTGATGCAGATCGGTGGCGACGCCGCGTTCAAACTGATGGTGCCGCTGCTGGCCGGGTACATCGCCTATTCCATCGCCGACCGCCCCGGCCTTGCGCCCGGCATGATCGGCGGCTTGCTGGCGAGCACGCTGGGCGCCGGGTTTATCGGCGGTATCGTCGCAGGCTTTCTGGCCGGTTACAGCGCCGCCGCAATCAACCGCTACGCGAAGCTGCCCGCCAGCGTCGAAGCGCTCAAGCCGATCCTGATCATTCCGCTGCTGGCCAGTCTGTTCACGGGGCTGGTGATGATCTACGTGGTCGGCAAGCCGGTGGCGGGGATGCTCGAAGGGCTCACCCATTTCCTCGACAGCATGGGCACCACCAACGCGATCCTGCTGGGTGTATTGCTGGGCGCGATGATGTGCGTCGACCTTGGCGGGCCGATCAACAAGGCGTCCTACGCATTCTCGGTGGGGCTGCTGGCGTCGCAGAGTTACGCACCGATGGCCGCGGCGATGGCGGCCGGCATGGTGCCTCCGATCGGCATGGGCATCGCCGCGCTGATCGCCCGGCGCAAGTTCGCCCAGAGCGAGCGGGAAGCGGGCAAGGCGGCGTTCGTGCTGGGGCTGTGCTTCATCTCCGAAGGCGCGATTCCGTTCGCCGCCAAGGACCCGCTGCGGGTGATCCCGGCGAGCATCGCCGGCGGTGCGCTGACCGGCGCGCTGTCGATGTTCTTCGGCTGCAAACTGATGGCGCCCCATGGCGGGCTGTTCGTGTTGCTGATCCCCAATGCGATCAACCATGCGTTGCTCTATTTGCTGGCGATCGTCGCGGGCAGCGTGGTGACCGGCGTTTTGTATGCGCTGCTCAAGCGGCCTGAGGTGGTGGAGCTGGACGCGGTGCCCGCCGGTGCATGATCTCTGCACCCCGTAGCAGCACGGCTTGCCGGCGGGAGCGATAGGTCTGTGACGAAGATGTCGTCTGACACACCGCGCCCCCTGTAGGAGCGAATTCATTCGCGAAAATGGTACATCCGACACAGATGCGTCGGATGTACCACCGCATCGCGAATGAATTCGCTCCTACAGAGTGCGCGCCCAATTTTGCTGTCACATTGCACTGCTAGGTTCCTGTCTTTGGCATTTCGCTCAAGAGGGATAGTGATGACGCAGTTCGACCTGACACGCCGCCGCCTCATTCAAGCCGCTGGCGCCGGTATTCTCCTGCCGGGGCTGGCGCCGGCGGTGATCGCCTCGGTCAAGGACCGGCCGAAAATGACCGACGGCGTGCAGTCCGGCGATCTGCTGGGCGACCGCGCCATGGTCTGGAGCCGCAGCGACCGGCCCTCGCGCATGGTGGTCGAGTGGGACACCCGCAGCATGTTCAGCAACCCGCGCCGGGCGGTGTCGCTGCTGGCCGACCAACGCACCGATTTCACCGCTCGGGTCGAACTGACCGGCCTGCCCACCGATCAGGCGATTTTCTATCGCGTGTTCTTCGAAGATGCCCAGACCGGCGTCGCCAGTGAGCCCTGGTTCGGCCACTTGCGCAGCGTGCCGCAAACCCGCCGCGATATTCGATTCGTCTGGAGCGGCGACACCGTCGGCCAGGGTTTCGGCATCAACCCGGACATCGGCGGCATGCGCATCTACGAAGCCATGCGCCTGCGTCTGCCGGATTTCTTCATCCACAGCGGTGACACCATCTACGCCGACGGCCCTGTGCCCGCCGAAGTGGTCACCGAGAACGGGCGCATCTGGCGCAACATCACCACCGAAGCCAAGAGCAAGGTTGCTGAGACCCTGGACGAGTATCGTGGCGCCTATCGCTACAACCTGATGGACGAAAACCTGCGCCGCTTCAACGCAGAGGTGCCGCAGATCTGGCAATGGGACGACCACGAAATCACCAACAACTGGTCGCCGAGCAAGCAGTTGGACGATCGCTACAAGGTCAAGGACATCAAGCTGCTGACCGCGCGCGGGCGCCAGGCCTTTCTCGAATACGCACCGATGCGCCTGCAAAGCGCCGACAACGGCGGGCGGGTCTACCGCAAGCTCAGCTACGGGCCGCTGCTGGATGTGTTCGTGCTCGACATGCGCAGCTACCGCGACGGCAACGACGCGAACCTGGCCGACAAACCGGGGCCGACTACGGCGTTCCTCGGCCGCGAGCAACTGGACTGGCTCAAGCGCGAATTGCAGGGCTCGCAGGCGCAGTGGAAGGTCATCGCCGCCGACATGCCCATCGGCCTGGGTGTGCCGGACGGCGAAATCAGCCCCGGGGTGATGCGCTGGGAAGCCATCGCCAACACCGACAATGGCGCGCCGAAAGGCCGCGAACTGGAGGTGGCCGAGCTGTTGGGTTTCCTGCGCCAGCAGAAGGTCCGCGACACGGTGTGGCTGACTGCCGATGTGCACTACTGTGCGGCCCACCACTACCAGCCGGATCAGGCCGTGTTCCAGGATTTCGACCCGTTCTGGGAATTTGTCGCAGGGCCTCTGAACGCGGGCAGTTTTGGCCCGAACACGCTGGACAAGACCTTCGGCCCGGAGCTGGTGTTCCAGAAAGCCCCGCCTGCGCAGAACACCTCGCCCTTTGCCGGGTTCCAGTTCTTCGGTGAGGTGAGTATCGACGGCCAAAGCGGCGAGATGACCGTGACCCTGCGCGATCTGGATGGGGTGGCGGTGTTCGAGAAGAAGTTGCAGCCGGCTGGGCAAATCGTATAACCCTCGTAGCAGCACGGCTTGCCGGCGGGTGCGGTATGTCTGTGACGAGGATGTCGGCTGACACACCGCACCCGCCGGCAAGCCGTGCTGCTACGTTGCGGTGCCTGAAAACTTTTGGGTTGGTTGTACGATAACTCTGCAATTGCCGGTAACACTTGCACCGCGCCTGGCCTATCATTAGCCACCTAACGACGGGACAGGGTTTAGCGTGCATGCTGGCAATCTTCTGGGAAACGCTGAACATCACCGCGCCGGTGTTCGCCATGCTGTTCTTGGGCGTGGTGCTCAAACGGGTCAACTGGATCGATGACGGTTTCATCCACACCGCGTCTTCACTGGTCTTCAACTGCACCATGCCCGCGCTGCTGTTTCTGGGCATCATCCACGCCGACCTGCATGCCGCGCTGCAACCGGGCGTGCTGATCTACTTCATCGTCGCCACCCTTGTCGGGTTCGCGCTGGTCTGGGGATGGGCCATTTACCGGGTGCCTTTCGTCGAGCGCGGCATCTACGTGCAAGGGGCCTTTCGTGGCAACAACGGCGTGATCGGCCTGGCTTTGGCGGCAAGCATGTACGGCGACTACGGCATTTCCCTGGGCGCGATCCTCGCCGCGCTGGTGATCCTGTTCTACAACACCCTCTCCACCGTGGTGCTGGCGGTGTACAGCCCGGTGATCAAGTCTGACCCGTGGAGCATCTGCAAAAGCGTGGTGGCCAACCCGCTGATCATCAGCATCGTCGCGGCCACGCCCTTCGCCTATTTCGGCATCGGTCTGCCTAAGTGGCTCGACACCTCCGGCAGTTACCTGGCACAGATGACGCTACCGCTGGCGCTGATCTGCATCGGCGGCACGCTGTCGCTCAGGTCTCTGCGTGAAAGCGGTTCGCTGGCCATCGGCGCGAGCATGATGAAGATGGTCTGGCTGCCGCTGATCTGCACCGTCGGTGCCTGGCTGCTGGGCTTCCGCCACGCCGAGCTTGGCATTCTGTTCCTGTACTTCGGCGCGCCCACCGCCTCGGCCAGTTTCGTCATGGCGCGGGCGGCGGAAGGCAATCATGAATTGGCGGCGTCGATTATCGTCATGACCACGCTGGCGGCAGCGGTCACCACCAATATCGGGATTTTCATTCTGCAGTGGGGCGGGTGGATCTGACAGGCACTCATCGTTCCCGTAGCAGCACGGCTTGCCGGCGGGAGCGATATGTCTGTGATGAAGATGTCGTCTGATACACCGCCCCGCCGGCAAGCCGTGCTGCTACGGGGGGGCCTTTCAATGCTGCCTGCGCCAGGCTCGAATGGTGCTGAAAAGCACCGCCACCCCCAACACCGGCAACGCATAGTGAATCATCAGCCGTTCCAGGCGCTCGGCCAGCGGCATGCCGGTGGTGAACGAGACGATGTGCAGGCCGTACACCGCGTATAGCCCCAGCAGCAGCAGGCCTTCGAGGCGGGTGATGCGGTAGCCCGAGTAGAACAGCGGCAGGCACAGCAGGGCGACGCCGAGCATCACCGGCAGGTCGAAGTCCAGCGCATTGGGCGAGATCGACAGCGGGCCGGTGGCGATCAGCGAGGTGAGGCCCAGCACGCCCAGCAGGTTGAACAGGTTGCTGCCGATGATGTTGCCCACGGCGATGTCCCGCTCGCCGCGCAGGGCCGCGACCAGTGAGGTCAGCAGCGCCGGCAGTGAGGTGGCGCCGGCGATCACGGTCAGGCCGAAGACCCGCTCCGACAGGCCAAGATCGGTGGCGACCACTACGGCCGCGCCCACCAGCAGATGGCTGCCGAGGATCATCAGCGCCAGCCCGCAGCCCATCAGCGAAAGGCGCAGGATGATTGGCCAGGTCCTGCGTCGTGGCAGTTCGTCGGTGCTGGCGGTGTGGCGTACGCCGTGGGCGAACTGGCGCGAGATCACGATCAGGTAACCTGCCAGGCCGATCAACAGGATCACGCCGTCCAGATTGCTCAGCTCGCCGTTCCAGGCCAGCGCTGCCACCAGCACAGTAGCGCCGATCATCAACGGCAAATCCACCCGCACCAGTTGCCGGGCCACGCGCAGCGGAATGATCAATGCTGACAGGCCCAGGGTCACCAGTACATTGAAGATGTTGCTGCCGATCACGCTGCCCACGGCGATGTCGGTGCTGTCGGTCAGCGCCGCCTGCAGGCCGACCGCCATTTGCGGCGCGCTGCTGCCCAGGGCGACCACGGTCAGGCCGAGAAACAGCGGGCGGGTTTTCAGCAGGGCGGCCAGCGTCACGGCGACGCGCACCGACAGTTCGGCACCGATGATCATCAGCACGAGGCCGCAGGCCAGCTCGATCAGCGTGGGCAGCGGCAGGGTCGATAGGGCGAGAATTCAGTGCACCTTTGGGTTGGTCGTGATCGGGTCAGTCGTCGAGGGCTTGCACCCGCACCTGGGCGGTTCCGCTGCGCAGCATACCCAATTGTTCGGCGGCTGCGCGGGAAACGTCGATAATCCGGCCGCGGGTATGCGGGCCGCGGTCGTTGATGCGGACCACGACCTTGCGATCGTTGTCCAGGTTGGTGACCTGCACCCGGGTGCCGAACGGCAGCTGGCGGTGGGCGGCGGTCAGGGAATGCTGGTCGAAGCGTTCACCGCTGGCGGTGCGCTTGCCTTGATGGCGCGATCCGTAATACGAAGCGCCGCCGGTGGCGTTGTAGCCGTGTGGGTCGATGACCCCTTCGCTGGCGCAACCGGCCAGCAGGGAGAGCAGGGCGCATGCGCCGAGGAGCCGCCACATGAGTACAGTCCTTTGGGTGGTAATTACCCGGCGATTCTATGTCACCTGGGATGATGCCTCGCGAATGAATTCGCGATAGCGATGTGTCTGACACATCGAATCGCTAATAAATCCGCTTCGTGAGCAAGCTCATTCCCACAGGTTTCATACAGTCTGTGGGAGCAAGCTCACTCCCACAGGTTTTATACAGTCTGTGGGAGCAAGCTCATTCCCACAGGTTCATACAGTCTGTGGGAGCAAGCTCATTCCCACAGGTTCATACAGTCTGTGGGAGTGAGCTTGCTCACGAAAGGGGCGGCCCTGACGACGGAAGTTCCGAATCAGGGCCTGGGCATCAACCTTCCAGCTTGCGCTTGAGCAGCTCGTTGACCTGGGCCGGGTTGGCCTTGCCCTTGGACGCCTTCATGGCCTGGCCGACGAAGAAGCCAAACATCTTGCCGCGTTTGGCTTCGTCGGCCGCGCGGTACTGTTCGACCTGCTCGGCGTTGGCCGCCAGCATGTCGTCGAGGATCGCTTCGATGGCGCCGCTGTCGGTCACTTGCTTGAGGCCGCGCTTCTCGATGATCTCGTCGGCGCTGCCTTCACCATTGGCCATGGCTTCGAAGACCATCTTGGCGATCTTGCCGGAGATGGTGTTGTCGGTGATGCGCTTGAGCATGCCGCCCAGTTGCTCGGCGCTGACCGGCGATTCGTCGATCTCGATGCCCTGCTTGTTCAGCAGCGAACCCAGCTCCACCATCACCCAGTTGGCCGCGAGCTTCGCGTCACCGGCGATGCCGACCACTTGCTCGAAGTAGTCCGCCTGCTCGCGGCTGGAAGCCAGCACGCTGGCGTCGTACAGCGACAGACCGAACTGCGACTGGAAGCGCTCGCGCTTCTGCGGCGGCAGCTCGGGCAGGCTGGCGCGGGTCTGCTCAAGGAACGAATCCTCGATGATCACCGGCAACAGGTCAGGGTCGGGGAAGTAACGGTAGTCGTTGGCTTCTTCCTTGCTGCGCATGGCGCGGGTTTCGTTGGTGTTCGGGTCGTACAGGCGCGTCTGCTGAATGACCTTGCCACCGTCTTCGATCAGGTCGATCTGGCGCTGGATTTCGCTGTTGATCGCCTTCTCGATGAAGCGGAACGAGTTGACGTTCTTGATCTCGCAGCGGGTGCCGAACTCGACCTGGCCTTTCGGGCGCACCGACACGTTGCAGTCGCAACGCAGCGAGCCTTCGGCCATGTTGCCGTCGCAGATGCCCAAGTAGCGCACCAGCGCGTGCATCGCCTTGACGTAGGCCACCGCTTCCTTGGCCGAACGCATGTCCGGTTCGGAAACGATTTCCAGAAGCGGGGTGCCGGCACGGTTCAGGTCGATGCCGGTCATGCCGCTGTAATCTTCGTGCAAGCTCTTGCCGGCGTCTTCTTCCAGGTGCGCGCGGGTCACGCCGATGCGCTTGATGGTGCCGTCTTCAAGGGTGATGTCCAGGTGGCCCTTACCGACGATTGGCAGTTCCATCTGGCTGATCTGGTAGCCCTTGGGCAGGTCCGGGTAGAAATAGTTCTTGCGCGCGAACACGTTGTGCTGGCCGATTTCGGCGTCGATGGCCAAGCCGAACTTGACCGCCATCTGTACCGCTTCCTTGTTCAGCACCGGCAGGGTGCCGGGCATCCCTAAGTCGACCAGGCTGGCCTGGGTATTGGGCTCGGAGCCGAACGTGGTGGCGCTACCGGAGAAAATCTTCGATTGGGTGGTGAGCTGGGTGTGAATCTCCAGCCCGATGACGACTTCCCATTGCATGTGTTTTCTCCTTAGAAGCCCGCTGGCGCACGAGTGTGCCAGTCAGTGACTTGCTGATACTGATGGGCAACGTTGAGCAGGCGGCCTTCCTGGAAGTACGGCGCCAGCAACTGCACGCCAACCGGCAGGCCGTCGGCGAAACCGGCCGGCATCGACAGGCCCGGCAGGCCCGCGAGGTTGGCGGTGATGGTGTAGAAGTCTTCCAGGTACTCGGCGATCGGGTCGGCGTTCTTGGCGCCGATCTTCCAGGCCGGGTTCGGCGTGGTCGGGCCCAGGATCACGTCGACGTCCTTGAACGCGTTCATGAAGTCGTTCTTGATCAGGCGACGGATCTTCTGCGCCTGCAGGTAGTAGGCGTCGTAGTAGCCGGCGGACAGCGCGTAGGCGCCGACCATGATCCGGCGCTGCACTTCAGGGCCGAAACCTTCGCCACGGGAGCGCTTGTACAGGTCGGTCAGGTCTTTCGGGTCTTCGCAGCGATAGCCGAAGCGCACGCCGTCAAAACGCGACAGGTTCGAGGAGGCCTCGGCCGGGGCGATCACATAATAGGCAGGGATCGCGTGTTGCAGGTTCGGCAGGCTGACTTCCTTGACCACGGCGCCGAGCTTCTTCAACTCCTCGACAGATGCCATGACCAGGTCGGCGATGCGCGAATCGAGACCCGCGCTGAAGTACTCCTTCGGCACGCCGATGCGCAGGCCCTGCAGCGAGCCGTTGAGGCTGGCGCTGTAATCCGGCACCGGTTCGTCGATGCTGGTGGAGTCATTGATGTCGAAACCGGCCATGCCTTGCAGCAGCAGGGCGCAGTCTTCGGCGGTGCGGGCCATGGGGCCGGCCTGATCCAGGCTCGACGCGTAGGCGATCATGCCCCAGCGCGATACACGACCGTAGGTCGGTTTCAGGCCGGTCAGGTTGGTCAGCGCAGCAGGCTGGCGGATCGAACCGCCGGTGTCGGTGCCGGTGGCCGCAGGCAGCAGACGGGCGGCAACGGCCGCAGCCGAACCACCAGACGAGCCGCCGGGCACGTGTTCAAGATTCCACGGGTTTTTCACCGCGCCGTAGTGGCTGGACTCGTTGGCCGAACCCATGGCGAATTCGTCCATGTTGGTCTTGCCTAGTGTCACGGTGCCAGCGGCGGCCAGTTTCGACACCACGGTGGCGTCGTACGGTGCCTTGAAGTTGTCGAGCATCAGCGAGCCGCAGCTGGTGCGGATGCCTTTGGTGCAGAACAGGTCCTTGTGCGCCAGCGGGGCACCCAACAGGGCACCGGTCTCGCCAGCAGCGCGACGGGCGTCGGCGGCCTGGGCCTGGGTGATGGCCAGGTCTTCGGTTACGGAGATGAAGCTGTTGACCTGCGGATCGAGCTGGGCGATGCGCGCCAGCAGCGAACGGGTCAGTTCTTCGGAGGAAAACTTTTTGTCGGCGAGTCCGCGAGCGATCTCGGCCAGAGTCATTTCGTGCATTGCAGGCTCATTCCCTTAGTCGATGACTTTCGGCACCAGGTACAGGCCATCCTGGACCGCAGGTGCGATGGCTTGATAGGCATCGCGATGGTTGGCTTCGCTGACCACGTCGTCACGCAGACGCTGCGAGGCTTCGAGCGGATGTGCCAGAGGTTCGATACCGGTGGTGTCCACCGCCTGCATCTGGTCAACCAGCCCGAGAATGCTGTTCAGTGCTTCGGTAGTACGCGGAATATCGGCGTCATTGAGACCCAGTCGGGCCAGATGAGCGATTTTTTCCACATCGCCGCGTTCAAGCGCCATGGGAGATCTCCAGTGGAAGACATACGGAGGACCGTACGTCAGATTGCGGAAACTACATTAGGGAACACATCGCGATCCAGACGGTCTTAACGCCTCGATCGTCGGGGGTAGTGCTCGGAAAAACAGCCAATTTAACATATTGGCTCCTTGCCCAAAATCCCTGTCGTTGTTAGAGTTTGCCGCACTTTTTTACCCACGCGTTCCCTAGGGTCCCTTTCCCATGTTCAAGAAACTGCGTGGCATGTTTTCCAGCGATCTTTCCATCGACCTGGGCACTGCCAACACCCTTATTTACGTGCGTGAGCGCGGTATTGTCCTGAACGAGCCATCGGTTGTGGCCATCCGGACCCACGGAAATCAGAAGAGCGTCGTTGCTGTCGGGATGGAAGCCAAGCGCATGCTGGGCCGTACCCCGGGCAACATCGCTGCCATTCGTCCGATGAAAGACGGCGTGATCGCCGATTTCAGCGTGTGCGAAAAGATGCTCCAGTACTTCATCAACAAAGTGCATGAAAACAGTTTCCTGCAGCCAAGCCCGCGCGTGCTGATCTGCGTTCCGTGCAAGTCCACCCAGGTTGAGCGCCGCGCCATTCGCGAGTCGGCCCTGGGCGCCGGTGCACGTGAAGTCTTCCTGATCGAAGAGCCAATGGCCGCCGCCATCGGTGCCGGCCTGCCGGTCGAAGAAGCCCGCGGTTCGATGGTCGTCGACATCGGTGGTGGTACCACCGAAATCGCCCTGATCTCGCTCAACGGCGTGGTCTACGCCGAATCCGTACGTGTGGGCGGCGACCGCTTCGACGAAGCGATCATCACTTACGTGCGTCGCAACTACGGCAGCCTGATCGGTGAATCCACCGCAGAGCGCATCAAGCAGGAAATCGGTACCGCCTATCCGGGTGGCGAAGTGCGTGAAGTCGACGTACGCGGCCGTAACCTGGCCGAAGGCGTGCCACGTGCCTTCACCCTGAACTCCAACGAAGTGCTGGAAGCGTTGCAGGAATCCCTGGCAACCATCGTTCAGGCGGTCAAGAGCGCGCTGGAGCAGTCGCCTCCGGAACTGGCTTCCGACATCGCCGAGCGCGGCCTGGTGCTGACCGGTGGTGGCGCATTGCTGCGTGACCTGGACAAACTGCTGGCCCAGGAAACCGGCCTGCCGGTGATCGTCGCCGAAGACCCGCTGACCTGCGTCGCTCGCGGCGGTGGCCGTGCGCTGGAAATGATGGACAAGCACACCATGGACCTGCTCTCCAGCGAATAAGCCGCTGGCGATGCACTCCAGTTGAACCGAACGGGCGGCACTTCGCGGTGCTGCCTGTTCGTTTCGGACCTGTTGACGTCCTGCTTCGATGTAGCAAGCATGATGTCGCAAGTCTGATGCTTCGTATTTCCATCCACCGCACCGGGCCGGGTTCATGTCCCATGAATAAGCACAGCCAAACTCAAGCATCCCTTCAAGGAGCGGCCTATTAAACCGCTTTTCTCAAAGGGCCCCTCGCTGGGCGTTCGTCTGTTGGTGCTGGTCGTTCTGTCCGTGGCCGTCATGGTCGTGGACGCGCGTTTTACCCTGCTCAAGCCCGTTCGCAGCCAGATGTCGCTGGTGCTGATGCAGTCCTACTGGATCGCCGACCTGCCCGAGCGTCTGTATCAGGGTGTTGCCAGCCAGTTCGGCAGCCGCACCGAGCTTGCCGCCGAAAACGAAAAACTCAAGACCGAGAACCTGCTGCTGCAAGGCCGCCTGCAAAAACTGGCCGCCCTGACCGAGCAGAACGTGCGCCTGCGCGAGTTGCTCAACTCCTCGGCGCTGGTCAACGAGAAGGTCGAGGTGGCCGAGCTGATCGGCATGGACCCCAACCCGTTCACCCACCGCATCATCATCAACAAGGGTGAGCGCGATGGCGTGGTGCTGGGCCAGCCGGTGCTCGATGCGCGCGGCCTGATGGGTCAGGTGGTCGAGCTGATGCCGTACACCTCCCGCGTGCTGCTGCTCACCGACACCACCCACAGCATTCCGGTGCAGGTCAACCGCAACGGCCTGCGGGCGATTGCCAGCGGCACCGGCAACCCCGAGCGTCTGGAACTGCGCCACGTGGCCGACACCGCCGACATCAAGGAAGGCGACCTGCTGGTCAGTTCTGGCCTGGGTCAGCGTTTCCCGGCGGGTTACCCGGTGGCGACGGTCAAGGAAGTGATTCACGACTCCGGCCAGCCTTTCGCCATCGTGCGCGCCGTGCCGACCGCCGCGCTGAACCGCAGCCGTTATCTGCTGCTGGTGTTCTCCGATGGTCGTTCGCCGGAAGAGCGCGCTGCCGATGCGGCGCAGCAGCAGGAATCGCTGGAACGTCAGGCCGCCGACCCTTCGGCCGTGCCCTCGGCAACCGTGCCGGGCGCAGCGCCAGCCGCCACGCCGAACAAGCCTGCCGCCCCAGCCGCGACCCCGGCTGCGACGCCAGCGCCTGCGAGCAAACCTGCAGCCAACGCCCACGGCACTTCAGCGGCTCCGGCGGCTGCGACTGCGCCCGCGACTGCCCCGGCGGCGACGCCTGCCAAGCCTGCCAGCAAGCCACCGGCCAAGCCCGCGGCTAAACCGTCTACGCCCGCGGCCACGCCTGCTGCGCCACGTGAGAGGGAAGAATAATGGTGCGTCACGCCCCTGCACGAAACGGCTGGGTGGTCTGGTTGACCTTCGCCATCGGCCTGCTGCTCAGTGTTTCGCCACTGCCGCAATTCATGGAAATCTTTCGCCCGCTGTGGCTCGCGCTGCTGCTGGCGTTCTGGGCGCTGAACCTGCCGCACAAGGTCGGCATGGTCACCGCCTGGATGCTCGGGCTGGCCGAAGACGTGCTGTATGGCACGCTGCTGGGCCAGAACGCGCTGATCCTGACGCTGATCACCTTTCTGGTGCTGTCGTTGCAACAGCGCTTGCGCATGTTCCCGATGTGGCAACAGTGCCTGGTGATACTGGTGATCTTCGGCCTGGCGCAACTGGTGCAACTGTGGCTCAGCGCCCTGACCGGCAACCGCCAGCCGACCCTGGCGCTGGTGCTGCCTGCGCTGGTCAGCGCCTTGCTCTGGCCGTGGGTCAGTTACGGTCTGCGCGGGTTGCGGTTGCGGTTGAAGATCAATTGAACGGCTGCTTTTGATTCTGGCCAGAGGCCGTAGGAGCGAGGCTTGCCCGCGATCTGCCGGGAACCGGCAGTAAAACCGGCAAATGCGGTCTGTCTGGTAGAACAAGGTTGTAGGGTTTTGCTGCCGCTGCGCGCCAGATCGCGAGCAAGCTTGCTCCCACGCCCTTCGGGCAGAAGCAGGCCGGTGCAAGCGTCATTGGGTTCACGCAACGCCTAAGCTTGTGATCACTGACACGGAGACGTCCCATGCCCCAACTTCTGCTCGCCTCCGGCTCCCCGCGTCGTCGGGAGTTGCTGACCCAGATCGGCGTGCCGTTCAGCACTCTGAGCGCCGATATCGACGAAACCCCGCTCAAAGACGAAACCCCCGCCGCCTACGTCGAGCGCCTGGCCCGGGGCAAGGCCGATGCCGGGCTGCTGCAGCTGGCCAACGATCCTGCCTATCCCACCGCCTGCGTGCTCGGTGCCGACACCGCCGTGGTGCTGGACGGTCGCATCCTCGGCAAGCCGGTCGATGAAGCCGACGCGCTGGCCATGCTCGCCGCGCTGTCCAACCGCGAACATGAAGTGCTGACGGCCATCGCCGTGGTCGACGAACAGCATTGCGAGACCCGCGTGGTCACCAGCCGTGTGCGCTTTCGCCCGATTTCCCCGGATGAGGCCCGCGCCTACTGGGCCAGCGGCGAGCCGCGGGACAAGGCCGGCAGCTATGGCATCCAGGGGCTGGGCGCGGTGTTCGTGGAGCACCTGAGCGGCAGTTATTCGGCGGTGGTCGGCCTGCCGCTGTGCGAAACCGCAGAAATCCTGCAGCGTTTCGGCATACCCTGTTGGCAATGCCTGGAAGGTAACAAGCCATGAGTGAAGAGATTCTGATCAACATCACGCCGATGGAGTCGCGCGTGGCCGTCGTCGAGAACGGTGTGTTGCAAGAGGTTCATGTCGAGCGGACCCAGCGTCGCGGGATCGTCGGCAACATCTACAAGGGCAAGGTGGTGCGGGTGCTGCCGGGCATGCAGGCGGCGTTCATCGACATCGGCCTGGACCGCGCGGCGTTCATCCATGCCTCGGAAATTTCCATGCGCGAAGGCCCGGCGGTGGAGACCATCAGCTCGCTGGTGCACGAAGGCCAGAGCCTGGTGGTGCAGGTCACCAAGGACCCCATCGGCAGCAAGGGCGCGCGCCTGACCACTCAGTTGTCCATTCCGTCGCGCTACCTGGTGTACATGCCGCGCACGGCACATGTCGGCATTTCCCTGAAGATCGAAGACGAAGCCGAACGCGAGCGCCTCAAACAGGTGGTCAGCGACTGCGTGGCCAAGGAAGGGATCAAGGAAAAGGGCGGGTTCATCCTGCGCACCGCGGCCGAAGGCGCCGGTGCCGACGAGATCATGATGGACATCCGCTACCTGCGCCGCTTGTGGGACCAGATCAGCGAGCAGATCAAGACCATCAACCCGGCCAGCGTGATCTACGAAGACCTGGGCCTGGCCCTGCGCACACTGCGCGATCTGGTCAGCCCGCGCACCGAGAAGATTCGCATCGACTCGCGGGAAACCTTCCAGAAGACCACTCAGTTCGTGGCCGAGCTGATGCCGGAAATCGCCGACCGCCTGGAACACTACCCGGGCGAACGGCCGATTTTCGACCTCTACGGGGTCGAAGACGAAATCCAGCGCGCGCTGGAGCGCAAGGTGCCGCTCAAGTCCGGCGGCTATCTGGTGATCGACCCGGCCGAAGCGATGACCACCATCGACGTCAACACCGGCGCCTTCGTCGGCCATCGCAACCTCGAAGAGACCATTTTCAAGACCAACCTGGAAGCCGCCACCGCAATTGCCCGGCAACTGCGCCTGCGCAACCTGGGCGGGATCATCATCATCGATTTCATCGACATGGAAGACGGTGAGCACCAGCGCCAGGTGCTGCGCACGCTGGAGAAACAGCTGGAGCGCGACCACGCCAAGACCAATATCATCGGCATCACCGAGCTGGGGCTGGTGCAGATGACCCGCAAGCGCACCCGTGAAAGCCTGGAGCAGGTGCTGTGCGAGCCGTGCATCAGCTGTCAGGGGCGGGGCAAGCTGAAAACCCCAGAAACCATTTGCTACGAGATTTTTCGCGAGATCCTGCGCGAAGCGCGTGCCTATCAGGCGCTGGGGTATCGGGTGCTGGCCAATCAGAAAGTGGTGGATCGCCTGCTCGACGAGGAGTCGGGTAACGTGGCCGAGCTTGAAGTGTTTATCGGCAGGACCATCCGTTTTCAGGTCGAAACCATGTATTCCCAGGAACAATATGACGTTGTGCTGCTCTGATCTGGCTCAAAACGTTTGCTGACAGAACACTGAGCCCGGATGGGCCGATGGCATCGATACCCAGCCCGAAGGGCCCGATGGTAAAGAAGCCCTCCAAAGAGATTGATGCGTGACGAATGAGCAAAACCCGGACGTACCTGCAACCGCACCAATGAGCCGGATGCCATTTGCAGTCTCTCTGAATGGAGGCCCGCTGGCATGGAACGTCTGACCCGATTGTTCGCCGCCCTGACGCGCTGGGGGCTGAGCCTGTGCGCGCTGTTCGTGGTGCTGGTGGCGCTGTACGTCAGCGTCGGGCGGCAACTGGTGCCGATGGTGGCCGAGTACCGCGCCGACGTCGAACTCAAGGCCCAGGCGGCCGTGGGCATGCCGGTCAACATCGGCCGCCTGGAAGGCAGCTGGAGCGGCTTTGCGCCGATCTTCGTCGCCCGTGACGTGATGGTCGGGCAGGGCGCCGGTACCGTGCGCCTCGACCACGTGCGTGCCGTTCCCGACCTGTGGGCCAGCCTGAAAGCCCGCCAGGTGCGCATCGCGCGGCTGGAGCTGGACGGCCTGCAGCTGTCGCTCAAGGAAGATCAGGACGGCCACTGGGCGCTGCAGGGCCTGCCGGTGCAGGACGACAAGCCGTTCGACCCCGAACAGGCCCTGACCCAGATGCGCATGATCTCGCAGCTGTCGCTGTTCGACAGCCAGATCACCCTGCAACCCTACGAGCAATCTCCGCTGACCCTGACCTACGTCAGCATGACCCTCAAGACCGGCAGCTATCACCAACGCCTGGACGCGCGTCTGACGCTGCCCGACGGCCAGCCGCTGTCGCTCAACCTGCGCAGCAAGATGCGCCCCAGCGCCTGGCGCGACGCCGAGGCCGAGGGCTACCTGAGCCTGCCGCAGAGCGACTGGGCCAAGTGGCTGCCGAAAAGCCTGACCCGCGACTGGAACATCAAGACCCTCAAGGCCGGTGGCGAGCTGTGGTTCACCTGGGGCAAGGGCGCGTTGCAGACCGCCACGACCCGCCTCAACGCCCCGCAGTTCAAGGGCGCGTATGCCAGCCGCAAGGCGTCGAAACTGGACAACATCGCGCTCAACGCCTGGTTTCAGCGCACCGATTCAGGCTTCACCGTCGCTCTGGACTCGCTGGCCATGGACATCGCCAGCAAGCGCTGGGAGAGCCGGATTCAACTGACGCAGACCGTAGCAACGTCCGACAGCGAAGAGTTGTGGCACGTGCAGGCGGATCGCCTGGACCTCACGCCGGTCACGCCGTTGCTCGACTCACTGGCGCCGTTGCCGGACAAACTCATGGTGGTGCTCGACCATCTGAAGGTCACCGGCGGCTTGCGCAACGTGCTGCTCGACTACCGACCCAAGGCCGAGGGCGCCAAACGCCTGAGTTTTGCCGCGAACCTGGACAAGGTCGGTTTCGACGCCTATCACGGCGCGCCGGCCGCCGGGAATGTCAGCGGCGCGATCAGCGGCGATCTGGCGGGCGGCGAGCTGCGTCTGAACACCGACGATTTCATGCTGCACCTGGACCCGATCTTCAAGAACGCCTGGAACTACCGCCAGGCCAACGCGCGCCTGACCTGGGCACTGGACGACCAGGGTTTCACCCTGATCGCGCCGTACATCAAGGTGCTCGGCGACGAAGGCAAGATCGCGGCGGATTTCCTGATTCGCCTGCACTTCGACAAGGATCAGGAAGACTACATGGACCTGCGCGTCGGCCTGGTCGACGCCGATGGTCGCTACACCGGCAAGTACTTGCCCGCCGTGCTCAGCCCGGCGCTGGATCACTGGTTGCGCACGGCCATCCTCAGCGGCGATGTCGAGCAGAGCTTCTTTCAGTATCAGGGCTCGCTCAATCACGACGCGCCGGATGTGGCGCGGGTGATCAGCCTGTTCTTCAAGGTGCACAACGCCAACCTCGACTTCCAGCCCGGCTGGCCGCAGCTGACCGGCGTGGACGGCAACGTGTTCGTGGAAAACAGCGGCGTGCGCATCCGCGCCAGCAAGGGCCAGTTGCTCGGCACTCAGGTGCGCAACGTGGCGGTGGACGTGCCCCACGTGCCGTCCGGCCAGCCCAGCCACTTGCTGGTGGACGGCGACTTCGACGGCAGCCTGCAGGATGGCATGAAGATCCTTCAGGAAGCGCCCATCGGCACTGGCCAGACCTTCGCCGGCTGGCTGGCCGAAGGCCCGCTGCAAGGCCATATCAACCTCGATGTGCCGCTGGTCAAGGGTCAGGAGCCAAAGGTCGCGGTGGACTTCAACACCGACAGCGCTCGCCTGAAACTGCCTGACCCTGCGCTGGAACTGACCCAGCTCAAGGGCAATTTCCGCTTCGACTACAACAAGGGTCTCAGCGGCAAGAACATCAAGGCCATGGCCTTCGACAAACCGCTGACCGCCGAGATCTTCGCCGAGGGCAAGCCGGGTGCGCTGGTTACCCGCATCGCTGGCAGCAGCAGTATCACCAGCAAGCGCCTGACCGACTGGCTGGGCGTCACCCAGCCGTTGCCGGTCTCCGGCGAGCTGCCTTACCAGCTGCAGTTGACGCTCAACGGCGCCGATAGCCAGTTGCAGATCAACTCGAATCTCAAAGGCGTGGCCGTCGATCTGCCAGCGCCGTTCGGCAAGACCGCCGATGAAACCCGCGACGCCGATTTCCGTATGAACCTGCAAGGGCCTGAGCGGCGGATCGGCGTGGGGTATGGCGATCTGGCCAACCTCGCGTTTGCGGCGCCTGCGGGCAAGTTTGCCGAGGGCCGCGGCGAGTTGTTCCTCGGCCAGGGCGGGGCCATCGTGCCGGACGCCAAGGGCTTGCGCGTGCGCGGCTCGCTGTCCGAGCTGGATATCGCGCCGTGGCAGGCCATGGCCCAGCGCTATGCCGGTAACGACCCGGGTGGCAGCGCCAAGCAGTTGCTCAGCGGTGTCGATCTGCAAATCGGCAAGCTGACGGCGATGGGCACCACCCTCGATCAGGCCAGCGTCCAGGTCAAACGCAACGACAGCAGTTGGGGCCTGGCGCTGGACAGCACGAAGATCAAGGGCTCGGCGACCCTGCCGGACAACAAGGCGACCCCGGCCGATATCAATCTGCTCTACGTGCGCCTGCCGGCGCCGGACCCGAACGCGGCGGTGGTGGAAAACGCGCCGGACCCGCTGGCCGACGTCGACCCGCACAACATTCCGGCGATGAACATCAAGATCACCCAGCTGTTCCAGGGTGATCAACTGGTTGGCGCCTGGTCGCTCAAGGCTCGTCCGACCGCCAACGGCGTGCAGCTGAGCGACATGGACCTGGGCCTCAAAGGCATTTCGCTGGTGGGCAACGGCGGCTGGGAGGGCACGCCGGGGGCGACCAGCAGCTGGTTCAAGGGGCAGGTGGCCGGCAAGAACCTAGCCGATGTGCTCAAGGCCTGGGGGTTTGCCCCGACCGTGACCAGCCAGGAGTTCGAAATGAACGCCGATGGCCGCTGGCCGGGTTCGCCGGCGTGGGTAGGCCTGAAACGCTACTCCGGCAGCCTGGATGCCACGTTGAAGAACGGCCAGTTCGTCGAAGTGGAAGGTGGCGCCCAGGCGCTGCGGGTGTTCGGCCTGCTCAACTTCAACTCCATCGGCCGGCGCCTGCGCCTGGATTTCTCCGACTTGCTGAGCAAGGGCCTGAGCTACGACAAGGTCAAGGGATTGCTGGTGGCCAGTGACGGCGTGTACGTGACCCGCGACCCGATCACCATGATCGGCCCGTCAAGCAATCTGGAGCTCAACGGCACGCTGGACATGGTCCGCGACCGGGTCGATGCCAAGTTGCTGGTGACGTTGCCTGTGACCAACAACCTGCCGATCGCTGCGTTGATCGTTGGCGCGCCGGCCATTGGCGGAGCGCTGTTTCTGGTCGACAAATTGCTGGGCGACCGCGTGGCGCGTTTCGCCAGCGTGCAATACAAGGTCGAAGGCCCGTGGAAAGAGCCTAAGATTACCTTCGACAAGCCGTTCGAGAAGCCGCAGTAACCCAGGTTGCGGCGACCCGCTTCTGGCCGCAGGCCGTAGGAGCGTGGCTTGCCCGCGATCTGGCGCGAAGCGGCAGCAAAACCCGACGACTCGCATCCACCTGATACACCGCGTTCACCGATCTTACGACTGCTGCGCAGCCGATCGCGGGCAAGCCACGCTCCTACGGCCTGCGGCCAGAGGCAGATCGCCGTGTCCATCGGACCGCGTTGGAGTACAGTGCACTACCACCGATCAAGGAATCCCCCATGTCCTTCGCTGTGATTCAGATGGTCAGCCAGAGCGACATCCAGGCCAATCTCGACCGCGCCCGGGCCCTGCTGGAGCAGGCCGCCGCGTCTGGCGCGAAGCTGGCCGTGCTGCCGGAAAACTTCACGGCCATGGGGCGCCGGGATGTCGCGGCCATCGGCCGTGCCGAGGCCTTGGGCGAAGGCCCGATCCTGCCATGGTTGAAACTCGCCGCCCGCGACCTCAAGTTATGGATTGTCGGCGGGACCATTCCCCTGCCACCCGAAGGCCAGCCAGACGGCAAGGTCACGGCGTGTTCGTTATTGATCGACGATCAGGGCCAGACCGTGGCGCGCTACGACAAGCTGCATCTGTTCGATGTGGACGTCGCCGATACCCGGGGCCGCTATCGTGAGTCTGACGACTACGCTCATGGCAACAGGGTGGTCGTCGCCGATACACCGGTAGGAAAACTGGGGTTGAGCGTGTGTTACGACCTGCGCTTCCCCGAGCTGTACACCGCCCTGCGTGAAGCGGGCGCCGAATTGATTACCGCGCCGTCGGCCTTTACTGCCGTCACCGGCGCGGCGCACTGGGAAATCCTGCTGCGCGCGCGTGCCATCGAAACCCAGTGCTATGTGCTGGCGGCCGCGCAGGGCGGGGTTCACCCGGGGCCAAGGGAAACATTTGGGCACGCGGCGATCATAGATCCATGGGGCCGCGTGCTGGCCCAGCAGGCACAGGGTGAAGCCGTGCTGCTGGCCGAACGAGACAGTGATGAACAAGCGTCCATACGGACGCGGATGCCGGTATCGAACCACCGGCGATTTTTCTCGCAGGACGCCTTGCGGCCTGCCAATACCCCGGAGTGAATATGAGCGACTTGTCCTCAGTCAGCGAACACCTTCTGGCGCCAGGCGGCCTGGGCATCGACAGCCTGCAATCGGTGCTCGGTGAGCTTGCCGGTCCCGGGATCGACGCCGCCGACCTGTATTTCCAGGGCCAGATTTCCGAGTCCTGGGCGCTGGAAGACGGCATCGTCAAGGAAGGCAGCTTCAACCTCGATCAGGGCGTGGGCGTGCGCGCGCAGTCCGGTGAGAAAACCGGTTTCGCCTACAGCAATGCCATCAATGCCGACGCGCTGAGCCAGGCGGCCCGTGCCGCCCGTTCGATTTCCCGCGCCGGGCAGAACGGCCGGGTGCAGGCCTTCACCACCCAGGACGTCGCCCAGCTTTACGCACCGGATAACCCGCTGGAAGTGCTGACCCGCGCTGAAAAGGTCGACCTGCTCAAGCGCGTCGACGCCGCCACCCGTGCGCTGGACCCGCGCATTCAGCAAGTTTCGGTGAGCATGGCCGGGGTCTGGGAGCGCATTCTGGTGGCGTCCACCGATGGCGGCCTGGCCGCTGACGTGCGCCCGCTGGTGCGCTTCAACGTCAGCGTGATCGTCGAGCAGAACGGCCGTCGCGAGCGCGGCGGCCATGGCGGCGGCGGGCGTACCGATTACCGTTACTTCCTCAACGAAGACCGCGCCATGGGTTACGCCCGTGAGGCGTTGCGCCAGGCGCTGGTCAATCTGGAAGCCATTCCGGCGCCGGCGGGCACGCTGCCTGTGGTGCTCGGCTCCGGCTGGTCCGGCGTGCTGCTGCACGAAGCCGTGGGCCACGGCCTGGAGGGCGATTTCAACCGCAAGGGCAGTTCGGCCTACAGCGGGCGCATGGGCGAAATGGTTGCGTCCAAGCTCTGCACCATCGTCGATGACGGCACCTTGGCCGGGCGTCGCGGTTCGCTGAGCGTGGACGACGAAGGCACGCCGACCGAATGCACCACGCTGATCGAGAACGGCGTGCTCAAGGGCTACATGCAGGACAAGCTCAACGCCCGCCTGATGGGCGTCGCGCGCACCGGCAACGGCCGTCGCGAGTCCTACGCGCACCTGCCGATGCCGCGCATGACCAACACCTACATGCTGGGCGGCCAGAGCGATCCGGCAGAAATCATCGCCTCGGTGAAGAAGGGCATTTACTGCGCCAACCTCGGCGGCGGTCAGGTCGACATCACCAGCGGCAAGTTCGTGTTCTCCACCAGCGAGGCCTACCTGATCGAAGATGGCAAGATCACCGCGCCAGTCAAGGGCGCGACCCTGATCGGCAACGGTCCGGAGTGCATGAGCCGGGTGTCGATGGTCGGCAACGACCTGTCGCTGGACAGCGGTGTGGGCACGTGTGGCAAGGACGGGCAATCGGTGCCGGTGGGTGTGGGGCAGCCGACCCTGAAGATCGATGCGATTACCGTGGGCGGTACAGGCGCATAAGTTTGAATAACGCATTGTGGGAGTGAGCTTGCTCACGATGGCGGTGTGTCAATAGACAATGAAGTGTCTGATCTGACGCAATCGTGAGCAAGCTCACTCCCACAGGTGGTGCAGTGGATTTAACGCAGGCCGCGCTTGGTTTCGTCCAGGTCGCGGATGTACTTGAAGATTTTCCGGGCCGCGGTCGGCGTCTTGTTCTGCTTGGCCTCGTGTTGGGCGTGACGGATCAGCGAGCGCAGTTGTTGACGGTCGGCGTCAGGGTAGTCGCCCATGAACTGTTCGAGCGTCTCGTCTGTGCCGCCGATCAGGCGATCGCGCCAGCGCTCCAGGTTGTGAAAGCGCTCGTTGTACTGGCGCGTGGAGGCGTCGAGTTGATCGAGCAGGACCAGGATTTCGTCCAGGTCCTGGTCGCGCATCAACCGGCCAATGAAGGAAATGTGGCGTTTGCGCGCGATGTGCGCGGTGTGCTTGGGCGCATCGGCCAGAGCGCGACGAAGTTCGTCGGTCAGAGGCAGCTTGGCCAGCACATCGGGTTTGAATGTCGTCAAGCGTTCGCCCAGTTCCACCAGAGCGGCAAGCTCTCGTTTGACCTGGGATTTGCTTTTCTCTCCGTCGAAGGAGTCGTCGTAAGAATCAACCATGGGGGCCGTCCGCAAATAAACGCCGCCATGATAACCAGTCAGGGGCCAATTGTCCGGCCTGGCTGCCGAAATCGGAATTTGATGGAGTAAGTCATGAGTGCATCAGAAAGCGTCGGCCCACAGGCCTTGCCCGCACTGCAGCAACAGGTCGAGCAGATCGTTGCCGAAGCCAAACGCCAGGGCGCCAGTGCCTGTGAAGTCGCCGTGTCACTGGAGCAGGGCCTGTCGACCTCGGTTCGCCAGCGCGAAGTCGAAACCGTCGAGTTCAATCGCGACCAGGGGTTTGGCATCACCCTGTACGTCGGCCACCGCAAGGGCTCGGCCAGCACCTCGGCCAGCGGCCCGGACGCGATTCGCGAAACCGTCGCGGCCGCGCTGGCCATCGCCAAACACACCTCCGAAGACGAAAGCTCGGGCCTTGCCGATGCCGCATTGATGGCCAAGGAGCAACCGGATTTTGACCTGTTCCACCCTTGGGACATCACCCCGGAGCAGGCCATTGAAAAGGCGCTGATCTGCGAAGCCGCGGCGTTTGACGCCGACAGCCGGATCAAGAACGCCGACGGCACCACCCTCAACGTGCACCAGGGCTGCCGCGTGTACGGCAACAGCCACGGCTTCATCGGCGGCTATGCCTCGACCCGGCACAGCCTGAGTTGCGTGATGATCGCCGAAAAAGACGGCCAGATGCAGCGCGATTACTGGTATGACGTCAACCGCCAGGGCGAGCTGCTGATGGACGCCAAATTGATCGGCCGCAAGGCTGCCGAACGTGCCGCGAGCCGCCTGGGGGCGCGCCCGGTGCCGACCTGCGAAGTGCCGGTGCTGTTCTCGGCAGAACTGGCAGGCGGCCTGTTCGGCAGCTTCCTGGGGGCGATTTCCGGCGGCAACCTGTACCGCAAGTCGTCGTTCCTCGAAGGCGCGCTGGGTCAGCGGCTGTTCCCCGAATGGATGACCATCGATGAGCGTCCGCACCTGATGCGCGCCATGGGCAGCGCGGCGTTCGACGGCGACGGCCTGGCGACCTACGCCAAGCCGTTCGTCGAAAATGGAGACCTGGTGTCTTACATCCTCAGCACCTACTCGGGCCGCAAGTTGGGCCTGCCGAGCACCGCTAACGCGGGCGGCGTGCACAACCTGTTCGTCTCCCATGGCACCGAAGACCAGGCCGCGTTGATCCGCCGCATGGGCCGCGGGCTGTTGGTCACCGAACTGATGGGCAGCGGCCTGAACATGGTCACCGGTGACTATTCCCGTGGCGCGGCGGGGTACTGGGTCGAGAACGGCGAGATCCAGTTTGCCGTGCAGGAAGTGACCATTGCCGGCAACATGCGCGACATGTTCAAGCAGATCGTCGCCGTTGGCAGCGATCTGGAGATGCGCAGCAACATCCGCACCGGCTCCGTGCTGATCGAGAAGATGATGGTGGCGGGGAGCTGATTTACCGCGGTCCATCGCTCAAAAAGACCCGCTCACCACTCGGTGCGCGGGTTTTTTATGCCCCCAACATTTCCCCGCTAACGCTTCTGGCCGGAGGCCGTGGGAGCGTGGCTTGCCCGCGATCTGGCGCGCAGCGGCAGTAAATTCTGCCCACGCGGTGTGCCTGACAAGGCCGGGTTGTCTGGTTTTACTGCCGCTTCGCGTCAGATCGTCGGCAAGCCGGACTCCCACGCCCTCCGGGCAGAAACGGTACCGGCAAAATGCCGTCAAACGCGATTAAATCTCATTACGACTTGTATTGAGATAAATACTCAACTAATAATAAAACTCATTTGCCAATCGAGCCTGGGTCAATGGGTACTGTTCTGCAAGAGTCGCCGTATCTGGAAAACTGGCGCGCGCTGAGCCTGCGCGTGCGCTGCGCCGTGGCGCCGGACGAGCCGCGGGGCATCGAACACTACCTGGCCGAAGGCCGTTACCTGGCGCGTTTCACCGCCACGCCGCAGACCCTGATCGCCGAAAGCACCTTCCGCCTGCTGCTCGACACCGCCCGCGACACCGCGCTGCCCTGGCATTGGCGCTGCCTGTGTCTGGACCAGGCCTGGCGCCCGCTGCGCGACCTCAAGATGCTCGCCCACAGCAATCATCAACGCCAACGCTGGCAGGCCTACGCCCATCAGTTGGCGACCTGCGTGTTGCAGCCCTCGATTTCTCTCGCTGAACTGATGCAAGGATCTCTAGATGAGTAATACCCGTATTGAACGCGACAGCATGGGCGAGTTGCAGGTCCCGGCCCAGGCCCTGTACGGCGCGCAGACCCAGCGTGCGGTGAACAACTTCCCGATCAGCCAGTTGCGCATGCCGGCCCAGTTCGTTCGTGCGTTGCTGCTGGCCAAGGCCGCGGCCGCCCAGGCCAACCTGGAACTCAAGCAGATCAGCGAAGGCCAGAGCAAGGCCATCGTCACCGCCTGCAAGGAACTGCTGGCGGGCGACTACATGCAGCACTTCCCGGTGGACGTGTTCCAGACCGGTTCCGGCACCAGCACCAACATGAACGCCAACGAGGTCATCGCGACCCTGGCCACCCGCGTACTGGGCGAACCGGTCAACGCCAACGACCACGTCAACTGTGGCCAGAGCAGCAACGACATCATTCCGACCACCATCCACGTCAGCGCCGCGCTGGCGATCCATGAGCAACTGCTGCCGGCGCTGGCGCACCTGATCCAGGTCACCGAGCACAAGGCCGCCCAGGTGCACCCGTTCGTCAAGACCGGCCGTACCCACCTGATGGACGCCATGCCCGTGCGCATGAGCCAGGTGCTCGGCGGCTGGGCGCAGCAGCTCAAGGCCAACGTCGAACACATCGAAAACCTGCTGCCGAGCCTTCAGGCACTGGCGCAGGGCGGTACTGCCGTCGGCACCGGGATCAACGCTCACCCTGAGTTCGCCTCGCGCTTCGCCGGCCACCTGAGCCGTTTGAGCGAAGTGGGCTTCGTCCCGGGCAAGGACCTGTTCGCGCTGATCGGCTCGCAGGACACCGCCGTTGCGATGTCCGGCCAGCTCAAGGCTACTGCCGTGTCGCTGATGAAGATCGCCAACGACCTGCGCTGGATGAACTCCGGCCCCCTGGCAGGCCTGGGCGAGATCGAACTGGAAGGCCTGCAACCGGGCTCCTCGATCATGCCGGGCAAGGTCAATCCGGTGATCCCGGAGGCCACCGCCATGGTCGCTGCGCAGGTTATCGGCAATGACGCGGCGATCACCGTCGCGGGGCAGTCGGGCAACTTCGAGCTGAACGTGATGCTGCCGATCATCGCCCACAACCTGCTGCAGAGCATCGAACTTTTGGCCAACTCCAGCCGCCTGCTGGCGGACAAGGCCATCGCCAGCTTCAAGGTCAACGAAGCCAAGCTCAAGGAAGCGCTGTCGCGCAACCCGATCCTGGTCACCGCACTGAACCCGATCATCGGCTACCAGAAGGCCGCGGAAATCGCCAAGACCGCCTACAAGGAAGGTCGGCCGATCATCGACGTGGCGCTGGAGCACACAGAGCTCGACCGCGGGCAGCTGGAAACCCTGCTCAACCCGGAAAAACTCACGGCCGGTGGGATCTAATCCTCCGTCGCCATCACCCACGCAACCGTCCAGGAGACGCGCCATGGAGCATTGGAAAAGCACCATTCTGAAAGGCAATAGCTGTTTCAACCGTGGCGACCTGATCGACGCGCGCGAGCTCTACCTGCAAGCGCTGGCACTGGCCCAGGTGCTGCTCGAGCGCTGGAGCGATGCGGATGAGGCGGTGGCGGCGTTCGTGATTTCCCATCACAACCTGGCGGACCTGCACCTGAGCCTGAACCAGCCGGAGGAAAGCGCCGAGTACCTGTGCGCGGCGCACCAGCGGCTGTTGCAGGTGATCCAGAACCAGCGCCTGAGCGCCGAGCTGCGCCAAGCCGCGTTCCGTCACAGCAACAAGACCTACAGCGAACTGTTGGGCTTCATCAACGAACACGGTGAATACCCACGCACCCAGCGCCTGCTCAACAGCAGCGGCGAACACTCACGCTCGGCCCTTCAGCGTAACGCTGCGGCGGCTGGCACCCTGTCCTTTGGAGTCCATTGATATGCCGTATACCTTGCCTGCATTGCCGTACGCCTACGACGCCCTCGAGCCGCACATCGATGCGCAGACCATGGAAATCCACTACACCAAGCACCACCAGACCTACATCAACAACCTCAATGCAGCGGTCGATGGCACTGAATACGCCGAGTGGCCGATCGAGAAGCTGGTCGCCAGCGTCAATCAACTGCCGGAAAAACTGCGCCCGGCGGTGATCAACCAGGGCGGCGGCCACGCCAACCACTCGCTGTTCTGGGAAGTCATGAGCCCCAAGGGCGGCGGCTTGCCGAGCGGCGCGCTGGCCAAGGCTATCGATGAGCAACTGGGCGGCATTGAGGCGTTCAAGGACGCGTTCACCAAGGCGGCGCTGACCCGTTTCGGCAGCGGCTGGGCCTGGCTGAGCGTGACCCCGCAGAAAAAACTCGTTGTCGAGAGCAGTGGCAACCAGGACAGCCCGCTGATGAACGGCAACACGCCGATCCTCGGCCTGGACGTCTGGGAGCACGCCTACTACCTGCGTTATCAGAACCGTCGCCCTGAATACATCGCCGCTTTCTACAACGTTATCCACTGGGACGAAGTGGCGAAGCGTTATGCCGATGCCTTGGCCTGAAACCCACAACAAGAAGTAGACGATCTATGCCTTCGGATTTCCTCACGCTGAGCAGCGGACGCTTGTTTCGTCTGGCCATTGGTTCGATTTTGCTGTTGGCCGGCACGGGGCTGCTGATTGCCCAGGGGCTCACCTGGTTGAGCCTCGAACCGCGCATGCTCAGGGCGTTGGAAGGCGGTGCGCTGTGCGCATTGGGCACGGCACTGGGCGCGGTCCCGGTACTGGTGATCCGCGGCATGCCGGTGGCGGTGTCCGATGCGCTGTTGGGCTTTGGCGCGGGCATCATGCTCGCCGCCACGGCCTTTTCGCTGATCGTGCCGGGCCTGAGCGCGGCGCAAAGCCTGGGCTTCTCGGCCTGGGGTGCTGGCGCCCTGGTCAGCGCCGGCATTCTGGCTGGCGCGGTCGGGCTGTTTCTGGTCGACATTCTGGTGTCACAGGGGCCGCAGCTGTCGGATGTCACCGATAAGCCGGC
Source organism: Pseudomonas sp. 2 (assembly GCF_056627435.1). Lineage (NCBI taxonomy): Bacteria > Pseudomonadati > Pseudomonadota > Gammaproteobacteria > Pseudomonadales > Pseudomonadaceae > Pseudomonas > Pseudomonas sp. 2. Next base: position 122,114 of record NZ_JBWXNG010000003.1, read on the forward strand.
CATCCCCTCGAATATCTGGCTGTTCGTCATCGCCATCATCGCCCACAACATTCCGGAAGGGATGGCGGTGGGGGTGTCGGCGGGCGGCGGTCTGGCCCACGCCGACAGTCTGGCGATGGGCATCGCCTTGCAGGACGTCCCTGAAGGGCTGGTGATTGCCCTGGTGCTCGCGGCGGCGGGCATGTCGCGGCTCAACGCCTTTCTGATCGGTGCCGCTTCCGGTCTGGTGGAGCCGGTGTTCGCCGTGCTCTGCGCGTGGCTGGTGGAAATCGCCGCGATGCTGCTGCCGGTCGGTCTGGCCCTGGCGGCGGGGGCGATGCTGCTGGTGGTGGTGCACGAAATCATCCCCGAGTCCCGCCGCAACGGCCACGACAAGATCGCCAGCTTCGGGCTGCTGGTGGGGTTCTGTCTGATGATGGTGATGGATACGGCGTTGGCGTAGACCCTACAAAATTCCCCGTAGCAGTCCGGCTTGCCGGCGACAGCGCTCGCAAAAACGCTGTCGCCGCCAAGCCGGACTGCTACGGGACATTCAGCGATCCATCCCCATCGGTAGAAAAACCCTTATAATCGCGCGCCTATTTCATTGTGATGCGAGATCCATCGTGAGCCTACCGCCGTGCCCAAAATGCAATTCCGAGTACACCTACGAAGACGGCGCCCAGCTCGTCTGCCCGGAATGCGCCCATGAATGGTCCGCCAACGGCGCGGCGGATGCTGACGACGATGTGAAAATCATCAAGGACGCGGTGGGCAACACGTTGCAGGACGGCGACACCGTCACCGTGATCAAGGACTTGAAGGTCAAGGGTTCGTCGCTGGTGGTCAAGGTCGGCACCAAGGTCAAGAACATCCGCCTGGTGGATGGCGACCACGACATCGATTGCAAGATCGATGGCATTGGCGCGATGAAGCTCAAGTCCGAGTTCGTCAAGAAGGGCTGAAGCTACACCGATTGGGATCCGGTCCTGTGGGAGCCGGCTTGCTGGCGAATGCGGTGTGTCATTCAACATCTTAGTCGCCTGCCCCACCTCATTCGCCAGCAAGCCGGCTCCCACAGGTACGGCGTTCGCAAGCCGGTGTTCAAGGGGTGTGAGGTCGAACAGTCAAACCGGCAGGTTGATCCCGAACGTGTTCACGCCCCGCTCGCTGCGGGCGAACACGGTGCCGCCGTGCATCAGCGCGATGGCCTTGACGATCGCCAGCCCCAGCCCGTGATTGCCGCCGCTGTTGGTGCGTGAGGCATCCACCCGGTAGAAGCGCTCGAACAGCTTGGGCAGGTGCTCGCCGGAAATCTGCGCGCCGGGGTTGGCCACGCCTATGCTGACGTGATTGCCTTCGTCGCTGATGTCCACGTGGATGATCTGCCCAGGCGAGGTGTGCTGCACCGCGTTGTGCAGCAGGTTGATCAGGGCCCGGCGCAGGTGGGCCTTTTCGATGGGCGCGCAGGCGTCGCCGCGGACCTGAACCTGCACCTGGGCGTCTTCCAGAATGAAATCCAGATAATCCAGAGTCTTGGCCACTTCTTCGGCCAGCGACACCTGGGTCAGCTCCGTGGCCTTGCTGCCCTGGTCGGCGCTGGCCAGAAACAGCATGTCGTTGATGATCGAACGCAGCCGTTCCAGCTCTTCGAGGTTCGATTGCAGCACCTCGAAATAATGCTCTGCCGAGCGTCCCCGGGTCAGCGCGACCTGGGTCTGGCCGATCAGGTTGGTCAGTGGTGAGCGCAGTTCGTGGGCCACGTCGGCATTGAACGATTCGAGCCGGGCATAGGCCTGCTCGACCCTTTCCAGCGTCGAGTTGAACGAGGTGACGAACTGGTCCAGCTCAGGTGGCAGCGCCGACAACTGCAAACGCCCGGACAGCCGTGGCGGCGCCAGCTTGCGCGCCTCCAGCGAAAGCGCGTACAGCGGTTTGAGCCCGATCCGCGTCACCCAGTAACCCAATGCCGACGCCAGCGCGATGCCGATCGCCGCCAGGCTGAGCAGGGCGATCAGCAGCGAATGTTGGGTTTGCCGGAAGGTGTCGGTATCGATGGCGGTGAGAAAACGCAGCGGCGGACGCTGATCCTTGGCCGGGAACTCGCTGACCAGCACCTTGAACGGGTAGTCGTGGTCACTCAAACGCAGGTCGCGCATGCCCAGCGGGCCTTGGGCGAATGTGCGGATCCTGGCGTCGGGGTTGCCGAATTCGTAAGCGGGGTTGTCGCTGACCACCCAGAAGCGCAAGCGTTTGTCTTCTTCGCTGAGCAGCCGGAGCTTGGCGCTGAGCTTGCCCCAGTGCTCAAGATCGCCGAAGCGCTGCACCTGTGATTCGAGCACGCTGTAACGCGCGTCCACTTCGGCCTGGGGCAGCAGCCCGAGGTTCTTGCCCACTTGCAGATACAGCGCCCAGCCGATCAATAGAAAGACCAGCAGCGCCACCAGCGCGAACAGGCCGGACAGGCGCAGGGCGATGGAGTTGCTAGACACGACGGCTCTCCAGCACATAACCCATGCCACGGATGGTGTGCAGCAGTTTCTGCTCGAACGGCCCGTCGAGCTTGGCCCGCAGGCGCTTGATCGCGACTTCCACCACGTTGGCGTCGCTGTCGAAATTGATGTCCCAGACCATCTCGGCAATCGAGGTTTTCGAGAGGATTTCGCCATGGCGCCGCGCCAGCACGCTGAGCAGCGAGAACTCCTTGGCGGTCAGGTCCAGACGGCTGCCGGCGCGGGTGGCCTTGCGGCTGATCAGGTCGATCCACAGGTCGGCGATGCTGATCTGCACCGGTTCGTGGCCACCGCTGCGCCGGGTCAGGGCTTGCAGGCGCGCCACCAGTTCGAGGAAGGAGAACGGCTTGCCCAGGTAGTCGTCGGCGCCTTCGCGCAGGCCGCGAATCCGGTCGTCGACGTTCTCCCGCGCGGTGAGCATGATCACCGGCGTCTGCTTGCGTGCGCGCAGGGCCCGCAGCACGCCGTAGCCGTCGAGCCCCGGCAGCATGACGTCGAGGATGATCACCCCGTACTCGCCTTCCAGCGCCATGTGCAGGCCTTCGATGCCATCGCGGGCGACGTCGGTGGTGTAGCCCTGTTCGGTCAGGCCGCGGTGCAGGTAATCGGCGGTCTTTTCTTCGTCTTCGATAATCAGGACACGCATGGGTGCACTCTCAAGTCCTTGATGCTCATCGCTTCTGTGTTGCTCATTTCTCGGTCACCAGCAGGGCCGCTGGCTGCTTGCTCTTCGTTGTCGACGTCGGTTTGGCGTCCGGGTGCCTGCGATGGAAAATCCGCTCCAGTTGCAGGTAGATCACCGGCGTCGTGAACAGCGTCAGCGCCTGGCTGACCAACAGCCCGCCCACCACCGCGATGCCCAGCGGTTGACGCAACTCGGACCCCACACCATAGCCGAGCATGAGCGGCAAAGCACCGAGCAGTGCCGCCAGCGTGGTCATGATGATGGGGCGAAAACGCGTCAGGCAGGCTTCATAAATGGCCTCTTGCGGCGACAACCCGCGATGGCGCTGACCTTCCAGGGCAAAGTCCACCAGCAGGATGCCGTTCTTCTTGACGATACCGATCAGCAACACGATACCGATCAGGCCCATGATCGAGAAATCCTGGCCCATCAGCCACAGCAGCAACAGCGCGCCGATACCGGCCGAGGGCAGGGTGGAGATGATCGTCAGCGGGTGCACGAAGCTTTCGTACAGCACGCCGAGAATGATGTACACCGCCACCAGCGCCGCCAGAATCAGCCAGGGCTGGTTGGCCAGCGAGCTCTGGAACGCCTGGGCCGCGCCCTGGAAATTGCCGAGGATCGCAGCCGGCATTCCGATCTCGTTCTTGGCCTGATCAAGCAAGCGCACCGCATCGCCCAGCGCTACGCCAGCCGACAGGTTGAACGACAGGTTGGCGGCCGGGAACATGCCGTCATGGCTGATCGACAGCGGGCCCATCTTCGGCGCGCCGACCTTGGCCAGCGCAGACAGCGGCACCATCTCGTTGGTCAGCGGCGAGCGCAGGTAGAAGTAGTTCAGGCTTTCGGCCTTGCCGCGCTGCATCGGGTCGAGTTCGAGAATGACTTTGTACTGGTTGATGTCGGTCTGGTACTCGTTGATCTGGCGCTGGCCGAAGGCGTCGTACAGCGCCTGATCGACATCGGCCGTGGTCAAACCGAAGCGCGCGGCGGCGTTGCGGTCGATGTCCAGGTGGGTCACGCTGCCGCCCAGTTGCAGGTCGTTGGACAGGTCGCGAAAGGCCGGGATGGTCTTGAGCTTTTCGGTGAGTTTCTGCGTCCACTCGTTGAGCAGCGCGCCGTTGTTGCTCTTGAGCACGTACTGATACTGAGCGCGGCTGGGGCCGGAGCTGAGGTTGATGTCCTGGCCCGCGCGCAGGTACAGCACGATGCCCGGAATCTTCGCCAGCTTGGGCCGGATGCGGTCGATGAACTCGCTCGCCGACACGTCGCGATCCTTGCGGTCCTTCAGGGCGATCCACACCCGGCCGTTGGCGATGGTCTGGTTGCTGCCGCTCACGCCCACCGAATGGGAGAAGGCTTTCACGGCCGGATCCTCGCCGATGATCTTCGCCAGTTGCTTGTGTTTCTCGACCATGTCCGGGTAGGAAATGTCTGCAGCCGCTTCACTGGTGCCCAGCACCATGCCGGTGTCCTGAACCGGGAAGAAGCCTTTGGGGATCAACACATAGCCGGCCACCGCCAGCACCAGCGTCAGGCCGAACACCCCCAGCATCAGGCGCTGATGGGCCAGGGCGTAACGCACGCCATGGGCATAGCGGGCGAGCAGTTTTTCGCTGAAACCTGGGTTGGCATGGGCGTCGTGTTTGGGCGCGCGCATGAACAGCGCGGCCAGTGTAGGCGCGAGCGTCAGCGACACCATCACCGAAATCAGGATGGTCGAGGTCGCGGTCAGGGCGAACTCCTTGAACAGCCGCCCGACCACGCCGCCCATGAACAGCAGCGGAATGAACGCCGCCACCAGCGAGAAACTGATCGACACCACGGTGAAGCCGATTTCCCCCGCGCCCTTGATCGCCGCGTCGCGCATGCTTTCGCCGGCTTCCAGATGCCGGTGAATGTTCTCCACCACCACGATGGCATCGTCGACCACGAAGCCTACGGCGACCACGATCGCCACCAGCGTCAGGTTGTTCAGGCTGAACCCCATCACGTACATCAGGGCGAAACTGGCGACCAGCGACACCCCCAGCACGGCGGTCACGATCAGCGTTGCGGACATCTGTCGCAGGAACAGCGCCATCACCGCGATCACCAGGCCGATGGCGATCAGCAGGGTCATTTCCACTTCATGCAAGGAGGCGCGAATGGTCTTGGTACGGTCGCTGAGCACCGTCACATCCACCGACGCGGGGAGCATTTCCTGGAGGCGTGGCAGCTCGCCCAGCACCCGGTCGACCGTTTCGACAATGTTGGCGCCGGGCTGGCGGAACACCACGATGTTCACGCCCTGCTGGTCGCCGGACCAGGCATTGACGTAGGCGTTTTCCGAACCGTCGATGACCCGCGCCACATCGCGCAGATGAACCGGCGCGCCGTCCTTGTAGGAAACGATCAATTGATCGTAATCCTTGGCCTGAAACAGCTGGTCATTGGAGGCCAGTGTGGACACGCTGTCCTTGCCATACAACGCGCCCTTGGCCAGGTTGAGGCTGGTCTGTTGCAGTGCGGTGCGCAGGTCGGCGAGGGTCAGGCCGATGGAGGCGAGTTTTTCCGGAGCGGCCTGCACGCGGATCGCCGGTCGACGCTGCCCGGTAATGGCGACCTGGCCGACGCCGTTGATCTGGCTGATCTGGCGGGCCAGCAGGGATTCGGTGATGTCGCTCAGTTCAGTGGACGGCATCAGGCTGGAGCTGACACTGAGGATCAGCACTGGGCTGTCGGCCGGGTTGACCTTGCGCCAGGTCGGCGCGGTGGGCAGGTCCGCCGGCAGGCGGCCGGACGCGGTGTTGATCGCCGCCTGCACTTCCTGGGCTGCGGTGTCGATGCTCTTGTTCAGCACGAATTGCAGGGTCAGGTTGGTCGAGCCCAGTGCGCTGCTGGAGGTCATCTGGGTCATGCCGGGAATGGCGCTGAACTGCACCTCAAGCGGTGTCGCCACTGACGAGGCCATGGTCTCCGGGCTGGCGCCGGGCAATGTGGCCGAGACCTGGATGGTCGGAAATTCCGCTTCCGGCAGCGGGGCGACCGGCAGGCGAGGAAAGGCGATGCAGCCCAGCAACACCAACGCGAAAGTCAGCAATACGGTGGCGATCGGGTGATTGACGCACCACGCGGAAATCGAGCCGTGGCCTTTCATTTCTGGGCCTCATTATTGCCGGCGTCAGCCAGGGTATCGACCGCGCCGGCCTTGACCACTTCAATGTGCGAGCCGTTCTTCAGGCGCGACTGGCCATCGCTGACCAGTTCATCGTTGGCGTTGACGCCGCTGATCAGCACCAGATCGCTGTCCTGGTACAGCACCTTGACCTTCACCACTTCGACCTTGTCGTCTTTGACGCGGTAGACGAAATGCTGATCGATGCCGCGCTGAACCACTTGGGGTGGCACCTTCAGCGCATCGCGGTCGATTGCCGTCTGAATGCGCACATTGACCAACTGGCCGGGCCAGAGTTTTTCGGCGGCATTGTCGAATACCGCCTTGGCGCGAATGGTGCCGGTGGTGGCGGCCACCTGGTTGTCGATCAGTGTCAGTTTGCCTTCACCCAGCAATGTGCCGTTGCCGCCTTCACCGACGTAGGCATTGACCTTGGCCGGCGTAGGAGACGCGAGCAGATCGTGCAGGGTCGGCAGCATTTGCTGTGGCAGGGAAAACTCCACCGACACCGGATCGATCTGCGTCACCGAGAACAGCCCGGTCGCATCGCTGACCCGCAGGAAATTGCCCTCATCGACATTGCGAATGCCAACGCGGCCTGTCACCGGTGAGCGAATCTGGGTGTAGGAAAGTTGTACTTGCGAGGCGTTGATCGACGCCTGATTGCCTTGAACGGTGGCCTTGAGTTGATTGACCAGCGCCTGCTGCTGGTCGTACTGCTGCTTGGAAATGCTGTTGTCGACCGTCAGCAGTTTGTAGCGGTTGAGGTCTACCTGAGCCACATCCAGTTGCGCCTGGCTCTGGCTCAGTTGCGCTTTGGCCTGTTCCAGCGCTGCGCGAATGGCACGGTCGTCGATGGTTGCCAAGAGATCCCCGGTCTTGACCTGCTGGCCTTCCTTGACCATCAGCCTGGTCAGGATGCCGTCCACCTGGGTGCGAATCACCACGCTCTGCAGCGACAGCACCGAGCCGATGCCGGTCACGTAACGCGGCACGTCCCGCTGCTGCACATGAATGACCTGAACCGGCACGGCCACCGGTGCGCTGACTTTTTGCGTGGCAGGGCGCGTTGCCATCCAGATACCCACTGCGACGAGCGCGAGGACCGCAGTAACGGCTATCACAGATTTTCTATTTTTATGCATACAGGAATAACGCCAGCGAAGGTGGGGAATCCGGAGAATCGAGAGCTTCCTTTATAAACCCTGGACCCGGTCAGCAAAATGACTGCTACCTGTCAATATTGTCAGGTGAACAAGAGCAGAGCATGGAGGGGCATAAAGAAAGAGCGTTGCAGGGCGATAGCGAGACAAGGGCAGAGCGATCACAGACGGGCGAAGCGTCCTGGTGGGGATAAATCCTACAAGGGAAATCGCGATTTCTGGTCGACAGTTCCTAACTCGACTTAACTGCTATTAACGAGTCTTCACTGCGGAGTGTGGCGATGAAAAGTGACAAGGCAGTCTCTGTGTTTTTTTCGATCGCGTTTTTCGGGGCCGGTTTGTTCACCGTTCCAACGTCCATGGCGATGGGCGACGCCCTGATGTTCCACGGACAGCTCGTCAACGCGGCCTGCGAGGCCAGGGTCGCAGGCCCGGGCGAGGCGTCATCCAGCCAGAAGCCTTTGAGGGTCAATGCCCGCCTGACCTTGAGCCTGGTCAGCCATGACGATGCTTGTGGCGAAGCGGCGCTGCCTATTACCATCGCCTATGTGGAGCGCACGTCCGTACAGGCCGATGCACACAGTGCGATCGTCACCCTGACCTACCAGTAGTTCGGCCGCGACGTGCCTGGACCTGCGCCGAAAACCGCCTCCGTCGAGGCGGTTTTTTTATGCCCGGAAACACTCCGGTGTCGGCCTCTGCCCACAAATGAGCGGTAAATCCTGCCTGACCCTTTTTTCATCTGTTTCTGCACAAAGCTGCGCAATTCGCGGGCTAGAGTCCGTGCCTGTCGGGTCCTACAGAAATTTCCTTCATACGCCACTGTCGTTTCTGCAGGCACAAGGGAAAAGGCCTGACATCCGCCGATCAACGCCCCCCCTATAGTTCTCGCCGTCCTCCGGGGCACACACGAACTGACACAAGGAACGTCGTTAACATGAAAAAGATTACTCTTTCTCTGGCTGTCGTGGCTGCAATGGGCCTGAGCGTAGCGGGCACCGCCAACGCTGCAAACAACGGCAAGCTCGTCTTCAATGGAACGCTTACCAACATCACCTGCGATATCGGCGCAGGCACCGGTACCAGCCCGGGCACCAATCCTGGCGAGATCAACGTCGATCTGGGCAACGTGTCGTTCTCCGATATCGGTCGTTTTGCCGACAACAAGCTGGAAACCGCATCGCCGATTCAACTGCTGGTCAACTGCACAGGCGGTGCTTCGCAGTACGACACCGTGAACATGCGTTTCATCGCACGGCAGGGCAGCGGCCTGGACAACCTGGACAACAAACTGCTGCGCACCACCGGCGCAGCCGACGGTGTGGGTATCGGCCTGCTCAACTCATCGTTTCAGCTCATGGACCTGAGCGGCAACGAAACCATCGACACTCCGCTGGTCAAGGATGGCGCTGACGGCGCAACGGCGGAGATCAACTTCGGCGCGGTGTATGTGCTCAACGGGGCAGCCACCAATCCGGGTAACGCCGACGGCTTCCTGCCGTTCGTCATGGACTATCAGTGATGCCACGGGCGGGGAGGGCGCAGCGCTCCCCGCCTGTTCTGTTATCGAGGCGATCAGCGCATGTATTCCACACTCATTCGTCGCATGACGTTCTGGCTCTGGCCAACGCTGGCATTGACTCTGGCCGTGCCGTCACAGGCGGGCATCGTGCTCAACACCACGCGGGTGATCCTCAATGGCGCCGACAAGGAAGCCGGTCTGACGGTTCACAATACCGGCACGGGTGACATCCTCGCGCAGTCATGGCTGGAGAGCGAAGGCGCCAGTGGTGCCCCGGCCAACCTGCCGTTCGCCATCACCCCGGCACTGGCGCGAATGTCCGGCGATGGCAAGCAGCTCATCAGGATCATCTATGCGGGCGAAGGCCTGCCCAACGATCGCGAGTCGGTGTTCTGGATCAACGTCCAGGAGATTCCGCAGACGGCCAATGAAAACGAACTGCAGATTGCGATCCGGCAACGGATCAAGCTCTTCTACCGCCCGCGAGGGCTGGTGGCCGACCCGCTCAAGGCCGCTCAGGCGCTGCAATGGCAAGTGCGGGACGGAGTGCTTGAGGCTACCAATCCCGGGCCCTATCACGTCTCGATGATCAAGCTCGAAGCTCGGCACAACGGGCGGGCCATCCTCAAGGAAGACAGCCGGATGCTTGCCCCGATGCAACGAGTAAGGCTGCCCTTGTCATCAGGCGCGAGCGGGCCAGTGGACCTGGCCTTTATCAGCATCAACGATTTCGGGGCGCAGGAACCCTTTCGCGCCAGGGTTTCGGGCGAACCATTCACCCAGGCCAGCAAGGCCGAACATCATCCTGGCGAGTGAATCGTCGGGATTTTTTCGTTGACCCATTTTTTCGAGCCGGGTTTTTTCCGGCTTCATCGTCGCACGCCTGCAAGAAAGGATTCGGCAGTGCATCGACACTCAGGAATCGAGTGAAAACAGCTAATGGAACGGCGAAACAAGAAGAACAAGGGCTGGAGCCAAAAGTCCGTCCCGGCTTGCATGCGCAAGCGAACACCGGCAAAGCACACAGTGTTCAAACGACAATCGCTGTCGTCCTGCTTCATTGCCACTGCGGCGTGGATGGTCGGCTCCAGTGCCATGGCCCTGACCGATGGCCCAGGTCAGGGCGGCCCCCAGACAAGGCCGAAATTCAACACTGCCTTCATTCAGGGAACCGATCAGCCGGCGGAGCTGGACAGCTTTCTGGAAGGCAACAGCGTGGTGCCCGGCACTTATCGGGTGGACATCTACGTCAACCGCACCTTGAGCGGGCGCCGCGACATCAGTTTCGTTGCCAACCCGAGCAAAGGAACGGTGGAGGCGTGCCTGACTCTCGACATGCTGCAGCAACTGGGCATGGATATCTCCACCTTGAGTGGCAGCGAGGCCGCAAGAGCGCAGTGCTTCGATCTGGCGGCGAATGTCGAATTTTCCCACGTCGAGTACCAACCGGGCAGCTTGCGGCTGTACATCAGCATTCCCCAGGCCATGATGTCGCGCAGCAACCGCGGCTATGTGGCGCCCGAACTCTGGGACGAAGGGCTGACCGCAGGGTTCGTCAACTACAGCTTCAGCGGCGCCCGCCGCACCCGGGGTAACGAGACCCAGGATCAGTACTATCTGGGCCTGCGCAATGGCGTGAACCTGGGCGCGTGGCGGCTGCGCAACGAGTCGTCGCTGGTGTATGGCAATGATCAGCCTTACCGGTTTCGCAGTAATCGCACTTTCGTCCAGCGCGACATCACTGCGCTGAAGAGCCAACTGACCCTGGGCGAAACCTACACCGACTCGCAGGTCTTCGACAGCGTACGGTTTCTCGGTGCTGCGCTGGCTTCCGACGACGGGATGCTGCCCGACAGCGAGCGCATTTACGCGCCGGTGATTCGCGGCATCGCCGAAACCAACGCGACGGTCGAGGTGCGCCAGAACGGTTTCATGCTCTACAGCGGCAACGTCTCGCCGGGGCCGTTCGAGATCACCGACATTTACCCCAGCGGCTCCAACGGCGATCTGGAAGTCACCGTGGTCGAAGCGGACGGGCGCCGGCGCGTGTTCGTCCAGGCCTATGCGTCGTTGCCGATCATGGTGCCCAAGGGCGCGTTGCGCTACAGCCTGGCGGCCGGCCGGTACGACAGCTACCTGGACGGTGGGCAGTCGCCGAATCTGGCCAGTGCCACGCTGATCTACGGCGTGAGCGATCTGGTGACCGCAGCTGGCGGTGCGCAAGTGGCCGAGGACTACCAGGCTGGCAACCTTGGCGCCGGGGTCAACACCGGGGTGGGTGCGGTCTCGCTGGACGTGACCCAGTCGGTCAGCCGCCAGCACCAGCAAACCCACAGCGGGCAAAGCCTGCGCGTGCGCTACGCGAACACACTGGATCTGACCAACACCACGCTGGCGGTGGCGGGTTATCGCTACTCGACGGACCAGTACCGTACCCTCGACGAGCATGTCGAAGAGTTGCAGGCGCGTAACGGTGCGGGGCTGGGGCGGGCGAAAGACCGTTTTGAAATCAACCTCACTCAAGCGTTGCCCGAGCAGTTGGCGTCGCTGAGCCTTACCGGATCCGAGCAGCGCTACTGGGATGTTTCTGGCAAGACTCGCCAGCTTTACCTGTCCTGGAACGCCGCCTGGCGCAGCTTGAGTTATGGACTTTCTGTCGAACGCAATCAGGTGTTCGAGCGCGACGGTCAGAGCCGCAGCGACAACCGTATCGCCCTGACCTTGAGCCTGCCGCTGGGCGACAGCCCCGGTGCCTCGCGGGCATTTTTCAACGGCGTGCGTGACAGTGCCGGCGACCATGACGTGCAGGCCGGGCTCAACGGCCAGATGCTGGATGACCGCAACACCTTCTACTCGCTGCAGGCCGCTCACGACAACCGCTCGGGCTCGGCGGGGTTCGGCAAACTCAACACCACCACTTCTTTCGGGCGTTTCGATGCCGGCTATGGCCAGGGCAGTGATTACCGTGCGTTCAACGTCGGTGCTGCCGGTTCACTGGTCGCCCATGCGGGCGGTGTGAACTTTGGCCAGTCATTGGGCGAGACCTTTGCATTGGTGCAGGTCAAGGACGTCGCAGGTGCGCGCCTTTCCAGCAACAGCAACGTTGCCACCGGCAGCAATGGCTACGCGGTGCTGCCGTACGCCCAGCCGTATCGCGCCAACTGGGTCAGCCTGGATACCCGCCAGCTGGGCGCCGATGTCGAGCTGGAAAACGCCGTGAGCCAAGTGGTGCCGCGCCGTGGGGCGGTGCCGCTGGTCAGTTTCGACGCTTCGGTGGGGCGTCGGGTGCAGTTCGAGCTGGTGCGTACCGATGGCAGTCGCTTGCCGCTGGGCGCCGTTGTGGAGAACGAACAAGGCAAGCTGCTGGCCGCCGTCGACCCCACCAGTCACGCACTGGTGTTGAGTGAGCAGGACAAAGGCGAGCTGATCGTCAAATGGGCGGAGCAGCAGTGCCGGGCGCCGTTCGACTTGCCGCCCCGGGATCCTCAGCGCGCCTTCGATCGAATCCGGGTGGTGTGCCAATGAAGTGGACGAGGATGCTGTGGGCGATGGCATTTTTTTTCTGTCAGCAGGCCCAGGCGGTGGTGTCCTTGACCGGGACGCGATTGGTGTTCGATGGAAGGTTTCGTGAGGCGACCATCGAAGTCACTAACCATGATCAGACCCAGGCGCTGATCCAGGCCTGGCTGAGTCCGGCCAATGCTACAGGCGACGAGGCACAATCCCTGCCTTTCGCCGTTACGCCTCATCTGCTGCAGTTGCCGGCGCAAGGTCGGCATCTGCTGCGGATTCTGTACGAGGGCGTCGGCGCACCGTCGGACCGAGAGTCATTGCTCCATCTGTACGTGTTGCAGGTGCCTAGGCGGCAGGAGGGGCGCGCTCAGTTGAACATCGCCGTGCGCCAGCGCATCAACCTGTTCTACCGACCTGTGGGGTTGCCGGGCGACCCAGCCGAAGCCGCGCAGGCGCTGGAGTGGCAATGGTCGCAAGGGCAGCGGGCGGTGATTGGCGTGCGCAATCCCACGCCTTTTCATGTGTCGCTGCACGATCTGGCCATCAACGGCCTGCCACTCGCCGAAGACCTGATGGTCGAGCCGTTTTCCCAGCACCGGCTGCCACTGCCGGTCGGAGCTGGCATCGCTGCGGGGAGCCTGAGGTTCATCGCGCTCACCGACTACGGTGGCTCGCGCCCGTTCTGCGCGCAGCTTCGCGAGGACACGCCATTCAATGCCCGGGAGGAGAACTCGGGCACCCCATCTTTCGTAGGGAAATGCTGATCATGACGAGCTTATCTGTTACCCGCTGGTGTCCGACGTTTCTGGCGGCCTTGCTGTTGCCTGCGACAGGTCTGGCCATGACCTGCAAGACCCAAGGCACAGGCGAAGCGGTGGTGCGCGCCGACCTGAGCAGCAGCGTCGCGATTCCCGCCACCTTGCCCAACGGCAGCGCGGTCTGGCGTTCCGAGCGCCTGAACCTTGCGGTCGAATGCGCCCGTGAAACGCCGGGGGTGGCCGAGGACGTGTTCGTCTATCTCAACCCGGAAAACCTGCAAATCGGCCAGGGAATCCGCGCCGGGCTGACACTCAACGGCACTGATTACCTGCAGAGCGGCGGTCGGATTCCTACACGGCAGACGGTCCCCGCGTGCAATGACGCCAACCTGGCAGCGTGCCCCAAGGTCAGCTTCAACCTGCCATTTTCGGTGTTCATCCAGAAGTACGGCGCCACGCCGCCCTCGGGCGCAGCCAGTAATCTGCTGGATTACCGCATGTTCCAGATCGACAGCGGCAATGGCCTGAACCCGGTGCCGGACAACAACCTCAACTACGTCATCAACAACCTGCAGGGCCTGCGTTTCGTCGCGTGCAGCGCCGAGCTGCGGGTGATGCCCGAGACCGTGGAGTTCGGCGATGTGGCGATCCGCAATGTGCGGGTGGGGGAGGTCGCGACCTTCGAGCGCTTTGCCCTGGCCACCAGCCGGATCTGTGATTCGCCGTTCAGCCTCAATGCGCGGTTCACCCCGGTGTCAGGAAGGTTGTCGGGCGATGTGCTGGTGCCGGTGAACAATGACAGCATCGGTATCCGCATCACCAACGCGCGCACGAACGTGCCGCTGCGCTACAACGAGCCGTTTCACGCCACGGATCTGCTGGGGGAAAACTACTCGGCCACCGCTGACTTGAATGCCGAGCTGATCTGGCAGACCAACACGCCCACGCCGGGCGCGTTCTCGGCAGAGGTGATGGTGGATCTGTTTTACAAGTAGGCCGTGTTTGCACGCCCACATTGATCTTCAATGAATGCCCCGTAGCAGCACGGCTTGCCGGCGGGGCGATCTCAAGAACGCTACCGCCGGCAAGCCGTGCTGCTACGGACGTGTGTCGTTGGCCGGGATTGCGCTCAGCTCTGCTTGCGAAAACTGTCGCGGTATTGCGTCGGCGTCACGCCCAGACGCTGGGTGAAGATCAGGCGCATGCGGGCCGCGCTGCCGAAACCGCAGTGGTACGCCACGGCCTTGATCACCATCTCGCTGCCTTCGAGCAAATGCCGGGCGGCGTCGATGCGGGCGCGCTGCACGAACTCGGCCGGGGTGACCTTGGCCTCGCGGGCGAACACCCGGGCAAAACTGCGCGGGCTCATGGCAACCACTTCGGCCAAGCGCTCCACCGAGAACGGCTCGCTGATGTGCTCCATGACGTAACGCTGGATCTTGGCCACCGGTGACTCGTCATCGGCGGGCGCATTGAGGTAAGGGCTGAACTGCGACTGGCCGCCCTGACGCTGTGCCACCACCAACAGCCGTTTGGCGACCAACAGGGAAACCGCCGTGCCGTGGTCTTCAGCCACCAGCGCCAGGGCCATGTCGATCCCGGCGGTGACACCGGCCGAGGTCATCATCTTGCCGTCGCGCACATAGATACGGTCAGCCTCGACCTGGGCAAGAGGAAACAGCTCGGCCAGTTGCCCGGCATGGCTCCAGTGGGTGGTGACCTGCCTGGCATCGAGCAATCCGGCGTGACCCAGAATGAATGCCCCGGTGCAGATCGAACCGAAGCGGCCAGCCAGTGGAGTGGCCTGGCGCAGCCACGCGGACACCTGTGGCATCTCGGCGCTCTCCGGCAAGTGCGGGCCACCGGGCACCAAGAGAATGTCGAACTCAAGGGGGGCGTTGTTGATGTCGAACCGAGCGCCCAGCGGCATGCCGTTGGACGCGACGATAGGGTAGGGCGCCGCACCAATGGTGGTGATCGTGTAGCCCTGATCCTGGCCCACGAAGCGATTGGCTTCGGCAAATACATCCAGCGGGCCAGCCACGTCCAGAGCCTGAACGCCGGGGAACAGCACGATGGCAACGCTCTTCATCGAAACGTCTCAGCTGCTTTGCAAGGGGATGAACATATAGCTTATGGCTTCGCCTGTCTCCAGCCGCGCGCCGGCCTGTTGCAGGGATTGCGTCGCCGCTTCACCGGCCACCCGGAAGCGCCAGCCGTTTTCGCAGACGGCGGGCAACTCGCCTGTCTGGTAACGAGTAACGGCTGAGGCGAAAGCGTCCATATCGGGAAGGTAGGCGACGAAGCCGTTGCCCTTGAGCGCGGTGATGTTGATGCCCAGCGCCATGCAGATCGCCTGTTTGCGGGCGATGTCGTCGCGATCGGCCTGGCGGGAGCGCTCGATCAGGGTCATCAGTTGCTGATCCACCAGTTGCCCGCCGACGATCAGATCCGGCCCCTGTTCCCAGGATTCGGGCGGGCAGTCCTTGGCCTGAGGGCGCAGCGGGATGTGCGGATTGATCTCCATCGGGTAAATGCGGCAGACCAGCGGGCGACGTTCGTAAATGCGGCAGAGGTTATCCGCGTCAAGATTTCGGCAGCGCCCGGCGTTGTAGGCGGCAAAGGTGATGGCCACCAGCGCCTGGGCCGAACCGCTTGTGACCGGGTGTGACCTGCGTGTGGCATGGATGATTTGATCTGGCGGGACACCATAACCGTTGGCCAGAAACGCCTCGGTCAGCACGATCACCGAACCGCCGTCCGCCGCCCACTGCGCGGCTTCGGCCAGGGTCAGCGGGACGTGATGGTCGGTGCAGCATTTGCCGCAACCGACGCAGGAAAACTGAGTATTCATCGAAAGAAACGCCGCCCGCTCAAAAGAAATCAGCGCTGCGCTCTGCGGCTTTTGCGTGTCGCTGCAGGGCGCAATTCTGAAAGTGGCGGGATTTGCAGCAAGTTATGCGCCAGTAAGGTGTCTGACACAAACTGCACGGCCTAACTGGTCCCGTAGCAGCACGGCTTGCCGGCGGGAGCGTTCTCAAGGCCCACCCGCCGGCAAGCCGTGCGGCTACGGGTGATATGTGCCCGCACCTTGTGCTTATTTCTTCGGCAAGGTGCTGACGTTATCCCACTCGGTGATCAGCGCTTTCTTGTTCTTGCGGTCGTACAGACACAGCTCGGTGCCGGTCTTGTTCTTCATGAACGCCTGTTTGTACTGGCCTTTGATCAGCAGCGCGCTGTAGCCGATGCTGTCATCGAACATCGCCGAGCTGCCGGCCGGCTTGGCGTTTTTCAGGGAGCTGGCGGCCACGCAACTGTCGACCAGGGTTTTATCGAAGGCCTTCCAGGCTTCATCGCTGGAGGCGCTGGCCTGTCCGGCGACCGCAGTCAGGGCGAGTAGCAGCAGGGTGGTGGTTTTCATGGCAATCTCCGTTGTTGTCATCCGGGCAGGCGTTTGAAAGCCTGTTGGACTGACTCAACGGGGATCGAGTTCGCAACGCTGCACATAATGCATCCCTGCGCGCTCATACAGCTGCCGTGCCGCCAGATTGCTTTCCATGACCTTGAGATCGACCTGTCCTTCATGTCGCTCTGCAAAGATCTTGAACGCCTGATTCAACAAGGCTAGCCCAAGACCGCAGCGCTGTGCCCGGGGATGCACCACCAGATTGCGGATGAAGGCGCTGGTCCAGCATTGCGCGACGGCCACCACGCCCAGCGGATCCTCCACCACTAGGCACAGCGCAGGGTCGAATTCCGGGTCGGTCTGAAAGCCTTGCAGCCACGTGTTGAAATCACCGACATGGCCGCCGCCCAGTTCAGCGCCCAGCGTGAACAGCTGGTGAATGGCGACGGCGTTGTCGTCGTTGAACGCCAGCAGATGCGTCGAATCTGGCCAGACAGCCGTGGGGACGGGGTGGCGCAGATCGCGGCGCATCAGCCAGTAATGGCTGGCCGATGCGTCGTGCGGGCCGGGCCTCAGATGCCCTGGGCCTCGACCGTACGTGCGGCTTCGATCAAGCATCGCGTGAGCTCGGGTGAGGAGAACTTGGTCAGCACTGCGTTGGCGCCGGCGGCCTTGGCCTTTTCGGCGTTCATCGCGCTGTCCAGCGAAGTGTGCAGCAAGACGTACAGCTGCTGGAAGTCCGGGGTCTCGCGCAGGGTGCGGGTGAAGGCATAGCCGTCCATCTCCGACATCTCGATGTCCGAGACCACCACATTGATCTGCTGCGCGGTGCCTTGCAGATCGAGCAGGTGGTCGATGGCTTCGCGGGCACTGCGCGCGGTGTGGCAGTCGATCCCCAAGTTGCGCAGGGTCAGCACCGACTGCTGCAGCGCGACCTGGCTGTCGTCGACGATCAGGATGCGCGCCTTGTTCAGCACCTCGACTTCTTCCGGGCTTAGCTCGGCAGGCTCCGGTGTCACCTGCATCGGTGCGATGCCGTGGATGACCTTCTCGATGTCCAGCACCTGAACCAGTGTGCCGTCGACCTGGGTCACGCCGGTGATGAACGACTTGTTGCCCGAGCCGAACGGCGGCGGGCGGATGTCGGTGGTCAGGCAATGGACGATCTTGCTCACCGCCTGCACGTGCAGGCCCTGCTTGGAGCGGCTGACATCGGTGACGATCAGGCAGCCACCATCGGGGTCGAGCAACGGGCGCTCGCCGATGGCACGGCTGAGGTCGATCACCGACAGCGAATTGCCGCGCAACGTGGCCACGCCTTTGACGTGCGGGTGCGACTCGGGCAGCCGGGTCAGGGGAGGGCAGGGGATGATTTCACTGACCTTGAGCAGGTTGATCGCCATCAGCTTTCCGCTGCGTAACGTGAACAGCAGAAGCGAAAGGGAATCTGCACGGACGTTTTTGGACATATGAACCTTCTGTGATGCGGTGTCTGGCTGGCGCATCGGGAGGCGCGAACAGCTGTCGATGACGGTTTATCGACCCGGCGATTGCAGGCTTTAGCGTTTTCGGCCCGCTGTATGCGCGGTGGGGGTGATTCTGGCTGGAGTCATAAAGACCTGTGTGGAGTCTTTATGACCGCAAGCGGCTGTTGGTCAAAATGACAAATTTTAAGTAGGTTGTTGATTTATAACGAGATATTTTCTGGCACGGATCCTGAAATAACGATAGCAGTCCTTACCCATCGAGTCTCAGGAGTCCATCATGTTGAATGCTTCGGATCGTGCCATCGTCAAATCCACTGTTCCCCTGCTGGAAAGCGGTGGGGAAGCGCTGACCACGCATTTCTACAAGAAGCTGCTGCAGCGCTACCCGCAGGTCCGCCCGCTGTTCAACCAGGCCCACCAGGCCAGCGGCGACCAGCCTCGCGCCCTGGCCAACGGCGTGCTGATGTACGCGCGCCACATCGATCAGCTCGAGCAGCTGGGCGATCTGGTGGCCAAGATCATCAACAAGCACGTGGCGCTGCAGATTCTGCCTGAACACTACCCGCTGGTGGGCGAGTGCCTGCTCGAAGCGATCCGCGAAGTGCTGGGCGCCGAAATCGCCACTGACGAAGTGATCAACGCCTGGGGCAATGCCTACGGCCAACTGGCGCAGATCCTGATTGGGGCCGAGGAAGGCATCTACAAGGACAAGGAACTGGCCGCCGGCGGCTGGCGTGGGGCTCGCGCGTTCAAGGTCGTGGGCAAGGTGCAGGAAAGCGCCGAGATCACCTCGTTCTACTTCGCCCCGGCCGATGGTCAGGCGATCCTGGACTTCACTCCTGGCCAGTACATCGGCATGCAGCTGTTCGTGAATGGTGAAGAGATTCGCCGCAACTATTCGCTGTCGGCGCGGGCCGGCAATGGCCAGTACCGCATCAGCGTGAAACGCGAGCCTGGCGGTCGCGCCTCCAACTTCCTGCATGATCAGGTGCAGGTGGGTGACAGCATCAATCTGTATCCGCCTGCAGGCGACTTCACGCTGTCCCACAGTGACAAACCGCTGGTGCTGATCAGCGGCGGCGTCGGAATCACCCCGACGCTGGCCATGCTGCAGGCGGCGCTGGACACTCAGCGTCCGATCCACTTCATTCACTGTGCGCGCAATGGTGCGGTCCATGCCTTCCGCGACTGGATCGAGCAACTGGCCGCGCAGTATCCGCAACTCCAGCGCTTCTACTGCTACACCGAAGACGACGGCGTGAGCCCGGCGGCCCATGCAGTCGGCCTGCTCGACCAGGCGCGTCTGGAACAGTGGCTGCCAGAGGATCGCGATCTGGATGCCTACTTCCTCGGTCCGAAAGGCTTCATGGCGGCGATCAAGCGCCAGTTGAAGGCGGCAGGCGTGCCGGACAAGCAGGCCCGTTACGAATTCTTCGGCCCGGCTTCGGCGCTGGAGTGATCCATCTGCGACAAATAGACGCATGCTTCTATATATAAGGAAGAGGTGCGACGTCATGACCCTGCGGCAAAGCGTCGCACGCTTCTATATATAAGGAAGGAGTCGGCCCGGGTGTCTGTGGATTGTTGCGGATTTGCTTAATGTTCGGGTAATGCCCCTGTGTTCACCATCTGCACCGGCGCGCGCCCGCGACGATGGTAGAATTGCCGGCTTTCCGGGCAACCGGGCACGCGACACCACAGATCTGAATGGACACCCAATGCAAAGGGCATGTGAATGACTGACGAGATGATTTACCTGCGGCGCGAAAAACAGTTCCTGGTTCTGCTGGGCATCATCTGCCTGGCGCTGATCGGCGGGGCGCTGTACATGCAGGTCGTGCTCGGCGAGGCGCCATGCCCGCTGTGCATCCTGCAGCGCTACGCCTTGCTGTTCATCGCCATCTTCGCCTTCATCGGCGCAGCGATGCCCGGGCGCTTGAGCCTGACCATCTGTGAAGCGCTGGTGACCCTGAGCGCCGTGGGCGGGATTGTTGCAGCGGGGCGTCATGTCTGGATTCAGACCCATCCGACCGAAAGCTGCGGCATCGACGTACTGCAGCCGATCGTTGATGGCTTGCCGCTAGCATCGTGGTTTCCCCTGGGTTTCCAGGTCGCCGGCTTCTGCGAGACGCCATATCCGCCAGTTTTCGGACTTTCGCTGGCGCAGTGGGCACTGATCGCTTTTGTTCTGACGGTAATTCTGGTACCGGCGGGCATCATCCGCAACCGGATGAAAGCGCGTTGATTACAGGATGTTGCGTAAAAAACCGCCTCGAATTCCTCAAGAAATCTGGGGCCATACCGACAGAATTGGGTGCGACATATGAGCGCATTCTTACAGAATGGGAAATTAACTGTTGCGCAATAACTCATAGTCAATAAAACTTTACGTATCTACAATCGCCCCCACTTAACGCCCCTCCGCCCCTGGCGGTCGCGTAAATCGAGGTCAGAAAGCGTTTTTACGCCTTTGTAGACGCCGTTTGGATGGCCTCATGCGTCAAGTTCTGAATGTCTGCGCCAAGGGATTTGGTCCGCAATGGCAGTTGCCACCATTCGAATAAGAAACCACAGCAAAACCGGAATTGTTACGAGGCCACAAGCTTCCTGACAGGCCCCTGTTCAATCCAAGAATTTGCCAGCACCTGGCAGGGTGAAGTGTTGGCGGTCGAAACCCAACTGCGATGCGAAAGCTGCTTTTAGAGGTCGTGAGATGAGTAAAAAAAGGTACCCCAGATTGTTTGGCTTCTTGGCCCTTTTCAGCATGCTCCTGCTCAGCGGGTGCGATTACACCTTGCTGGATCCCAAGGGCCACATTGGCATGCAAGAGCGTGATCTGATCATCACCGCAACTCTGCTCATGCTGCTGGTGGTGGTGCCGGTCATCTTCATGACCATCATCTTCGCCTGGAAATACCGCGCCTCGAACAAGAGCGCTACCTACACCCCTGACTGGGCTCACTCGACCAAGATCGAACTGGTCGTCTGGCTGGTGCCCCTGGCCATCATCATCGTGCTGGGCTACATCACCTACAAGTCCACCCACGCGCTGGACCCCTACCGTCCGCTTGAATCCGACGTCAAGCCTGTGACCATCGAAGTGGTCGCGCTGGACTGGAAGTGGCTGTTCATCTACCCGGAACAGGGTATCGCCACCGTCAACAAGATCGTTTTCCCGGCCCACACGCCGATCAATTTCCGCATCACTTCTGATTCGGTCATGAACTCGTTCTTCATCCCTGCACTGGGTGGCCAGATCTACGCGATGGCCGGCATGCAGACCAAGCTGCACTTGATCGCCAACGAAAACGGCGAGTTCGATGGTATCTCCGCCAACTACAGCGGCGCAGGTTTCACCGGCATGAAATTCAAGGCGACTGCAACCGATCAGGCTGGTTTCGACGCCTGGGTTGCCGAAGTCAAGAATTCCCCAAAACAGCTGGCATCAGCTGAGTACGAAGCTCTGGCCAAGCCTAGCGAACGTAACCCCGTTGAACTCTACTCCACGGTCACTCCGAACCTGTTCCAGATCATCATCGACAAGTATGAAGGTATGAAGCCGGGCAAGATTGTCCACGAGAAGAAAGAAGTGGCCGGTATGGAAGGGATGGACATGGGTAAGAATTCAGCTGCGCAGGCAGAGGAGTAAACGATGTTTGGTAAATTAAGTCTGGACGCGATCCCGTTCCACGAACCGATAGTCATGATCACGATCGCCATGATCGCGATCGGCGGTGCAGTGGTTCTGGGTCTGATCACCTATTTCAAGAAGTGGACCTACCTGTGGACCGAGTGGCTGACGTCGGTCGACCACAAGAAAATCGGTGTGATGTACATCATCATCGCCATGGTCATGCTGCTGCGCGGCTTTGCCGACGCCATCATGATGCGTTCCCAGCTGGCCCTGGCCACTGAGGGTTCGCCCGGCTACCTGCCGCCTGAACACTATGACCAGATCTTCACCGCTCACGGTGTGATCATGATCATCTTCATGGCGATGCCGTTCTTCACCGGCCTGATGAACATCGTTCTGCCTCTGCAGATCGGCGCTCGCGACGTTGCCTTCCCGTTCCTGAACTCGCTGTCCCTGTACCTGCTGATCTCCGGCGTGGTGCTGGTCAACGTGTCCCTGGGCGTCGGCGAATTCGCACGTACCGGTTGGGTTGCCTATCCGCCGCTGTCCGAACTGGGCTATAGCCCGGGCGTGGGTGTTGACTACTACATCTGGGCCCTGCAGCTATCGGGTCTGGGTACGACACTGACGGGCGTGAACTTCCTGGTTACCGTTCTGAAGATGCGTACTCCTGGCATGAAGCTGATGGACATGCCGATCTTCACCTGGACCTGCACCTGGGCCAACGTTCTGATCGTGGCTTCGTTCCCGATCCTGACCGGCACCCTGGCGTTCCTGACTCTTGACCGTTACCTGGACTTCCACATCTTCACGAACGAGTTGGGTGGTAACCCGATGATGTACGTGAACCTGTTCTGGGCATGGGGTCACCCTGAGGTTTACATCCTGATTCTGCCGGCCTTCGGTGTCTTCTCCGAAGTCATCTCGACCTTCACCGGCAAGCGTCTGTTCGGCCATCACTCGATGATCTACGCATCGGGCGCGATTTCCGTACTGGGCTTCATGGTCTGGCTGCACCACTTCTTCACCATGGGGTCGGGCGCAAGCGTCAACGCCTTCTTCGGCCTGGCGACCATGCTGATCTCCATCCCGACCGGTGTGAAGCTGTTCAACTGGCTGTTCACCATCTACCAGGGCCGTCTGCGCTTCACCGCGCCAGTCATGTGGACCCTGGGCTTCATGATCACCTTCTCCATCGGTGGTATGACCGGCGTTCTGCTGGCTATCCCGGGTGCCGACTTCGTTCTGCACAACAGCCTGTTCGTGATCGCGCACTTCCATAACGTGATCATCGGTGGTGCGGTATTCGGTTACATCGCTGGCTTCGCGTTCTGGTTCCCGAAAGCGTTCGGCTTCAAGCTGAACGAGAAGTGGGGCAAGGCAGCGTTCTGGTTCTGGATCTCGGGCTTCTACGTGGCATTCATGCCGCTGTACGCGCTGGGCTTCATGGGCATGACCCGTCGTCTGAACACCACTGACAACCCTGACTGGACGCCGTACCTGCACGTAGCCTTCTGGGGCGCGGCACTGATCATGATCGGTATCGCCTGCCAGCTGATCCAGATCTACGTGAGTATCCGTGATCGCAAGCAGAACCTGGACGTCACCGGCGACCCATGGAATGGCCACACCCTGGAGTGGTCCACTTCTTCGCCACCGCCGTTCTACAACTTCGCTGAGCTGCCGAAGGCCAACGAGATCGACGCGTTCTATGCAGCCAAGCGTGATGGCGAGGCGTACAAGGTTCCGGCCAAGTACTCCGACATCCACATGCCGAACAACACCGCGACCGGTCTGGTGATGGGTGCCCTGCTGACCGTCTTCGGTTTCGCAATGATCTGGCACATCTTCTGGCTGGCCGCTGCGAGCCTGGTAGGTACTGTCGTCTACTTCGTCATCCATGCTGCACGTGACGATCAGGGCTACATGGTTCCTGCTGCTGAAGTGGCCCGCATCGAAGGCGAGCAACACAAGATCCTGGCCTCGGTTCGCGCCCAGGCAAACTCTCCTGTCAACAAGCTGGAGCAGGCATAAACAATGTCCAACTTAGTATTTGATGGGGCGAAAGGTCACGATCACGATCATGACCACGCCCATGATCACCACGATGCCGGCGAGATGAAGATCTACGGCTTCTGGATCTACCTGATGACCGACTGCATCCTGTTTGCGTCGATCTTCGCAATCTATGCAGTACTGGTTAACAACGTCGCCGGTGGTCCTTCGGGCCACGACATCTTCGAGCTGCCATACGTGCTGGGCGAAACCGCCTGCCTGTTGCTCAGCTCGATCACCTACGGCTTCGCCATGCTGGCGATGCACAAAGGCAACAAAGGCGGCGTACTGGGTTGGCTGTTCGTGACCTTCCTGTTCGGCCTGGGCTTCATCGGCATGGAAATCAACGAATTCCACCTGCTGATCTCCGAAGGCTATGGTCCTAACCGCAGCGGCTTCCTGTCGGCGTTCTTCACGCTGGTCGGTACCCACGGTCTGCACGTGACCAGCGGTCTGATCTGGATGGCGATCCTGATGTATCAGGTGTCGAAAAACGGCCTGACTTCGACCAACCAGACTCGCCTGAGCATGCTCAGCCTGTTCTGGCACTTCCTGGACGTGGTCTGGATCTGCGTGTTCACCGTTGTCTACCTGATGGGGACCATTTAAATGGCTAATTCGCATCACAACCACGACGACTCCAGCCACGGCAGCTTCAAGTCGTACATGGTCGGTTTCGTCCTGTCGATCATCCTGACCGCGATTCCTTTCGGTCTGGTGATGTTCCCGACCATCTCGAAAGTCGCCACCCTGTGGGTCGTGCTGATCTTCGCAGTCGTGCAGGTTCTGGTTCACCTGGTGTACTTCCTGCACCTGGACCGCTCGGCCGCGCAGCGCAACAACGTGATCACATTTGCGTTCGCGTCGCTGGTCATCCTGCTGCTGGTCGGCCTGTCCGTCTGGATCATGTTCAGCATTCACACCGTCATGATGGCGAAGTGAGGAAACACTGATGTCACTGAAGCACTTTATCCAAATCACCAAACCGGGGATCATTTTCGGTAACGTGCTTTCGGTGGCAGGTGGCTTTTTCCTGGCGTCCAAGGGGCATGTCGATTTCGCCCTGTTCCTTGTAGCGATGATCGGTACTTCGTTGGTGGTTGCGTCCGGTTGTGTATTCAACAACTGCATCGACCGTGACATCGACCTGAAGATGGAACGCACCAAGAATCGTGTGCTGGTTCAAGGGCTGGTTTCTCTGAAACTGGCTCTGGTCTACGCCACGGTGCTCGGCGTTGCCGGTGTTGGCCTCCTGTACTACAAGGCCAACCCGCTGGCGGCGCTGTGCGCGGTGATCGGATTCGTGATTTACGTCGGCTTCTACAGCCTGTACCTCAAACGCAAATCCGTTCATGGCACGCTGGTCGGCAGCCTGTCGGGCGCGATGCCACCGGTGATCGGTTACGTCGCGGTCAGCAACACCTTCGACCTCGCGGCGCTGACCTTGCTGGTGATGTTCAGCCTCTGGCAGATGCCTCACTCGTACGCCATTGCGATCTTCCGTTTCAACGACTACCTGGCTGCCTCGATTCCGGTTCTGCCGGTCAAGCGCGGTATCCGGGTCGCCAAGCGTCATATCCTGATCTACATCCTGGCCTTCCTGGTCGCGACCCTGATGCTGACCTTCTGCGGTGCCGCAGGAATGAACTATCTGGCCGTCGCGGCTGCCATGGGCATGTACTGGCTGTACATGGCGTGGACGGGCTACAAGGCCAAGGATGATACCGTTTGGGCACGCAAGCTGTTCGTGTTCTCCATCTTCACCATCACGGCGTTGAGCGTGGCGATGTCGCTGGACTTTCAGGTCACCAAGGAGCTGCTGGTCACTTACGCAGCGCCTTGATTGCCTGAACTGAAACACTCAAAACCCCGTAGTTCGCGAGAGCTACGGGGTTTTTTATTGATCAAAGGTTTATGTCCCACCTCGAATGAGGGTAGTTCTCTGTAGGGAAAGTCCGGAGTCTGACAGGCTCAGGCTCTAATCAGGCCATGACAAAGGCCATCGACTTACCGCATCATGTACCTGTTTTGTACAAGGATCGTGGCAAAAAAACCGCACTGATCCAGTCGTAGTGATACAAATAAACAGAATTATGACTGACAACCTCACTCCAGAAATCCGGCCGAAAAACGACTCGATTCCGCTCGTGTCGATCATCGCGCCCTGCTACAACGCAGAGAAATATCTGGACGTTGCGATGGCCAGCATCTTCGCCCAGGACTACCCGAACTTCGAGGTCATCATCGTCGATGACGGGTCGACCGATAACAGCATGGCAATGCTCCAGGCGCTGCAGGCCCGGTACGATTTCCAGCTCTACTCCCAGGCCAACCAGGGCGTCAGCGCTGCCCTCAATCATGGTCTGCGCCATGCCCGTGGCGAGTATGTTTGCACCCCGGACCTGGACGACATCATGTTGCCAGCTTCGGTGCGCCTGCGGGCCGAGTACCTTGATCAGCACCCGGAAGTGGGCTGTGTTGGCGCACTGATCATCTACATGGACTCGGACGGCAACGACACCAAGTCGCAGAAACTGTCCAGTATTCAAAAACTCAGCTTCGACGAGATTCTGGGTGACGCAATTGTGGTGGGCGCGCCGGTGTCGCTGTACCGGATGGATGCCCTGCGCACCGTGGGTTTCTACGATCCGGACATCAAGGTCCAGGATTTTCAGATGACCCTCAAGATCGCCAGCAAAGGCTACGAGGTTCACGTCCTGCCGGTCAGCGTGACCCGCTATCGGCGCCACCCCAATAACCTGTCGCGTCGCTACAAGGTGCTGCTTGAAGCCGACATGCGCACCATTGCGCCTTACCGCGCGCATCCGGCCTACAATCGCGGGCTGACTGCCATCATCAACAAAGCGTTGAAGTACGCAGTGGTCAACGACAAGAAGTACGCCTGGACCTTGCTGCGGTCCATTCCGCTGCGTCAGTTCAACAGGACGACGTTCCGTCGCTTCAAGCGCCTTCTGCTACACCGTCAGAGCAGTTGATCAGCCTCTGCCGCGTCTGCTTTCGTTCACGGACCCTTGCATGAAATTCCTCGAACTGCTGAAAACCCGCAAAACCAGAAAGCACCTGCGCAGCCTGGACAAACTCGAACGTGCCCCGGAGAAGATTCGCCTGCGCTATCCCCGTTATGAAGTGGGCACCGGTACCTATGGTATTCCCGAGGTTTTCGAGTTCGGCGACGATACCATCCTGCGCATCGGCTCCTACAGCTCCATCGCGGCGGGCGTGAAAATCCTGCTGGGCGGCGAGCACCGCACCGACTGGCTGACCACCTACCCATTCCCGGCCATGATGAAGGGACTTGAAGACATCAAGGACTACGCGCCGAGCAAAGGCGACGTGGTGATCGGCAGCGACTGCTGGATCTGCGCCGGCGCCACGATCCTTTCCGGCGTGACCGTGGGGCATGGCGCCATCGTCGCTGCGGGTGCAGTGGTGACCCGCGACGTACCGCCGTTTGCCGTGGTCGGCGGCAACCCGTGCAAATTCATTCGCTGGCGTTTTGAAGAAGCGGTTCGTGAGCAATTGCTGGCGACCGCCTGG
Source organism: Pseudomonas sp. 2 (assembly GCF_056627435.1). NCBI lineage: Bacteria > Pseudomonadati > Pseudomonadota > Gammaproteobacteria > Pseudomonadales > Pseudomonadaceae > Pseudomonas > Pseudomonas sp. 2. The sequence continues at coordinate 149,544 of NZ_JBWXNG010000003.1, forward strand.
TGGGACTGGCCAATGGACGAGGTCAAATCCGTGGCCCGCATGCTGTCGGGTTCCGACCTGGATGCGTTTCTCGACTACGCGAAGTCGCGCAAAGCGGCGTGACGCGCCTCACCCCGTAGCGGCACGGCTTGCCGGCGGGCGCGCCCTCAAGATCGTTCCCGCTGGCAAGCCATGCTGCTACGTAGCCGGGGCGTCCTTCTGCGGCCCCAGCACAATCGCCAGATGGCGCAAATCCTCGATCTCCACGCTCAGGCTCTTGCCTGAGGGGCTCGCCTTGAGCGTCCCCAGCGCGAACACTGTGAAGAACTTCACCTCGTCGGCATGGCTGAGCAACTCGCTGATGTAACGGCTGGAACGGTAGGCCTGCATCTGCGCGGGCGATACATACAGCGTCGCCAGCTTGCCCTGCAAACGGTCGAAGAACTTGAATTTGAAGCCGGTGCCGTAACGCTCCACCAACCCGCCGCCATACAGCACCCGCTGCTCGTCCCCGACCTGCGCGTACTTGATGTGGCGAAAGTAGGAGCGCAGCGTCACCTCGCCCTGGCCGGGGATGCGCAACGTCAGCAGGGCGAATTCTTCTTTGGTCAGTTCGGCCTGGGCCTGGCGGAAACTGTCGACCAGCCGTTCCAGGTTGCTGGTGCGGGTTTCCTTGGCTTGAGTGCCTTTCGATGTGTCGGATTCGGACGCTGGCTGTGCAGGTGTTTCTTCCTGTGGCTTGTCAGGCTTTTCGGTAGAGCCTGTCGGCTTCACCCTCTCTTTGAGTGAGGGATCGAACACATCGATGTAGTCATCCAGCTTGCGCCTGGCCTTGCGCAACGCACTCTCAGCCTCGGTTTCTTCGGGTGCCGGTTTATCCTCGGCGGTATCGTCGACCCACTCGCAATCGGCGTGGTGTTCGTAGTTGGGATTGGCGCGAAAGTGCGCGGCGACGAACGCGGGATTTTCCTGGGGTTTGACGTCATAGCGTACGCCAGTGACCTTTACGCCCAGGGCGCGGCAGGCCTCGCTCGAACACAGAAAGCTGAAGCGCGCGCGCGGCGGCTCCTGGGAAAAATACTCACGCCGCGCCGCGACGATCGACAGCTCCTGCTGCAGCTCGACGCAAAACGCGCGGGTGATGCTCTTGCTGGTCTTCATGAACGCGGGCGAATCCTGTGCCGAGAGGTCATGGGGGCATGATGCGTAATAGCCAGTGCCCGGCACAACCCCCGGCACACGCATTACTGGCCCGGCACCGCCAACCACTCGCCGACCACTTTCTGGTAAGCCCCGGTAGCCTTGGCCAGATGCAGCCACTGATCGACGTAGGCCTTCCAGCTCAGATCGTCGCGGGGCAGCAGGTACGCCTTCTCGCCGTACTGCATGTAGCGCTGCGGGTTCACGGTGCACAGGCCCGGCATGCGCTTCTGCTGATACAGGGCCTCGGAGGCGTCGGTGATCATCACATCGGCGTTCTTGTCCAGCAGTTGCTGGAAGATGGTCTTGTTGTCGTGAAAGGCCAGCTTCGCATTGGGTAAAAACGCCCGGGCAAATGCTTCGTTGGTGCCACCCTGGGGCTCGATCAGGCGCACGCCTGGCTGGTTGATCTGGGCGATGGTCTGGTATTTGGCTTCATCCTCGCAGCGTACAAGTGGCACCTTGCCGTCGACGTCCAGCGTGTCGCTGAAAAACGCCTTCTTCTGCCGCTCCAGGGTCACCGAAATCCCGCCCACTGCGATGTCGCACTTGCCCGCCGTGAAGTCGGTCATCAGGGTTTTCCAGCTGGTCGGCACCCAGGCAACTTTCGCCCCCAGACTCTGCGCCAGCGACTGCGCCAACTCGATATCGATGCCCTCGTACTCGCCGTCCGCGCGGTGGAAGGTGTACGGCTTGTAATCCCCCGTGGTGCACACCGACAGCGTGCCGCTCTGCTGTACCCCATCCAGCCGCGAAACCGCCTCGCCCGCCTGCGCCTGAGCCACGCCGAGCAGGCTCAGCAGCAGGGTGGCAGTGATGTTCTTGTTCATGTGGTCGATCCCTGTAAGAAGAAGTCCGAGGTGTTGTTATAGAGGTGGGGGAGAGGGATGGGAAGGGGGCGGTTTGCATGATCAGCCTGCGAATCCGATCGGCTTTTGATTCTGGCCGAAGGCCGTGGGAGCAAGCTTGCTCGCGATCTGCTGCGCAGCAGCAGTAAAACCAGACACCTCAGGCGTGTCAGATGTACTACGCAGTCAGGGCTACCTGCCGGTTCCCATCACTCTCCCGCTGACCGACCCGCCCGAACCTTCGCCCGAGGATGCCGAAACAACGCCACCGCCGCAGCAATCACCACCACGCCGATGAAGATCGGCAGGCGATAGGGTTTCAGATTACCCAGCAGGTTCTGCAGCGCTTCGCCGGCCCAGTAGCCGGCCATGACGAACAGCGTGGCCCACGCGGCGGCACCGAGCAGGTTGATGGCGGAAAAACGTAGCGGCGACAGGCGACTGGCGCCGATCACCAGCGGCCCGATCAGGCGCATGCCGTAGAGAAACCGGACCGAGAACACGGATGCCATGGGATAGCGTTCAATGAGCCCGGAAACCCGGTCGATCGTTGCCTGCTGACGATGCAGGCGCGGCAAAATCCTTGGGCCGAAATAGCGCCCGGTCCAGAACAGGATCTGATCGCCGAGCATGCCGCCCAGGGTGGCGATGAGGATGACGTCCACCAGCCGCAGTGAAGTCTGGTGTGCGGCCAGCCCGCCGAGAATCAAAATGGTCTCGCCTTCCAGCAGGCAACCGATGAACACGGCCCAGTAGCCGTAATTGACGAGCAGTGCGTTGATGTCGAGGTGTTCGAACATGGGCGAAAGCGGCCTCTGGCAGGACCCGCCGCATGGGGCGGACGGTTTGCCGTTCGACCTGAGCGCTTCGCCAACAGTTCTATCGCATTCAGATGCTCACTCGCTGTACTCGGCTTCCAGCGCGGCGAGATCTTTCTCGATCACCTTCATCAACATTTCCCACTCGCCCTGGGTACGTTTCATCGCCTCGCCTTCGCGCGAGTAGAGGAAGTCGATGACGTTGGCGGTTTCCTTGGCCTTGGTGGTGGGACGAAAGGCGTCCATGCTCAACACCCGCGCCAGCATGTCCAGCTCGGTGGCGTGGTTGACCCACTGCCAATTGTCCTTGATCACCAGCTTGTCGATGAGAATGCACTGCTTCTTGAAGCTGCGCAGGCTCGCACCGAACGGGCTGGCGGCCAGTTGCGAGGTGATGCGCGAGCCGTCGCTGTTGGCCTTGTCCACCGCATTGGGGCCGAAGAACCACTCATTGAAACTGAGCTCGATCTCACGAAAGGCCACATTGGCATCCCAGATGATGCCCAGCGCCTTGTTGTGAATGATCTCGTTTTTCCAGGCCCGGTACGCCTTGAACGCCAGGCCCACCAGACCGATGGCTGCCAGCGCCTGCACCAGGGCCGAACAGGAGTTGATGACGTCGTACGCCCGGGCCGAACCGGAAACACCGGCGCCGGTGTAAGACTCGTAGAAGACAGCCCCGGTCATTGCCGCAAGGGCAAAAAGGGCACAGTAGAAACCAAACGCATAGGGATCTTTCATTGTTGTTTTTATCCGATCAGCGAGGTTAAACATTCGGTCCATTCGCTCTGGATCAGTCAATTTTCAGGCTAGTTGAGAACTGGGGATTTGCAGGCAGGGTGACGAAATGATTGCTTACAAGTACCGCAGGCCCCCGTAGCAGCACGGCTTGCCGGCGGGTGGCCCTTGAGATCTCCATTGCTCTCAAGGGCCACCCGCCGGCAAGCCGTGCTGCTACGGGGGGGGCGATGATGCGCGGGGGTGTTGGCTGTCAGTGGCGGTGCGGGAACAACTGAGAATCCGAAAGGCACTTCATCAGGTGGTCGTAAACCAACCTTACACGCGGCGGTACCGGCCCCGACTGCGTGCGGTAAATAATCAGATCCGTCGAAGGCGGCGCGAATTCGGCCAGCACTTCGACCAGCCGCCCCTCGCTCAAATGCGGCTCGGCCAGGTAGTGCGGCATCTGCGCAAAGGCCAGTCCGCCGAGCACGAACTCCAGTTCGGTTTCCGGATCGTCGCAACTGAACGCCGGGGAGGGCGGCAGATGGCCCTGGCCCTGGACGAAAAACCACGGCCAGGGTCGGCCATGATTGCGGTCGATCAACAGCGACATGGGCAGCGCCTTTAAATCTTCGAGGCTCACAGGCGTTCCTGTTTTGGCAATGAGCGATGGTGCGGCGACGACCTTCAACGGCACCTGCGCCACGGCCCGCGCGATATAACGCCGGTCGCGCACCGCACCGACGCGTATGCCGATATCGATGCGCGAGGCCACCGCATCGGTCAACTGGTCATCCAGGCTCAGCTCGATCCGCAATCCCGGGTGCTGCTCCATCAGCGGTTTCAGAAACCCCGGCAAATACAGCTTGCCGATCGCATGGGGCGCGGTAATCCCCACTCGTCCGGAGATCTCGCTGCTGCCGGACTTGCTGTGGGCGACGAACAGCTGATCGAACTGATTCAGCGTCTGCCGCGCCTGTTCGGCAATCTGCCGCCCGAACGCCGTGACATGGGCCTGCCGCGTGCTGCGGTGAAACAGCGGCTCGGCGAAGGTACGCTCCAGCTCCTTGATCGCCCGCGTCACCTTTTGCGGCGAAGTGCCTAGCCGGTGCGCTGCTTCACGAAAACTTGGCGCCTCCACGGCCACCAGAAACACCCGCAGCATTTCCATCCGGTTGAGCATCACGTGCCTCACGTTTCGAAAAGATGATTCCAAAAAGTGGAATTCTAAAATCCGAACTCTTCCATTTTCTGGAGCGTATATCCACTTCAATATCTGCCTCAACCAGTTACCACTCGCTTGAGGAGATCCAAAATGAGCAATGGCATTCAAAACAAGGTTGTCGTCATCACCGGCGCAAGCAGCGGCCTGGGCGAATCCACCGCCCGCCATCTGGCCAAGCTCGGCGCCAAAGTCGTGCTCGCCGCCCGCCGTCAAGAGCGCATGGACGTGATCGTTGAGCAAATCAAGGCAGCAGGCGGCCAGGCCTCGGCCTACACCGTCGACGTCACCCGCCGCGAAGACCTCAATGCACTGATCGAAAACGCCGTACGCGACTTCGGCAAAGTCGACGTCATGATCAACAACGCAGGCCTCATGGCCATCGCCCCGATCTCCGAACTGCGGGTCGACGAATGGGACCGCATGATCGACATCAACATCAAAGGCGTGCTCTACGGCGTCGCCGCCGCATTGCCCAAGTTCGAAGCCCAGGGCTTCGGCCACTTCATCAACATCTCGTCGGTGGCCGGCATCAAGGTCTTCAGCCCGGGCGGCTCGGTCTACAGCGGCACCAAATACGCTGTGCGCGCCATCTCCGACGGCCTGCGCCACGAAGTCGGCGGCAAGATCCGCACCACCACCATCGAACCGGGTGCGGTGGATTCGGAACTCAAATTCGGCAGCGGCCACCAGCCTAGCGCCGATGTGGTGAAAGAGTTCTACAAACAGGCCATCCCGGCCGAATCCGTGGCCCGCGCGATTGCCTACGCGATCGAACAGCCGAGTGATGTCGATATCAACGAAATCGTGTTGCGCCCAACTTCGCAGGATTTCTGATCGAGATATCGACCCCATAGCTGTGTAGTAGCCCTGTAGGAGCGAATTCATTCGCGAAGGCGGGTCAGGCGATACATCTCTGTCGCCTGATGCCTCTTTCGCGAATGAATTCGCTCCTACAGTTATTGGCTCGAATCCACAGTTGCGTGTCGCGCTATTAGTTGTCGATCGCATTTACACGCAGTTGTACAAAATTGAACTAAGTTATGGCTATTTGCTGCCATAACCCCTCTATTCCGAGCGGTTCGTCTCTCCCTCTCTCATGCTTTGGTCGTCTCGCTGAAAGCGAATTTCTGTGCCATCACAAAGCGCTTTTTTTCAACTAATTGGTACGCCAGTTCCACTAACAATTTTGTTTGATATCCAAAAGCCAGTATTTAATCTGTTTGAGTGTGTTCAATAAGCATTGATTCATGTGTTAACTAAAGTATTGGAGTTGGTGGCGGATACAGGCTCGGCAGTATTGGACTTGCAGCATAACTAATAACGACGAGCCTTAATGCATGAAGCAACCATCCCGCAAAAATGGAACACGGCGTACTTGCGTGCGCGCCCCGCAACTTTCCCTGCTCAGCCTGGCGCTGGCGTCGGCTTGGCTGCTGCCCCAGCACGCGCATGCCGCCGAATACCTGGTTTCGAACGATGCCGAGTTTCGTGCAGCCATGCTGGCTGCACGCACGGACGGTGATCCCAGCGCGACGATCCGCCTGACTTCCAGTTTCACCCTGGATCTTGGGGTCAGTCTTGCCCAGCCGGGCAAGCCGATTGTCGTGGACTCCAATGGCTTCGTTCTGACCTCGACCAAGAACCCGGGCGGTTCGGTCATTCCGTTTGTCACTTCCCCTGCAGCATCGTTGGTTTTCAACGGCACCTTCAATGGAGAGTCGGCCACTACGGCGGGAAATGGCATCGCGATTGTGAGCGGCAGCGGCGGGCAGGTCACCATTAACGGTACTGTGACAGGTGGTGATCAGACGGGCGCCACAGGTGGGGGCGGGGTGGGTGTTTCGTTCGGTCAACGCGAGACCATTACCAACAATGGAACGATCACCGGTGGCCGAGCGGCATCGGGCTTCAGCACGGCCAACAGTTCCCTCAGCGCTGGCGTTTCGTTGCAGAACGGAGATGTGCTGCTCAACGCTGCCTCTGGCGTAATAGCGGGTGGTAGCGGATTCGGTACCGGCGGTACCGGCGTCTACGTCGCCAACACCGTAAATTCCACGCTGGACAATCAGGGGATCATTCGTGGCGGCACCGACCTGAGCGGTGGTTCGGCCGGTGGCATAGGTATCAGGTTTGCCACTGCCTTCGGAACAACCCTCAATAACTCCGGGTTGATCGAGGCCGGGGCGGGTGCGCCAGCCATTTTCATGTCCAATGCCTCTTCCAGCATTTCCATCGTCAACTCAGGCACCATCCGTGGCGGCAGCGGTGCCAACGCCATTGAATTCGCCACCGGCACCGGCGTTGCAACCCTGGAGCTGCAGGCAGGCTCCACCATTGTCGGCAATGTCATTGCCAGCGCTGTCAGCACCACTGATGTCCTGCGTCTGGGTGGCGACACGGACAGCGTGTTCGACGTTTCGAGCATCGGCAATGCCGCCCAGTATCGCAACTTCGACCTCCTCGAGAAGACCGGCGCGAGCACCTGGGCCTTGATCGGCGAAGGTACCTCTACCGCGCCATGGACCGTCAAACAAGGCACGCTGCAGGTCGGCAACGGTGGCACCAGCGGTTCGCTGGCCGGCGACGTCGAAGTGCAAAGCGGCGCGACCCTGGCCTTCAACCGTAGCGATGCCTCCACTTATGCGGGTGTCATTTCCGGCGATGGGGCCTTGGTGCACAACGGCAGCGGCACCACCACACTGACCGGCGTGAACACCTACACCGGCCCCACCACCATCAACTTCGGCACCCTGGCAGTCGACGGCTCGATCAACAGCCCGGTGAGCGTGATGGCAAGCGGCACGCTGTCGGGCAGCGGCACCGTCTTTGGCGACGTGACCAACAGCGGCGCCATCACCCCGGGCGGTGGCTCGGGCACCTTGACCATTGACGGCAACTACATCGGCAACGGCGGTGTGATCCGGCTGAACAGCGTGCTGGGCGATGACAGCTCCAGCACCGGTCGCCTCGTCGTCACCGGCGATACCTCCGGTACCAGCACCATCGCGGTCACCAACCTTGCAGGCCTTGGCGCGCAGACAGTCGAAGGCATCAAGCTGATCGATGTGCAGGGCCTGTCCAATGGCGTATTCAGCCTCGCGGGCGACTACCGTTACCAAGGGCAGGCAGCCATTGTCTCCGGCGCCTATGCCTACCGGCTCTACAAGAACGGCGTCACCGACAGCAGTGATGGTGACTGGTACCTGCGCTCGACGCTGGACAGCACCGATACTGTGTCGCCCACGACGCCGTCGGCCCCGCTGCTGGCACCGACCGTGGGCCTGTATGAGAGCTACGCCAGCGTGCTGCAACGCTTCAACCAACTCGGCACCCTGCATGACCGCATCGGCAACCGTTACTGGCAGCCCGATGCCGAAGTTCAGGCTCAGTCCAGTGCTGGCATGCCTGCCATCGGACGCGGTGCCTGGGTGCGCGTCGAAGGTTCTGAGGCCGATATCAACCCGGCGACCAGCACCACCGGCGCCGACTTCAACGTTCACAGCCGCACCTTCGAAACTGGCTTTGATGTACCGGTCTACGAGAGCCCGGCCGGCACGTTGGTGGTGGGCCCGACTGCGCATTACGGCAAGGCCGATTCCAGCGTTTCGTCGCTGTACGGCGACGGCTCGGTCGACGTCACCGGTTACGGGGTAGGCCTCACCGCCACCTGGTACGGCAACGACGGCACCTACGTCGATGGCCAGACGACCGTGACGCGCTATGACAGCGATCTGCGTTCGTCGCAACTGGGCCGCAAACTGGTGGAAGGCAACCGCGGCCACGGGGTGGCGGCGAGCATCGAGGTCGGCCATCGACTGGCCCTGGATGACACCTGGTCGGTCACACCGCAAGCCCAGCTTTCCTGGTCGCGGGTACGCTTCGACGGTTTCACCGATCAATACGGTGCCGATGTTTCCCAGGATGACGGCAACAGCCTGGTCACCCGCCTGGGCGTGATGCTCGACCGCGAAACCCGCTGGAAAGCGAGTGACGGCACCTTCAGCGGCTCACGGCTGTACGGCATCAGCAACCTCTACTACGACTTCGACGACGGCACCTCTGCCGACATCTCCGACCTGCACGTGCGCAGCAAAGAACAGGCGTTGTGGGCAGGCCTGGGCGTGGGCGGCGCGCTGAACTGGGACAACCGCCAATCCACCTTGTTCGGCGAACTGCTGGGCCGCACCAGCCTGCAGGACTTTGGCGACAGCCATTCGGTGGGGGCCAGGGTCGGGGTTCGGGTGATGTGGTAGATCGTTTGGGTGATGGCGGCGGTGGTGCGGTCGACAGACCGTAGGAGCGCGCTTGCCCGCGATTGCGGTGGGTCATCAACCTTGAGGTGGCTGACCTGCCGTCTTGTTCTGGCTAACGCCAGACCTGTTTCGGCTTCGCCGAGTTACTTGGAAAAGTCGGGATGCCGCACCACACCCAAGTAACTAAGGTGTCCTGCTCCTGGTTGGGCCCTCCTGCGTCGGGTTCCTGAACGAAGGTCTCGCTCCGTGGGCCCGGCGTGAAAGGGCCATCCATGGCCCACACGCCTCTCGCGGCATCCATGCCGCTCGACCCACTCCGCGAGACCTCCGCTCAGCCTGCACCCAAGTCGCGTTTTGCGTTGTCTGGGCTATTGCGCATGAAGATCAAGATCAAAAGCGAGCGGCTAACGCCGGACTGCTACGGGAATTGGGTTCCGGACGATTCAGCCGTGTATTTGAAAAGCTTTATAGATATTGGGTTGTATGAAGCTGTTGTAGGACTATTCCGAGAGTGAAGTAAGAATCGGATGGAAAACGCTATTTCTCACACAGTCTGCTTGTATACGCAATTTTCTCTCGCTAGTTTTCACCACGCATTCGATCCAGCCGTCGGATGACGCGACCATTTGGTTAGTTTGAGAAGCGACATATTTTATTGATGTCACGAAGCTCTATCTTCTAAAATCAATTCTCCCGCTGCTGAAAAACGATAGGAAATGGATGTCAGATCAGGACGATTTTCGGGTAGTTTTGAGTTTTGCTCAAATGGCAGCCATTCTTGAGCATGAAACACTTTCTGAGCATGAAATCAGCGTAAATCGAATATTCGGCAGTCTGCGTTTGTTGGGCGGGATTGTAGAACTCGCTGGTGCTGGTGTGCTTTGTGCGGCGCCTGAGCCCACCCTGATAACCAAAGCCGGTTGTATTGCAATGGGTGTCCATGGCTCTGATCAACTGGCAGCAGGCGCTCACCAGTTCGTCACCGGCAGAGCCACGGATTCCTTTGCTTTCAAAATAGGCGCGTCCGCTGCCGAGGTCGTTGGGGCTTCGAAAGCCACCGGCCGTGTGGTCGGGCTCGCGACGGAGTTTGCCGTCCCTTTTTCTACCGCTTCCATATACGGAGCGCTTAGGGCGTCTTCCGTTCAGGCGGGCAAGATGACCATTGTGGTCAGCGAAAAATTTCCCCATGCCCCAAATAAAGGTCCGGGCGGCCACACACAAAAGTTGCATATCGATCAAGATCTGGCCGCATTGCAGAAAAGGTTCAAGCGAAACAGAACCTCTGACACGATGTCGACGTTCAGCAGTCTGGAGAAAGCTGAATGGGCGGTAAGTCATACGCTTGCCATGAACCGATACAAGATTCTGGCGTATTCCAAAGCATCGTTCATACGCTCAAGCAATCGCGTTACGTTGAAGATGAAATTTGTTGAGGATATCGGCTGGGGTGTAACCCGAGCCGCTCCGAATACTCCTGTCGGTATGAAAAACATCGTCGTGGTTGTGGAGTTCACCCAATACAATCACATGCCTGCGTTTATAGTAACGGCCTATCCAACCCTGTGAGGCATCTATGCGCGGATACATGCAGCTTCTGGATTTCATGCGTGAGTTGGCGGATGGCATACAGGAACATTTGCCAGCAGGGCAGCGCACGCAGGTCATGTCCCTGAATGAAGTAGTCGATCAATGGATGGCTGCCAAGTCGTACTGGGCCATCCGATCACTGCGTAGAGACATCCAGCGATACGTGAGCAAACACACCGCGGGCGACTACGAAATTGACGAGATTTTCGCGTGGTATGACCTTTTGTTCGTACCTGAGCGGTTTGGATGTGAGGAGGGGGAACTACTCAGCGAAGTCTTTCGCATGCTCGATGTTAAGGTGATTGAGCAGCGTAGATCGCTGCTGGATGACCTTATCAGAGGCTTACGACGTGTAGGACGTTTCTGAATTTCTCCTGGTGCCTTGTTCAGCAAAAAGCCCAGCGCTAGTCTCCCCGCCGTCGCTGAAATCAGTGACCGGATTTGACGATCCGATCTTCCCGAAGCGCATCAGCGTTCATGCCGTGCATTAAGCTCACTGCTTGAGGCCTGCGTCATGGCGGCTGTGCGTCGGAGGCCTTCGGGTCTGCCGGTGTCTTTGGGGCCGGTTCGTCAACCTTCGCACAGCTGCCACCCTTAATGTTTGACGACATCAGGTGGTCGCTCTAGCTAAAGGAGCTTCACCCATGCAGGCACTGCACACTCAACGATCGCCCCGTCCAGCGCCATCCTCTCCAAGAGGACCAAGGCAATGACCGACTGCTCCGAACCCCAAGTCTTCATCCGCCACCACCGCCAACTCCGCGCCCTGCAACTCGATCACCAGGCCTGGTTCTGCCTCCAGGACACCGCGCGCCTCATGGGCAAATCCCTCGACGAACGCTCCCTGCGAAAGCTCGACCCCGATCAGCACAGAACCGCCTGGCTTAACAATGATGGTCAATGGAGCAAGCAAACCCTCATCAGCGAGTCAGCATTGTTCGCGATGCTCGTGCACCACTACGTTCCGGAAAATCGTGCGTTGAGGCATTGGCTGACACACGAAGTGCTGCCAGTGTTGAGAGAGGGGACGGGGTCGTATTTGCAGGAGGCAAGCAGTCGGCGACCACCGTGGAAAAAAGCCGGGCTGTGGTGGCAGAAGCTGATGGGCTCGCTGAGCGCGGCTTGAATCCCAGGCACAAAAAAACCGGCTCAATCCTGGCCGGTTCCTTTCATCTTCAAGTCGCGTAACCCCTTGAAGGTACTGCTGTTTGGTGCCCCGAGGGGGCATTGAATATTTCAACAAAGCCGGGGTTTATAAGGCGGTGCGTGGGTGGCCATACATCTGGCCATACAGGAAAGTTTTGGCTGAAGCGAATTTACGGGGATATTGCCCCGCGCTGATGGCGGGGCGAGAGGGGTATTGTGGTCACGCGACGTCGCGGCTGTCCATCCGGCGTTGAATGTACGCCTCGATCTCATCGAGCACGAAGTGTGTCATTGCCGACCGGTGCTTGCCGTCTTTGATCGGTTTTGGAAAGGTCTTGTCGTTTTCGCGCAGCCGGTGAAGCGTGGTACGGCTGATGCTCATTTTGAGCATCACGTCTTTGATGGACAGCAGCACGCGGCCTGGTGGTGGATTGGTCATGGTTACTCACCTTGTTTGATTTTCGATATGTGAATGAAGCGGCAGACCACCACGGCGGTGATGATCGAGAGGATGGCCCAGCAGGCGAGGAAGGTCATGGCATCACCTCAGAATGGGATGCACTGATCGCAATTGGCAGGCCATCCCTTACTGCCGCAGCCAGGGCAAACACGCTCTTGCCAATGATCAATCGGTTGAACGAACTTAATTTCATCCGGCGCAAGCGATGGATCTTCAGTGATCTTTAAGCCGAGCGCTTCGGCTCGGCGCCGCGCCTTGTTGCCGTTGCCCGGACTGAAGTCGGGGATGTCGTCAGGTTTGGTACCCTCACCAGTGAGGGCACCATCTTTCGCGGCTGGCTTGATGAAGGCTAGCGTTTCATCGCGCAGGTGTGGGGCGCCCACCCCCATCAAGTCAGCCCATCGAGAAAGAAGGCTCTCCAGATCGTCGACCCGCTGGTCTGCCTTATCCAGGCGCTCTAGCAGCAGGCGGGTCTTCGTGCCAACGGCCTCGTCAAGCGCATTCAGCAGCATGGTCTGGCGCCGTTGCCCATCAAGATGCTGGCGCACAGCCTGAATGAACACGGTGTTCATGCTGGTGTCAGCAGCGTTTGCGGCCTCTTCGACCTCAGACCGCAGGCCAGGCGGCAAGCGCATTACAAATTTCTCGGCTGTGCGGGAATCGTATTGACGGCTCATTTCTGCATCTCCCGTGCACGCTGCAGGGCGTAGTCAAGCTGACGCTGGCGGCTGCACTTGTCGTGGTTTCCGTGGGTGCGCGACTTCTTGCAGACGTCGCAGATGGTTTCGGCGTATAGGGGCCGGACGTGGAAGGTGGAGTAGGTGTTCATGGCGAAGCCGCCTTGATGGCCAGCTTGCCCAAGGCGCGAACCGTGCGCTTGGCTTGGCCGAACTCCTGACGGGCGATCTTACGGCGCTCGATCAACAGCCAGGCGGAGAGACAGTGTTCGCACTGGTAAGGCTGCGACTCGTCTTCGCTGTAGCCTTCAAGCTCTGCACGTATTTCGTCATCGCGCAGCTTGCGCTCACGGTCGTATTCGCCACCGTCGTGGGATGTCAGTTGAAGCACTTCATGCAGGTGGTGTCTGACCCGCGAGCCGTCCCACAGTCTTTTGTAGTCGGCGTCACTGATGCTGCTGAAGATGCCTCTGTGAATGTCGTTGCCGTGGTAGGCCTCGATGGTGATCGGGCACTTCTCCAACTCAGCCACGATCCCTTTCTTGATTGCGCCCAGATCGGCGGCAGCACGCTCGTAGCGGATGATTGCGGCAACGGCGCGTTCTGCAATGGTCTGGCTCATACCTGCCCCTCCAACAACTCAATCACATGCCAAAAGCCCAGCGCCTGAGACGCGGGCCGCTGACTCGCCGCTTGCTTCAGTCGATCGATAACCTTGCGCACGCCGTGCGGCTGCTGAAGGTCATCCTTCATCGACAGGACCATGTCGGTGGCGTCCTTGTGGCCTTCGCGAAAGCCCCACTGATCGAAGTTCTTGGGGCGCTCAGGCTTGCCGGGCAGCGCGATCTTCTTCGGCTCGACCGGCGCCGGTTTGGGTGGTGTGGGAATCGTGGGCACAGCGGAAGAGCGGGCCTTTGCGAGGGCCGCGTTTGCGATGGGGTTCATGGGGTTGCCTCGGTTACGGGAACAGGAGTGGTTGCACGGCGCCGTCGGCGAATACTTTGTCGAGAGGGGTTGTGGCGATGGGTTCGTCGCCATCCCAGCCATCTGGCCAAGTTTCAGCGCTAATGAGTTCGCGGATACGCGTCTCTTCTTCTGTATTGATCATGTCTACCACGGGTCGCCCAAGCTGCTGGGCCGCATCATTTATTTCACGCTGGATATCGAGTAGCCGCTCAAGGGCCATGAGGCGGGATTCGAGCAGAATCGGACCCATCCGTTGTGGGTTTGCAGCGATGCTGCCGTCTTTCAGCCTCTCGATACCGGCCTTGCGCAAGCGGTGCTGAGGTTCGCGCAGCTCTCGCCAGACGGCCCTGATGCGCTTAAGCGGGGCGAGGTAAGTCCAATCCGGATTGAGCAGGATGGTGTCGAGCGCCTTGTCCTCACTTGCCAGTGGGCAGGCGGTACAACCGGTGCGCGCGTTGATTTCTTCTGCCTCATCGCCTCCGTAGGCGTCCGCAATGGTGGCTGTTGACCAGTCTCCAAACTCGGCTTGGGGCGCCCAGTGCTTGAGCCATTCCCACACATGACATACTCGCCAGTGCAGCAACGGGGCGAGAGTGGCAAGTCGTCCCTTTAAGCCTTTGGCCTCGGGCAAAACCTTCTGGTACCAGCCTTGGCCGCATTCAGCACCGTCCTTTCCGCAGCTCATCTCTATTCGCTTATCGCGGATCGCGCTCTCGCCCTGGCGAACGCCGGTGATCATCAGCACGTTGCCATCAAGTTCGGCCAGGCGCTTCTCTAAGGCGTGCTGCATAGGGTCGATCTTGATCTGTCGGGTGCACCAACGCAGCGTGTTGTTGTTCGGTGGTGGTACCCCGCGCCCAAGGATGTAGACCATGAAGCGCTTGTCGAGCGGCGCGGTAACAACCTCGACGGCAATCCCGCGCTCTTCCAGGTCATCCATGATCTGCTGGGCAGCATTGGCCAGCGGCAGCAGTTCCTGTCGGGTGTCTGCGTAGAAGACAGTCAGTGTCTTTGGCTTTGGAATACGTCCGGTTTCTATCAGCCAGATGATCAGGGTGAGGGTGGCGCTACTGTCTTTCCCCCCGGACCATGCAATTCCCCAGTGTTCATGGTCGGCGCCATAGGCTTGCAGGCTTTGGATGGTGAGCTCGATGCTCTCGGTCATCTGCAAGCGCTGCGCGCCTGCGGCGAAAATATCAATTTGGGCGCCCATGGCGTTCTCCTGAAAGCGCCGGCTACCCGGCGCGTGGGATATTTCAAGCCACCTGAGCAGGCGGATTCAGTGCGAAGTACACCCGGGCGCAGGCTTCTGCGTCCGGACGTGCGCGGTGCCCACCTACCAGCTCTTCTCCAGTGAAGTGCAGCAGGGCCTCGGCCACGCTCGGCTGCTTGAACTGACGGCCACGCCCGGCGGCGATCATCTTCGGCGTGGGTGGGCACTTCACGATGGCCGTGGAGTTCAGGCAGGTGCAGTAGCTCGGCCCGGCCCGGAACTTGTCGGCGTACTCCTGACCGATGAAGCGCATCATGGCGATGCGTGCGATGCGGTCGTCAAAGCTGACGTTGTGCGCAACCCGCAGTCCTGCGCGCTCGAACAGCGACAGGAAGCCTGTCAGGGCGTCCGCTTCCGGGATGCCTTGTTCAAGGGCCATCTCGGTGGTGATGCCATGGATTGCTGCGACGTCGTCGGGGATCACCCAGCCGTCAGGCTTGACCAGGGCTTCAAACGAATCGACCAGTTCGCCAGCGGGCGTGTAGAGCAGGCCGCAGATGTCGACAAGGTGAGGCTGGCGCGGGTCGTCGCTTGGGTCGCGGAACAGAGGCAGGCCGGTGGTTTCGGTGTCGTAGATGAGGATCAGATCGGACATTGGGTTTTCTCCAGACGAAAATAAGGCGCCGATTGGCGCCTGTGTTGTTGGTTAAATTTATGGATCAGGTCTTTCGATAGGTCTTGGTCAGGTCGCCGTTTACGACTTGACCGCGCTTAAGCAGTAGGTTGGCCAGATTCGCCCGTCCTCTCTGGCTATGGCTGGCTTGGGTGAGAAGACCGAAATAGCTGTTGGCTGTTTCTCGCAGGTCTTCGGGCGCGACGGCCGCAGTTCGTTTCATTGCAACGGCTACCGTCTTCTTACGCGTGGTGCGGCGCCAAGGCTTGATCACATGCCCGACGAAGTCGACGCCGCGATCAACCGGCTGCAGGATGGTTTTCGACGGGTTTAGCCTGGCACCGAGACTCGGTAGAAATGCTTCGATTTCTGCCAACCATTCGTTCAACTGCTGCGGCGACTCATGCAGCAGAACAAAGTCATCGACGTACCGGATGTAGTGCTTGCAGCGCAGCCTGTGCTTCACGAACTTATCGAGCGCGTCGAGATAGATGTTCGCGAAGAACTGCGACGACAGGTTGCCGATGGGCAAGCCGCGATCCGCTGGTTGAGCATCAAGCCGCTTGTGCTGCGGTACGCGATTGAACAGATGCGCGGGACTGCGCAGCGAGTAGTTCTCGCGCGGGTCGTGCACCAGCACCTTAAGCGCGAGCTGCAACCACCACGGTTCCGTGATCCGCTCAGCCAACTGCCGCGCCAACACGCCTTTGTCAATCGCGACGAAGAAGTTGGCCAAGTCGCACTTCAAATAAAATGCCGCCTTCGACCAGTTCTGCGTTGCACTGCGGATCTTCGCCTCAAGCCGCTTACCGGCGTAGAGCGTGCCGCGTCCTGGGATACAAGCGCAGCTGTCCGCAATGAAAGTGCGCTCGATGCCTGGGCCTATATGGTTGTAGAGCAGGTGGTGAACGAGGCGGTCGCGGAAATCTGCGGCCCACACCTCGCGGGCCTTTGGCCGCGTCACCACGAAACAGATGGATCGGCCTGGCCGGTAATTGCCGGTGACCAGGTCGTCGTGCAGTTGAATCAGGTTTCCCTCTAGATCCTGCTCGAATGCCAGCGCACTGGCGCTGTTGCGCTTCGAGCGTCGGCAATCGTAGTAGGCCTGAACCAAATCCTGAAACGGGTAGGGGGTTGAATCTGCGGACGGGACGAACGCGAAGCTCGTTGTTCTTGTCGTTGTTGTTCTGATTGCCATCATCGAAGTTCATGTTGAATGCGTTGTTGGCGGAGCGCTGCGACCTGTCGTGCTATCTACGTCGCCCCGGCGATTGCTCATCGGGGAAACTGCGCGAGACCTACTCGGACGCTTTAGACCGGCGGTATCTCTGATGCGCATGGCGGTGACTCATCGAGTTAGCGGCACGACCAGATTCAAATCGCACAGACCTGAAAGCCTTGGCTCTCAGGTAGCGGGCGCGGCGGAGTGTCTTTTCCAGGCGTTGGCCTGCTTCCCGATTGACGCTGTCAGCTCAATGGCCTTGGCGTGCTGTGGGATGCTGATGAATCGCTTCTCCTTGAATAGTCTCATCAGGAACTCGATCACCTGGACTCGCTCGACGAGCGATCCGAGATGCGGTGTCTTGTCCCTTGCTGCGTTGGCTCGAGCGATCAGCACCATGATCTCGATGCATTCGTCTCTGACCTTGGCGCCAAGGCTGACTTTGAAATCCCGGGGGATGTTTCGAGTCAGGTCAGTAGCAAGGCTGAGCAGGTCAAAGGCAACCTTGTGTATCTGCAAATCCGTGTGCATTGCCATCCGGCAAATCTCCCTGAAAAGCAACCGGCCGCAAGCGGCCGGATTGAATGAGCGAATTAATCAATAAGCACGCTGCGGACGGGACGAACGCGAAGCTCGATGCCCTTGCCGAAGTAGTACTGAAAGCCATCAGCGAAGTACATGTAGAATGCGTAGTAGGCGGAGCGCTGCGTTGAGGACCAGTACCAGGTGTCACGGAAGGCTTCGGCACCGCCCTTGCGGAACAGATCAACAGCCGTCTGAACCGGCGACTCATCGGTGTACAGCAAGCCGACTGGCACGCTGTTCGGGTTGTCACCGTCACGCCCGTAGCACCAGTTGCTCTGGGTGGTTGGCTTGAAGTGCCGGTACTGCAGCTCCTGCGCGTCGCGTGCTGGGATCGCCCAGTCGGTAAAGCCGCCGATGTTGAGAGACAGTACCTTCATCGCCAGTTCGCTACCAGATGCGACCATGGCCTCGGTGTTAGCACGGCTGTCTGTGAAGCTGTCGGCGCCTTCGATCTTCGTGCCGTACTCGCCCCACTTGCCTTCCAGCTCGGCGCTTGCCGGTGCTGTGACGATTGCGTAGCGCTTGCCATCTTGCAGCAAAATTCCGGTAAGAAAGCCGCCCTCGAAAGGCTGGCCGATCTCCGGAAGTTGAAACGCCTGTGCTGCTTGTGCGGTTGCGGTCATGTGATTTTCCTTTTTGGAGGCAACAAAAAAGGCGCCGATGCGCCCGTTTTTGAATGAATGAAGGATTAAATGAACAATCTGCGGACGGGACGAACGCGAAGCTCGTTGGTCTTGGCGCCGTAGTACTGAAAGCCATCATCGAAGCCCATGTAGAATGCGTAGTGGGCGGAGCGCTGCGTTGACGACCAGTACCAGTCTTTCTGGAACAGCTCAGGCAAGTTCACCCAGCATTGGTACAGCTCGGCGCAGGCGGGCAGATAGAAGTCAGCGTGACCTTCTGCCTGGTAGGCGTTGGCGATCTCGGCGGCTGGGTGACTGCCTTCCTCAATCAGGACGGCAGTGTTAGCTACGCCATCTGTCTTGCTGGTGGCGCCTGATTCCTTTTCGTAGCCGCCCCATTTGTGTTTCCCGGCATCGTCCTTTGCGACGATCAGGTAGTGCGCCGGGACATCGCCGCGAGCCGCAACGAAACCGGCGTTGAAGCCGCCTTGGCCTGGCCAGATGTCGCCTACAGCAGGAACAGCGAATGGAGCATTTACGGCAGGCTGAACCGTCTGCGGCGAGATCTGCGCGACGACGCTGGCGAGAGCCAGACCCGCGACGGTCGCCGCCGGGATTTTGATCTTCGCTTCGCCTACGGTAAGGGTGATCATTTCAGGTTTCATGAGTCCATCTCACAAAAATGGCGCCATACGGCGCCGGGTGTGTAGTTTTTTCTGTGGATAACTAGGCCACGTCTTCCAGCTTGGCGGTGACCACGTACTTGTGAGTCAGGGCGCTGTCGCCTTCGGTCTCGACCTTGATCACCTCGTTGTCGATCAGGCGCAACAGCAGGGTGGTGGCTTGGTCGCTGCTGATAGCGAGACGACCTTGCAGCCAGTCGGCGTCGAAGCCTTTCTTCGGAGCCTTGAGCACCAACAGTTGGGCCGCGTCTTCGTAGGTGAAGTCGCCGAACTCCTTGAAGGGTTCGTCTCCGCCCTTGGCGATGGAGTCGATCAAGGCTTCTTCTTCGTCGTCAGGCGGGATCTGAAGCTTTGGCTCCCCCCGTGGGTTCAGCAGCACCTCGCGGGCACCGTGGCTGTCCATTGGGGTGACAACGCCATTCAGTTCAAGAGCATCCATCAGCACGGCAGCGCGGTTGTAACCGATGCCCAGCTCGCGCTGAATGCTGGCGATGGTCGGCCTGCGGCTCTCAATCACGAAGGCCGCGGCCTTCTCGTAGAGCGGATCGGTGCCGGTATCGGTAGTGAAGCCGGCTTCCGACGGTCCAGATGGCTTGTTTTCAAACAGGCTTCCGGTCAATTCGCTGACATGCAGCGGCAAATCAGGCTGATCACGGTCAGGTTTGATGCTGTCGAGCCCTTCGTTGTAATCGTTCGGCGCCAGCACCAACAGGCACAGCTTGCCGGCAACATCGATGAGGCCGTGACGGTTCGGGTCTTGAGCGTCGACCACCGAAGTGATCGTGATGCTCTTGGCTTTGAATTTAGCATCGGCCACCGTCACCGGGATCGAGATGGTGGCGCGGGACGAGATGATCGCGATTGCAGTGTTCACCGCATCCTTGACCTTCTCGCTTATACGGTCAATGACCTCCTGCTGCTGACCTTCATTCAGCTTGCTGTACGGTGCGGCAATGTTCTTCCACTCGAACATCGCAGCCTCGACCAGATCGCGGTGTAGCAGCGTGTGATCGAACATCGACGGCATGCAACCGTGGAGCTGTGCGCGCTCGATGGCTTCCAGGTGTTCAATTTTCATGGGTGATCCTCAGACTTTGGCAATGCGTTCAAGCTTTGAACGCTGGGCGGGGCTCAGGTGGGTGTGCGGGCCGTAACGCTTGAAGCAGGCCCGCATGTTCTCGGTGAACTCGATTTCCCATGCGCCGCTGGCGTACAGCTCAGCGGCAGCAAGGATGGCGGCGAATTCCTCGACCCGGTCGTATTGCTCTTCCACGGTCAGGCCGGCCATGGCTATGCCGCCTGGCCAACACTGGCCTGCTGGATGTGAGCAATCAGGGCGAAGCAGATGCGCTGGAAGTCAGCGGCCTTGTACAGCACAGCGCCTTTTGAACGTTCGGCAGGCTCAAAGCCCAGGGTGCGCAGGAACTCGGCAGGGATGGAGAACCCAAGACGCTCGGAGATTTCGCCCAGCTTGATGCGCTGGCCGTCGTCTGAAGCGTCTTTGGCGATGTTCGCAACGGTGGCCGTTGCCACAGCAGCAATCGGCGCCGGTTCAGCCTTCTGAGGCTCAGGCTCTGCGACCTTGCTAACTGCTGCCGCTGCCGCCTCCTGCCGTTTCAGTTCGGCCTGCTGGGTTTCGTGGTCATTGATCCGGACCTTGATCAAGGCAACCAGGTCATCGTTGGCTTTCAACACCAGATCCTGCGCATCCGCGAACAGGAAACCGTGTTTGCTGGCCAGCTCGTTCAGGCTTTTCAGGTTGACATGGATCTGATCACCGATGCGGCTGGCTTCGATCTTGGCACGGGCCAGCTCGGTGTCAGCGGCTTCATTGAGGCTCGCGATGGTGCGCTTGCCCTTGATGGCGCCCGCGAAGTCGGCCGGAACCTTGGGCATGCGGATGCGGCTGTTCAGCGTGCCGTTGATCTGATCGATGTGCACCTGCAGCGCCTTCGCAGCATTCATCACGATGTCGTTGCGGATATCGTCCTTGCGCGTCTTGACCCGTTTTTCCAGATCCAGACGCTTGCGGCGAGTCTCAGCGGCGATGTCATCGATGGCCTTGAACAGCGCATCAATGCTTTCCGTCTGGCCCAAGGCGTTTTCTTTCGCGGCCTTCAGGCGATCTTCGACGTCGCTGCACCACTTCACGGTGGTCTCAGCGTCGGCGAAGTCCTGGTCAGTGCTCAGGTCGGTGCTGATATCGCCGATCACCTTCAGCGCGTGAGCCTTGAAGGCGTCCAGGTTGCTGGCCGTCACCATGCCAGTGACCTCGATCCGCAACGCTGGCAACTGATCCGGCGCCGATCCGACCACCTCAACGTGCGCAACAGGCGGCACGAACGACCCGAGTTCTTCCTCGAACTGGGCCCAGCCTGCAATCAGCTGCTCGGCGCGACCCGGTACCGGCTCGTACACCAGGTACTCAAAGTTGTCTTTGGTGCCGTCCGAGCACACGAAATACACGCGTTCGGCGCCGCTGACGTACAGCTGTTGCTCAAGCTGCCAGTAGTAGTTTGGCTCCAGCTCACCGGCCTTGATCTGAGCGACGACCTTCTGATTCCAGAGCTTGTGCTCGAACAGCGTGTCACCCATCAGGGTGGCGCCGTCCATGCTGGCCAGCAGGTTGCCTTTGGTGCCGACGACGGGGAACAGCTCTTCGCCCACAAGCTCTTCGGCCAGCGGGCGCGCCAGCTCTTCAGTGGCGTGGCCGCGGTCGAAAGCGCGCTGCTGCTGTTCGGTGATTTCCGGCACGATGCCGGTTTTCTTCATCGACAGCAGGTCGGTGCGAGTCTGGTACTTCGATTCGCCCATCATTGCGGGCGCTTCGGAAGCGGTGAAGTGGCTTGCGCGAAGGGCCAGCCACTCTGGGCTGCCCTGTTGGACGTTATGCACTTGCATTTTCGACTTCCCCTTCGATGACGGTGAATCCGCGGATGGCTTCAATTTGCTGTTCGCTGAGCGCGTAACGGCTGCTGACAGTGGCGATAATCTCGTCGGGCTTTTTCTTTCCGCCTTGGATCAGCGCCCGCCACTGCGCGCTGCTCTCCTTGAACTTCTCGTCCGGATAGGAGGGCAACTGCTTGGGCTCTTCGGCCCTGCGCGGCTGGCTGTTTATCTCGCGTTCGGTCGGGATGTCCTGGACTTCCTCGGCCATCGGCATGCCGCGCAGCACGTCCGGGAACACGTCACGCAGCGCGAAGGCGCGGGCGCGCATCTGGCGCATACGCTTCGGGTACTGGCTCCAAGGGCCTTGCTTACCGGACAGGCCAGCCAACTTGGCCTCGGCCATGCTGAACGTACGCACCTGCTCTTCTTCACCAGCGCGCTTAACGCGGCAGGTCGCCGTCTCGCCGTCGTCGGTCTCTTTCACGTACTCACACAGCGGCGAGCTGCGGACCAGAGCGATTACCGCATCGCCCCACAGGGACGGGCGACCGTTGATGACAGCGATGCTTTGCATGGCCTGCATTGGTTGCAGGCCCAGCTCCATGCCCCACTGAACAGCCACCAGGATGTTCGCGGGCTTGCGCTGGAAGTCCTTGGGCACGATGTCGGAGTTGGCGAGGAAATCGGCGAACTTCAACGCCTCGTCGATGTTTTGCGGGGCCAGACTGAACGTCTGTTTGATGGCTAATTCGGACATGAGAGATCCCTTGCGGCGCTGTGCGCAGCATTGAGTGGGTTGGGAAAGGGAGGGGTTAAACGGAGCGGGCGGCCAACATTGCGTCGGCTTGCTTGTAAGCTTCTTGCGCGAAAAACTGACTCACGCTTTGCAGATCGTGACCAGCAGCGATAGCGCGCAAGCGCAGATAATCGCCATCGTTGCGAATCGTGGAGACCATGGCCGCGCAGCACTTGGCAGCGAAGTAATCGCGCAGGCTCATACCGTGAGATACGTCGCGGACATCCACGACCTTCTGATTGCCGTTGTTTTGGTCGGTTTCGATCCAGCCCAGCGCAAGCGGAAACGCTGGACCGCTGGTGTCTTTGTTAGTCATGTCGATTACCTATTGAGTGATCCGGCTCGCGTAAGCGCTGACCAGAATCCAGAGGGTGAAAACGAGAAGGGCGAGGGCGAAGCCGCGCCAGGTGTAGCGGCGGCGGAGTTGTTGGCGGGTCATAACGCCAGCTCCGCAACCTTCTGTTTGTCAGGGGCGAAGTCACCGCGAAGGGGCATCAATTGGCTTTCGTAGTAGTCGTACTCGTATTCCTGATCGCCATGGTGGGGTTCGCAAAACCAACCACATTCGCGTGCGATAAAGCTTTTTTCGCACTCCAGATATGCTCCTGCGCTGAACCGTTCTTTCAGCACAACCACCGTCATTGCTGGGAAAAACGCGGTGGCTATCAAAGTCAGCGCCAGATCACCAGGATTGAATTGATGTCTCATGACCACCTCGCAATGATCATCCCGCGCCGCACTTCAAGTCGAAGCGGTCGGGGTAGGTCCGTGACAAAGAAAAAACCCTGCTTTCGCAGGGCTTCGGTCAGTTGTTTCGAGGTGCGGCAGATGATCGTCATGGCAAGGCCCTCGTATCATCGACCAGCTTGTTCAGCTCGCGGGCCTTGTCGATCGACATCCCGTAGAGCAGGGCGCCACCAATGATCCCCCGGCAGTACTGGGCGTACTCTTCGCGCACATTGGCCTGAATTCCAGGTCGTGGCCCGACCAGCTTCAGGAAAGCCGTAATGTGATCGGAAACCATCTTTTCATCGGCACTCATGCTGCCCACCGTGCGCGCCTGTTCTGGCTGTCTATCTCATGCCAGAGCGCGGTGCGGATTCCCGCATCGTGCTGCTGTGAGGCTTCCCACAACTCCCAGCTTGAGCAATCCATTCGCACGCCGTCATCGTCGTAGGTGATGCCCGACACGACGGCATACTCAAGCTCGCGCTCGCCGTAAAAGTCCCAATCGCTGCCCCAAGTACCCGGACAGCCTGGCTGGTTGATGCAGTGGGTCACCTCGACATCGAGGACGAACCCTTCAACGACAATTTCGTAAATCATCTTGGTCGCCCTCCATGTGGCGGTGTTGTACATCGGTGTGAGATCTGTGGGGGATTCAAACCCCCGTTCCAGGTCACGTGGCCCTGGTCCCGTTCCGCGCCAGATCCCACACCGATGCGCCCTGTCGCCAAGGCGCTGAATTCGTCTGTTCCTGGCCGCTGTTACACGCCACCTGCGGCTGGGCGATTGCTTGTTCGGGAGGCCTGAGGCCTCGACAGATCGCCGCGCACTGTTGCCGCGATCTCTCCAGTCTTGGCGCTTTACGCTTCGCGCCTTGGGTGGAGGCCCCCCATCTGAGCCGTTGAGGCCGACTCATTGCTGCCTGTGCTGGCCGGTGGTGATCCGGCATCGGTGACGCTAAAGAGCGGTTTCACGTTGATTCGGGGTGTTTCGGGTTGAGCCAGAATCTGCGTCAAGCGCAGACCGTGATTTGCATTATGCGCAGAAAGATATCTGCGTCAAGCGCAGATTTTTAGAGGGAGGAAAATCGAGGCGAAAAAAAGCCCACACTAAGGTGGGCGCGTTAAGTGCAGGACTTATCAGGTGTCGGTTGAATCCATGAACGACTGGTAGGTTTTGTACCATTCCTTAGCCATATGCTTGCGGTAAAGGTACGTGACGGCTGCGCAGAGAAGCGCCACCCCAATGGCGATGGTTTCAAATTTATCCCCGGCTACAGCTGCCAGGGCCAGAGTTATCATGCTTATGATCAGGCCAGTGACGGCTGCGACTACAGCCTCAACGACCTCGTTGAGCTTCGGCTCTGGACCTTTGATCTTTATTGTCTGCTCTTTGGCGATTCTGTCTCTAGAATTCCAGCTTTCACGACTTTCCATGAAATTAATACCTCAGAGACCTGTCATTTTTACATCAATGATCCTTCCGATCAGAAGATGCTCATCTTTTAATTCAATTGTTCTGTAATTATTGTTCAGTGGTTTCAGGTATTTGTATCCAGCGTCTTCAATATATTGCTTAAACGTGTAGTCTCCAGATCTGCAAATCGAAAACGCATAATATTTTCCGCTTATTAATTGCGATGAGGGCGCTACCAATATCAAGCATCCATCCGGAAAAGACGGATTACTGGTGGAGGCCATGGCATCGCCAGCAACCCGGAGCCAGAATGCCTCTGGTACAGGCTCAACACTACTGGGGTATTCTTCCACGCCTTCCGGCGGGAAAAACGCTTCCGGGCCAAGCGCCCATTGTTCTCCGTCGTACCAAGACAATACTGGGTACTTTTTTTGTACAGATGAGAACCGTTTATTTGATGAGGCTGCGTTTTCTTTAGAGTCAGTCAGTATTAAATTTTCGGAGCCGAGATTCCCATAATGTGTTTCGGGCAATATATGGGTTACCTGCATCTTTAATTCGCCCATTATTTTCCGCAAAAGCTCTTGGCTTGCACCTTGCTTGCCGCGCTCAAGGCGTGACAAATTGCCAGTGTCTGTACCGACCTGGTTCGCAAGTTCTTCCAGCGTTAAGCCTTTGGCCTTACGCGCTTCTCTGATTTTCTGACCGATTTCCATAACTTAATTTTCGACCCTTGCTGCGCGACGCGCAAAGCGCTGCACGCAGATTTCTATTGCAATCAATCTGCGCTGTGCGCAGAATCTGCGTGACATTCATCCCGAGGTCTTTGCTATGACCCCCCTAAAGCGCGCTCGAACCGCTCGCAAGTGGACGCTGGCCGATGTTTCGGCCCGACTTGCTCAGATCGGCGACCACGTCGACACAGGCAACCTTTCCCGGGTGGAGCGGGGCGCTCAGCGCGCATCCGCCGCCTTGGCTGAAAGCCTGAGCCGCGTGTTTGACGGTGAGATCACCGAAATCCACATCCTGTATCCGGAGCGCTTTACCGGCGACTCCGCAGCGGCCTGATCATGTCGACGAACCAATTAAGCCAAGAGCAGCTTGTAAGGTCCCGCAAGAACATGGCCGTTCTGATGCAGCGGCTTGCGTCTGTTGGTGGTGGCCCGGTCGCGCTTGCAGTCGGTTGCGACGAAGCAACGATCAGCCGCATGAAGCCGGAGAAGTTCCAGCAGTTCAGCGAGATCCTGGCCGTGCTCGACCTGAAGATCGTTCCGATGGAGATGCAGTGCTTCGACAAGAAGGACATTGAAACCCTTCTGCACCAGGCGAAGCGCTACATGGAGCTGATTCAGGACGCTGATCAATTGGAGCGTCACTGATCATGGCCAGCGCAAACAGCCTAATAGCCAATGTGCTTGGCCGCATCGAACTGCCCGCATCCGTCAGTCTTGGTGACCGTGACTATCACCAGGCCATGGCCATGAAATCCGCCCTACAGATCCGCCAGTGCTACAGCGAACAGGCCCGCAAGGAAGCCCGTAGCGCGTGCGTTGCGCATCTGATCGCGTCACTTACCCCCGGAGCAAATCATGTCCAGTAGCTGGCTACGGCTGTGGCACGACATGCCCAACGATCCGAAATGGCGGACCATCGCCCGGATCTCTGGACAACCAATTTCCCTCGTTCAAGCCCTGTATATCCACCTGCTTGTGGACGCGTCACGAAATGTCACGCGTGGTCACGTTTTCGTCGTGACAGAAGATCTTGCAAGCGCGCTGGATGTCACGGAAGAGCAGATCGAATCCGTCCTCAAAGCGATGGAAGATCGCGTTTTGAAAGACGGCGTTGTCACGGGCTGGGAAAAGCGTCAGCCAAAGCGTGAAGAGTTCGGAACCTCTGAAACCCGCGCCAAATCTAGCGCCGAGAGAAAAAGAGAGCAGCGTGCAAGGCAGAAAGAGTCACAACAAAGTCACGATGAGTCACGCACTGTCACGCATGTCCCCGCACCAGATACAGATACAGATACAGATACAGATACAGATACAGATATAAATCAAAAGATACTCGTCGACGCCGAGCGTCAACGCGTGACATCCGACGATGAAAATCGGACCAAGGGCAACGGCACCCCTCCGTGCCCGGTTCAGGACATCGTCGAGATATTTCACAAGGCCCTCCCCGAGCTGCCTGCGGTCGTGATGATCAACGACACCCGCCGCAAGCACCTGCAAGCCCGATGGCGTGAAAACCCGGTGCACCAGGACAAGCAGTTCTGGGTTGATTACTTCCTGTCGGTCAAGCAATCCCAATTCCTGATGGGCAAGGTGTCTGGTCGCGACGGTGGAAAACCATTCCGCGCCACGTTCGACTGGCTGATCGCCCCGACGAACTTCGTGAAGGTCGTGGAGGGTAATTACCATGCGTGATCCCTACAGCCTCGAAGCCGAGCAAGCCGTACTGGGTGCGATGTTGATCAAACCCGAGCTGATCGACATCCTGTCCGCCGATCTCAAGCCATCGGATTTTTTCTTCTCGAACAACCGGATCGTGTTCGAGGCGATCACCGGTCTGAGAGCGAAGAATCTCCCTGTTGACTTCCTGACGGTCGCGGAAAGCATCGGTGACCTGGGCGAGGACGAGACCGGGTTGTCGTACTGCGCAGACCTGTACCGCAACACGCCCAGCGCTGCCAACGCGAAGTCCTACGCGAACACCGTGCTCGAACGCAGCACCGTCCGCGCCCTGATGACCGCTTCGCAAGCGATTTACGAGATTGCCAACGGTGATTCCGGCACCGAGGACAAGATCACGCAGGCTCAGGCCGAGATCAACGCCATCGGCAGCAGTTCGGCAGGATCGGAAACCATCACTGCGGGCGAAGCTGTTCGCCAGCACATCGCAGAGCTTGAGCGTCGTGAAGCCCTCGGCGGCGCAATGGACGGACTCAGCACCGGCATTCCCGCGCTCGACGCCAAGGTCATGGGGCTCAAGGGCGGTCAACTGATCGTGATCGCCGGTCGCCCGAAGATGGGCAAGACCACGCTGGCGATGAACATCGTCGACCACAACGCCGTCCGTGACGGCAAGCGCGTGCTGGTTTTCAGCCTCGAAATGCACCACAGCGAACTGATGGACAAGTCCCTGGCGTCGCTTGGCAGCATTCCGCTGCGGGCGCTCAAGGACGGCTCTGCACTGCGCTCACATGCCAAACAGTTCCTTGACGCCGCCAACCTGATCGACGCCGCGCCCATCGAGCTGTACGACCGAACCGGCGTGACCGTGAACCGCATTCGCGCTGCAGCTCGCCGCCAGAAGATGAATTTCGGGCTGGACCTGATCGTGGTTGACCACATCGGCCTGGTCGACGTCGACGATTCCCGTGCCAACGCCGTGCAGCGGGTAAGCGAGATTACCCGCCAGCTCAAGCTGCTTGCGAAGGAACTCGACGTGCCAGTGATCGCCCTGTCGCAGCTCAACCGCGCTCTGGAACAGCGCCCGAACAAGCGCCCAGTCCCTTCCGACCTGCGCGACTCCGGTTCGATCGAGCAAGACGCCGACATGATCGTGTTCGTGTACCGCGACGAGGTCTACGAGCCAAACACCGAAGATCGCGGCGTTGCCGAAATCATCATCGGCGCAGCTCGCGGTATCCAGCCCTGCACCGTGCGCGTTGCGTACCAGGGCGGATACAGCCGCTTTGTCGAGCTGGCCTTGCACCGCGGACTCCCGCCACCCGACCTGTTCGACGAGGACGCTGATTACTCGTCGGCGCCGAAAGCACAACCATCCGCCAAGGTCACCACCATGGCTGAACGTTACAAAAACTACGGGGAGCACAGGTCATGACAGCCGTCGCTACGAAGGACAGTTTTGTTTACGGGAAGCTGTGCGAGAAGCACCCCAACGAGCATGGCCGGCGCTATCGCTGCAACAGCCTGTGTGTGGAGTGCGCAAAGATCCACAGCCGCAAAGTCCACGCCAAGCGGACCATGACGGTGCCTCAGGAACTGACCATGCTGCGCGGCCAGTTGCGTGAGGCTCATGCCGAGATCGAACGTCTGCGCAAGGAGATCGGCCATGTCTGAGACCAAACCCGTTTCGTTCGTGGTGCCAGGCGAACCCATCGGCAAGGGCCGACCGAAGATTGGCCGTGTAGGTGGACACGCACGCATGTTCACGCCCACCAAGACGGCCAACTACGAATCGCTGATCGCTGTTTGTGCGCACGAAGCCATGGCAGGGCGAGACCTGATCGCAGGCCCCGTGCTGATGGAACTGCGCATCGTGGTCCCCGTTGCCGCGTCCTGGTCGAAGCGCAAAACCGCTGAAGCGCTGGCCGGTGAGGTCATGCCCACCAAGAAGCCCGACGCTGACAACGTCCTGAAAGCGATCTGCGACGGCATCAACGGAATCGTTTTCAAGGATGACGTCCAGGTCGTGAATGTCTCGATGAGCAAGCGTTTCGGAGAAACCCCGGGCGTGACCGTTCGCATCGTACCGCTGGAAGGGAAGCCGTCATGAGCACGAAAACTATTTGGCTGTGCCTCGCCGTCGCCACTGGTACGTGGCTGATGATCGCCATGAACGTTTACCTGCGCGCTGGAGGTGCGATTTGTCAGTTCTGATGTCGCATCGTGGGGTGCTTGACGAATCGCGCTGTATCGAGTCGAGAGACTGCGACATCTCCGTAAAACTCGGTGTGGAGGTCTTATGAAACTTGGATCGGCACGGATTGCTTGGCACGACGCGTTCTACACGCCTTGGGACAGCGTCATGCACGTGGGGCTTGAGAACGCCAAGCTGGCGATGCGGGGCTATGTGCCAAACGAAAGCCCGACCGGCTACGACGGCAGCATGTCGAGACTTGTGCATCAGGCTTTGGCGGGGCGGGTTCAGTCAGCAATCGCGAGCCTGCCGAAGTGTTACCAGGCCTTCGGCCACCACCTGTATGCGCCGGTCGAGAGCACGGCCCAGTCGAATGCCTGGGAAGAGGCAGCGCTGTCGTTGCTGTCTGGCCGCGTCGGCCTGGTGCTGGAGCGCCGCAACGAGAAGCGCAAGTGCATTGAGTTCAGCCGTGAGTACTTCGTGGCGCGTGGCGTGCTGGTCCGGTATCGGCACATGGTGCAGGGCGGCATGGGCGCCAATCCCGACCCGATGGCCGACCCGTGGGTGTTCCGTGGCTGGCTCGCCGATCGCCACGGCATTGAGCTGGACAGCCGTAATTGGGCGCGCAACTGGGGCTGGTTGATTCAGCTCATGTTCGACGTTGCGGGGGAGATCGATGGTTTCGTGCTTGGCCCTGTCGGCCAGGTGTTGGCAGAAGAGCGGGAGGCGGCATGATCATGAAAGTCAAAACCAAAAAGCCAAGAATCAGGCTTTCGCGAATAAGCGCAGCGTTTGTCTGCTCGGGGCAGGGCGCGACTGGGTCGGGGCTGACGATGCGCGAGGCCTGGCACTGCTGGCAGGAGAATCTGATTCTCGGCGGCAGATCTCGTAAGTGACACCGCTGAAATGCGCCCCTTGACGCCGTTGTGCGGGTTCTGGGATAGTTTTCCCAAGTTGTGTAGTTACGCCTGATTCCCAGAAACCCGCCATCGAGCGGGTTTTTGTTACCTGAACATTCCTGAAGCCCTTGCCATCGAGCGGGGCTTTTTGCTTTCTGGCGAGATCGACTGTCTGGTGATGTCGTGGGTCTCATAAGCCCATCTAGTTCGGTTCGATTCCGAATCTCGCTACCAGATCCACTGCTACTCCTCCAGCGCCTTGCCCGGCACCTGACGGGCCTTTTTATTCGGAAAGCCCAATGACCGACGTATCTCGCATCGCTGACAGCACGGCGTTCAAACTGGTGATGCCAGTGCTGCAAGCTGTTTTCTCAGCCGCTGCTATCGGTGCATTCACGTATGTATCGGGCTCGTTGTCTTCGATGCAGACGGCCCTGAACCAGTACCAGACGCAGCAGGCCCTGGTGATTCAGCGCGTCGAATCTCTGGAGCGCCGCGCGGACGCCAGCGAGAAGCTGACCGACTCCATTCGCAGCACCACAGCTGAATCGAAGTTCCAGATCAACAGCCTCAGTGAAAGCTTCAAGACGCTGGTGCTGAACGGACGGCCAAAGTGAAACGCGCCTTGGTGCTGGTCTTGATGCTGGCCGGTTGCGCACGACAACCAATCGAACAACCAGCCTCTGCGACGACCAACACCACCGTCTACCGATTCACATCTCATGCGTGCGACAAGCCTGAGCCTGAAAGTGCTCGCCTCAAGGCCATGACCAAGAGCCGTGACGAATGGAAGCGCTACGCCGAAAGCCTCGAAAAGCTCCCCGCAGCGAAGCCAGCCAAATGAAACTGATCCCCGAATGGCGCAGCGCCTGGCGATTCACCAGTGTGCAGGCGCTGTTCCTGCTCCAGTTCCTGCCGGACGTCGTTCAGTTGTTCATGCACTACGACCCGACCACCACGGATCTGATCCTGTACCGGGGCGCGCTGGTGATCGCATTGATTGCCCGCTTCGTTTACCAACCCAAAGTGAGAGACATCAATGGCAACTCGTAACCAGAAGGCCGGGACCGCGCTCGCTGGTACCGCATTGGCCATCGCCATTGGGCTTGTCTCGCAATGGGAAGGCCGTGACCAGACGGCAATCATGATGCCGGACGGCAAGCGCTACGTGGCGTACCAGGACATCGTTGGTGTATGGACCGCATGTGACGGCATTACACGTGGTGTAAAGCCGGGCGCCCAGTACACCGCCGCGCAATGCGACAGCAAGCTGGGACCAGAGCTGCAGCTTGCAAACAGTTACATCGATCGGTGCATCACCACGCCGATCAGCTCCAAGGAGCGTGCCGCCTATGTGTCCGGCGGCTACAACCTCGGGCCATCGCTGGTGTGCGGCTCCACGCTCCAGGCCAAGCTGAACGCCGGTGATCGTGTCGGCGCCTGCAAGGAGCTGCCGCGTTGGAACAGGGCTGGCGGAAAGGTCGTGCAGGGGCTGACGAACCGGCGCAACGACGAGATGCGCGTGTGTCTGGAAGGGGCAGCGCAATGAACTTGCTGATCGGCGCCATCGTCGCGCTGGTCATCCTGTGCGGGATGCAGACCTATCGCTTGGAGAGCATGAAAGCCGCCCACGCCGATTACGTCGCGCAGATCGAGGGCGAGGCCCGCATTGCTGAATCGGCAGCCAGACAGGAAGAACAGCGGCGCCAAGCCGCCATCGACAAGGTGAGATCCGATGCGCAAACACAGAAAGCTGCTGATGACGCTGCTGCCGCTCAGCTTGTTGCTGATGGGCAGCTCTTGCGGGACCAGACCAATAAGCTGCTCGCCGACCGAGCCGCCCTCAATTCCAAGCTTGCCGCCCGAGGCAAGACAATCAATGACCTTACCGATCTGCTCGCCGACCTGCGAACAGAGGCTGACAAGTACGCGGGAGAACTGGCGTCAGCGCTTACAGCAAGTCGTCGGTCCGGATTCGCCTGTGAGCGAGCATACGACGCCTTGACCATTCGCAGCGTGTCAGACAGTCAACCACAAGGATCAGCCAAATGACCCAGTACCGAATCAAGACCAATGACGGCAGCGTGCACACCGTGACCGCCAATACCTACGTCATCGACTCCAGCGGCCTGAAGCTGATTGGTGATGAGAACAAGACCATGGCGCTGTTCACCACATTCGACTGGCTTCAGGTTGTTCCTGCTGTCGCTGAGCAATCAGCGGCAACCACCGAGCAACCTGCCGCCGACGCCGGCGCCAGCACCGTTGATACCCCCGTAGCGACGGGCGAGTAAGGATTTGTCATGACCCTGACCGCCAAGCAGCGGCGCTTTGTCGTCGAGTACCTGGTTGATTTGAACGCGACTCAGGCAGCTATTCGGGCGGGCTATGCGAAGAAACATGCGGGCGATCAGGCGTATCAGCTCATGCAGAACCCGGAGATCGTCGAGGCAATTCGGGCGGCTATGGAAGAGCGCACCAAGCGCACCAAGGTCGACGCCGACTATGTGCTGCAGCGCCTCACCGAGATCGACCAGATGGACTTCATCGACATCATGGAAGACGACGGATCATTGAAGCCTGTGCGCAAATGGCCGAAGGTCTGGCGCCAATACCTTTCAGGCTTTGAGCTGGCCGAGCTGTTTGAAGGCCAGGGCAAGGATCGGGACATGGTCGGCATCCTCAAGAAGATCAAGTGGCCGGACAAGATCCGGAACCTTGAACTGCTGGGCAAGCACGTGAACGTCAACGCCTTCAAAGAGCAGGTTGACGTCAACGTGACCGGCATTGCGGCACGCCTGGCCAAGGGACGCGAACGTGTCCAGCGAGGGCGATGATTACGAACAACAGCTCGCTGATGATATAGCCAGCTTTGCTGATGAGCCGTTGGGTTACGTGCTGTATGCGTTCCCGTGGGGTGAGGAAGGCACTGAGCTGGCCAACAAGACCGGGCCGCGTAAGTGGCAGCGTGATGTTCTTGATTCGATTGGCCAGCAACTGCGGGCAGGGGCCAAAGACACCGGTGAGGTCATTCGTGAAGCCGTAGCCAGCGGCCACGGTATCGGCAAGTCTGCGCTGGTGTCCTGGATCATCAAGTGGGCGCTCGACACAGCCGTCGATACACGCGGCGTAGTCACGGCTAACACAGAGACTCAGTTGCGCACCAAGACTTGGCCAGAGGTCGCGAAGTGGAATCGGCTTTCGATCACTTCGCACTGGTTCAGGCTGACCGGCACCGCGCTCATCAGCAACGATGAGGAGCACGAAAAGAACTGGCGTATCGACGCCGTGCCATGGTCGGACACCAACACAGAGGCGTTTGCGGGCCTTCACAACGAAGGCAAGCGAATCCTGCTGATCTTCGACGAGGCGTCAGCGATTGCCGACCTTGTTTGGGAAGTGGCCGAAGGCGCCTTGACCGACGAAGGCACAGAGATCATCTGGGCGGCTTTCGGCAACCCAACCAAGAACACCGGGCGCTTCCGCGAGTGCTTCACGAAGTTCAAGCACCGCTGGCGCCACCTGCAGGTTGACAGTCGAACTGTCGACGGCACCAACAAGACACAGATCGCCAAATGGATCGCCGACTACGGCGAGGACAGTGACTTTGTCCGCATCCGTGTGCGCGGCATGTTCCCGAGGGCTTCCGATTTGCAACTAATCCCGACCGACTGGGTAGCCTCCGCGATGAAGCGGGATGGCGCTTACGGCTTGGACGATGCACTTGTCTGCGGCATCGACATCGCCCGAGGCGGCGCCGACAACAACGTGATCCGCTTTCGTCGTGGTTTGGACGCCAAGAGCATCAAGCCCATTCGCATTCCTGGCAGCGAGACGCGTGACACCACGCTGTTCATCGCGAAGGTGTGCACGGTTGTGCAGGAACAGCGCCCTGACGCCGTGTTCGTTGACTCCACTGGTGTTGGTGGTCCAGTGGCCGACCAGCTCCGCAGGCTGATGCCGGGAGTCGTGATCATCGATGTGAACTTCGCCAGCGCTGCGCCAGACCGGCACTACGCAAACATGCGTACGTACATCTGGTGGAAGTTGCGCGAAGGCCTGCGGGCCGGTCTTGCCATCGGCAATGACACCGAGCTGGAAACCGAGTTGACCAGCCCGGAGTACACCCACAACCAGCGTGACCAGATCGCGCTGGAGAAAAAGGCAGACATCAAGACTCGTCTCGGTATCAGCCCTGACGATGCTGACGCACTGGCCCTGACATACACCATGCCGGTGATGAAGCAGCAGTACCGCAGCAGTGGAATTCCTGCGAACCACCAATCTGACTACAACCCCTTCGACTGAGGAATCCACCATGTGCGGCGGCGGAATCAAGCTCCCAGGTGCTGACCTGATCAAGAAAATCGACCCGCTTCGAGGCGGCGACGTGATCCTCGACAAGCTGGGCTTGCCGTCCCTTCTCGGAGACAAGAACGGTTTGATGACCACGAATGACCAGGTTCTGTCGACCGGGGACGCCAGCACCGACCAGGTCACGAACGTCGCATCAGATGTGCAAGCCGCGCGCGATGATGAGAAGCGCCGCCGCGCTGCCGCTGCTGGCCTGTCGAGCACAATCCTTGGCGGAAGCACGGCTGGCACCGTGACCGGCACGAAAACGCTGTTGGGGCAATGAGCCATGGCTGAAACCCTGCGCCAGCGCTGCGAGAAGCGCCTCGCCATGCTCAAGAACGAGCGCACATCGTGGGAACCTGGCTGGCGCGAGCTGTCGGACTTCATCCAGCCGATGCGCTCACGCCTGCTGTGCGATCAGCAGGTCAACAAGGGCGACCGGCGCAACAACAAGATCATCAACAACGAGGCGACAGAGGATGCTCTCTCGCTGTCTGCGGGGATGATGAATGGGCAGACGTCGCGCTCACGGCCTTGGTTCAACCTCGAAATCAAGTCGCACAAGCTGATGGAGTTCGGCCCGGTGCGTGACTGGCTGTACGAGGCCACCGAGCGTGAGCGCGCCGCTCTGCTGCGTTCCAACTTCTACAACTGCATGCACGTCGCCTATCTGGAAATGGGTGTGTTCGGTACCGGCGCGGTTTGGATCGACCAGGACGACGAGAAGGTTGTCAGCTGTGAGGTGTTCACCGCTGGCGAGTACTACGTTGCCAACGGTGCTGATGGCAAGGCCAACACTTTCTACCGGGAATTCAAGCTGACTGCTGCCCAGATGCAGGAACGGTTCGGCCTTGATGCTCTCAGCCTGCAGGCGCAGAACGCCGTCAAAGAGAACAAGCAGGATGCTTGGTTTGATTGCGTGCAGATGGTGCAGCCGAACGACGACTACCACCCGCAGAGCCGAGCAAGCAAGCACCTGAAGTTCATTGGGCTGGTTTGGGAAAAGGTATCTCCACCTGAGAAGGTTCTTGAGAACAAAGGTTTTCACGAGTTTCCAGTGGCCGTCATGCGCTGGGACGCGTTGCCAGGTGATTGCTACGGCACTGGGCCTGGCCGCAATTGCCTGGGCGACATCAAAGCCTTGCAGTTGTACGAGCGCTCATCGGCTCGCATCACCGAGATGGGATCGAATCCGCCACTCCAAGCGCCAGCCGCATTGCGCGGCCAGCCGTCGTCGATGCTCCCGGGTGGTATCACCTACGTCGACATGATCGGTGGCCAGAACCAGATTGCGCCGATCTACCAGCCCAACTTCGGCTGGATGCAGGCTATCGAAGGCAAGATCGCCAAGATCGAGCAGCGCATTCGCCGATCGTTCTTCACTGACTTGTTCCTGATGATCAGCCAGTTGGATGACGTCAGAACCGCAACAGAAGTCGCAGCCCGCAAAGAAGAGAAGATGGCCATGCTCGGGCCGGTTGTTGAACGCATTGACTTTGAAGGCCTCGACGTTGTGATCGAACGCGTAACCGGGATCATGATCCGTCAGTCGGCGCCGATCTGGCAGGGCATCATCGATGGGGAGCCGTGGTTTCCAGAGCCGCCTGAAGAGCTGGGCGACAATGAGATCGAAGCCGATTACATCTCGATCCTTGCCCAGGCTCAGAAGGCTCAGGCCATTGTCAGCCTTGAGCGCTTCGCCGCAACCATCGGCAACATCTCCGCCGCTTTCCCTGAAGCCAAGGACAAGTTCAATGCTGATCAGTGGGTCGACGAGTACGCCGAAGCCGCTGGCGTTGTACCGACCGTTGTGCGTGGCGACGAGGAAGTCGATGCGATCCGTCAGCAACGCGCACAGCAGGCCCAGCAGCAGGTTCTGCAAGAGCAGATCAATCAAGGCATCCAAGGCGCCAAGCTCCTTTCGGAAACTCAAGTAACCCCGGACAACGTTCTGGGCCGACTCACCGGAGCCTAAATGTTTGATGACGAAGAGATCCTGCAAGCGCGGGAGGAAAAGGCGCGCCTGCAACAAAGGCAAGCCGACGACGACTTCAAGTGGCTGATGGCCGACGCGAAGGGCCGTCGCTTCGTTTGGCGCCAACTCGCCAGAGCCAACGTTTTTCACTCCACCTTCGACCAGCACGCCGGGGTCATGAGCTTCAACGAGGGCGTGCGCAGCAGCGGACTGAAGCTGCTGGAAGACATCAACCGCCTGTGTCCCCACCACTACGTGGTCATGGCGCAGGAAAACACCCAGACGACGAATGAGGCAGACCAATGAATCTGTTTGTGCATCGCGCACTTGGCCACTTCTTGATGAACGAAGCGCCTGCTGACGGCGCTCCTGCTGGTGGTGCTGCGCCGGCACCGGCTGCAACACCTGACGCAACGGCCACGGCGCCAGCAGCAACACTGGCCGGCGACACGCTGTTGGGTGGTGATCCAGCCAAGCCTACCGATCCACCTGCAACAGATCCGGCCAAACCAAACGAAAAGCCCGCTGATGCACCAGCCGTACCGGAAAAATACGAGTTCGCCAACCTGCCCGAGGGCTACATGCTCGACGAGGCAGCGGCAACTGAGTGGTCCACCACCTTCAAGGACATGGGCCTGAGTCAAGATCAGGTCGACAAGCTCGTCGCCGCCGACGCCAAGCGCAGCCAAGGCATTGCTCAGGCCATGGAAAAGCAGTTCGCCGAAGCCCGCCAGCAACAGTTGGGCGAATGGGTTGGCCAGCTCAAGGCAGACCCAGAGTTCGGCGGCGCCAAGTTCGACGCCAACGTTGTTATCGCGCAGAAAGCGCTGGCTACGTACGGCACCCCCGAGTTGAACCAGGCACTCAAGGAAACGGGCCTCGGCTCGCACCCTGCACTGGTTCGCTTCTTCCACAAGGTTGGGCAGGAGCTCACCGAAGGAAGGCTTCACCGCACCACCAACGAAGTTCCCGGCGACAAACCGCTCGCCAACCGCATGTACCCCAACCTCGCATAAGGAGCTGCCTCCATGGCCACGCTTGCAACCAACGCCGTCACATTGCTTGATGTGGCGAAACGAATGAACCCGGATGGCGGCGGCATCATGCCGATTGCTGAGCTGTTGTCCCAAGACAACGAAATGTTGCTGGACATGCCGTGGTACGAAGGCAACTTGCCGACCGGCTCACGGGTTACCCAGCGCACCGGCCTGCCGGATGTCGTGTACCGCAAACTCAACGCCGGTGTGCCAAAAAGCAAATCGACCACCGTTCAAGTCGATGAGGCTTGCGGCATCCTGGAGGGTCGCGGCGAGGTCGATAAAGACTTGGCCTTGCTGAACGGTAACACCGCTGCGTTTCGCCTCTCCGAGGCCAGCGCGTTCACTGAGTCGATGAACCAGACCATGCAGCGCGGTGTTATCTACGGAAACGCAGATGCCACTCCTGAGAGCTTCATGGGGCTGTCTCCACGGTTCAGCACCGTGAACACCGCAACAGCTCAAACCGCCAACAACGTCATCGATGCTGGCGGTACCGGTAGTACCAACACCTCGATTTGGCTCATTGGCTGGGGCGAGAAAACCGTGCACGGCATCTATCCGAAAGGCTCGCAGGCCGGTCTGGTGCACAACGACCTGGGCGAGGGCGATGCGTTCGACGCCAACGGCAACCGTTTCCGCGCCTTCATGGACCAGTACCAATGGAAGTGCGGCATTGCGGTCAAGGACTGGCGCTACATCGTTCGTATCGCGAACGTCGATGTTTCGGGCCTGACCAAGAACGGTGCGACCGGCGCCGACATCATCGACCTGATGACCCAGGGCCTGGAGCTGATTCAAGGTCTGACTGGCGTAACTCCAGCCTTCTACGTCGACCGCCGGATTCGCTCGTTCCTGCGCCGCCAAACCGTCAACAAAGTGGCATCCGGCACCCTCATGTACGACAACGTCGCCGGCAAGCCTGCGCTGATGTTTGGTGAGGTGCCGGTGCGCCGTGTCGACGCCATCCTCAACACCGAAGCCCGCGTGGTTTAAGGAGCCCGAAATGTACGTCGATAAGCAACTGGAGTTCTCCGACAGCCAGGCGGTTACCGCAACGGCTGTCTCCACCAACGTCGTTGACCTGTACCCGCGTGGTAACGCTGTCAATACCAACATCACCCGCGACATCGGTGTTGGTGAGGACGTGTACCTGGTCGTGCAGGTTGACACCACAGCAACAGCTGCTGGCGCAGCAACCGTCACTGTCACGCTGGAGTCTTCCAGCACTGCAGATCTGGCCACCACCCCAACGGTGCACTTTGCATCGGCAGCGCTGGCACTGGCCGCTCTCGCTGGCGGCACCACCATCCTGGCGATCAAGCTGCCTGCCGGGCAGTACAACCGCTACGTTGGCGTGCGCTACACCGTGGCAACCGGCCCACTGACTGCTGGTGCGTTCTCTGCCTTCCTCACCAAAGATGTCCAGGCGTTCCGCGCGTACGCCAAGGGCTATCAGTTCTAAGGGGATTGGCCATGGCCGCAATCAAATGTCTTGTGCTTGCGCACAGCTTCATCAACAACCGGCTGCACGAACCGGGGGAGGAAGTCATGTACGACCCCGGCGAGGGCGGGACCATTGGTTCCAATCTCAAGCGCCTGTCGGGCGGCGAAAAGGCCGCTGTCAAGGACGGCAAAACCGACAAGGACGAATCGGCTCAGTACACCGCCAAACACAAAGCAGCAGGGCGCTGGACCATTGTTGACGCCGATGGCGAGTGGTTCAGCGATTTCCTCGGCACCCGTGAAGAAGCGGAAGCCGAGGCCGTTCGCCTGAATGCAGGCGGCGAGCCGTACAAGAAACCAGCCGAACCCGATCAGACCAACGAAGACGACGGTCTTCCAGACGCCTGATCACCTTCCGCATCACCAAGGCCCTTCGGGGCCTTTTTCTTTTTGAGGTCATCCCATGTCGAGCATCGTCGAGATCTGCAACATGGCTTTGTCGCATATCGGCAACGGCCAGCGCATCGACGCTTTGGACGAAGCGAGCGAGCAGGCAGAGCAGTGCAGCCTGTTCTACGAAAACTCGCGGGATTTTGTTTTGCGTGATCATCCGTGGGGGTTTGCCACAGCCTTTGCCGATTTGGCCGAGGTCGCCACGAATCCTGATCCGGTCTATCAGTACGCATACGCGATGCCCACTGACTGCTTGAGAGTCCGGCAGATTGTGAACACAGCCTTGCCGTGGATGTCGGCGTGGCCTTGTGAGTGGTATGCAAGGCGCCCGAACGTTCCGCGCATCCCATACCGCGTGATCAACGGTTCAAGCAACAGCCTGATCGCCACGAACGTGAACCCCGCAAAGCTTGAGTACACGCTTCAGGTCACATCGTCAGAGATGTTTGAGCCTGACTTTGTGTCAGCACTCTCCTGGTATCTGGCCGCGCAGATCGCACCTGCACTTGCGAAAGATCCTGGCGTTGCACAGACCTGCCAAGCCGCCTATCAGGCTCAGATCAATCAGGCTGCTGCCGCAGCTATGAACGAAGGGACTACCGATCTGAACTTTGAATCCAGCTTCATTATGGGGCGCTGCTGATGGTTGACATGATCCAGCCGTCGTTCAGTGCCGGTGAAATTGCGCCTGCGACCTATGCACGCGTTGACCTGAACCGGTATTTCACAGGACTGCGCACCTGCCGCAACTTCATGGTCATGCCTGAAGGCGGAGCACGTAACCGTGCCGGTACCAAGTTTCTGGCGGAGACTAAGGTCAGCGACCGTAAGAGTCGACTGATTCCGTTCCAGTTCAGTACCGAGCAGACCTACGTGATTGAGGTCGGGCACCTGTACATGCGCTTCTACACGAACGGTGGTCAGCTCCTGAGCGGCGGCGTGGCCTACGAGATCGCCACGCCTTACATCGAGACGGATCTGTTCGCGCTGAACTTCATTCAGTCGGCTGACGTGCTGACCATTGCTCACCCTAGCTACGCACCGATGGAGCTGAAGCGTCTGGGCGCGACGAACTGGACTCTCACCGCAATCAGCTTCCTGCCATCGATCGCATCACCGACGGGCTTGACTGCAACTCCGTTGAGTGGCGGCAGTGGTGCGACAACCCAGTTCCGTTACGTGGTTACAGCGGTTTCGTCAGACGAGTCGGCGGAGGAATCTCAGCCATCAGCAGCGGCCACGGTTGCCGCGTGGGACAACAAGTCCGGGGCAAACCTGTCATGGACTGCCGTCGCCGGTGCCGATCACTACAACGTGTACAAAGAGAACAACGGATCGGGCGTGTTTGGCTTCATCGGTCAAGCCACCAGTACCACGTTCACCGACCTGAATATCTCGCCTGAGAAAGACGATACGCCACCCAGCTACGACAACCCTTTCGCTGGTGGCAATAACCCTGGCGTTGTTGGCTACTACCAGCAAAGGCTGGTGTTCGGTGCCAGTAATGCTAACCCGCAAACCCTCTGGTTCAGCCGGGTAGGGGCTTTCCATAACTTCGGGTTTTCCACGCCAACCAAGGACGATGACGCCATCACGATGACGCTTGCGTCTCGGCAGGTGAACCGGATCCGTGCATTGGTACCGTTGCGCGAGCTGCTGGTGCTGACCTCCGGTGCCGAAGTGACCGTGACCGGGGATGCGACTGGCATCAAGCCGACCAACGTGCAGGCGATCTTCCAGAGTTATATCGGCTCCAGCACTGTGCCGCCGGCTGTGTACGGGAACACTGCGCTGTACGTTCAGGCCCGTGGCCAGAAGCTGGCCGACCTCTCCTACAGCTACACCAGCGACGGATTCCAAGGGCAAGACCTGACCGTTCTATCTTCGCACCTGGTGCGCGGCTACGAGATCAAGGACATGGTCTTGTCTCAGGTGCCGAACAGCTTGCTGTGGTGTGTGCGCAATGACGGCGTGGCTTTGGGCTTCACGTATCTGCCTGCACAGGATGTCTATAGCTGGCACCGTCACGATACAGACGGAGTGTTCGAATCCATGGCATCGATCCCTGAACAAGATGAAGACGCGGTCTATACGATCGTGCAGCGCACCATAGGCGGCGTTACAAAGCGCTACGTGGAGCGGATGGCGTCACGCGAACTGCGCCGCTATGACACCTCCGATTACTGGTTTGACCGGGCTTTCTTTGTTGATGCTGGCCTGACCTACGACGGGCGCCGCACCGGAACGGCCGTTCTCAGCGGTGGAACGGATTGGAAATATCCAAATCCACTCACGCTGACCGTCGGCGCTGCCACTTTTGACGCCGGAATGATTGGCCGTAGCGTGATTCTTTACGGCGGCGGCGACCGGGATAACCCTGGCGATCTGCTGACGGTGGCTATAACCGGTTACACCTCATCCACAGTCGTTACGGTCGTTCCGCAAACAATCGTCCCTGAAACGCTGCGCGCCGTATCTGCTACCCGGTGGGGAGTAGCTGCCTCGACGATCAGTGGCCTTGGTCACCTAGAGGGCAAGACCGTTTCGATCCTGGCAGACGGAAACGTTGCCCCACAGCAGGTTGTCACTGCCGGATCGATTGGACTGGACGCCCCGTCACTTGTTGCGCACATCGGCCTGCCGATCACAGCAGACTTTGAAACGCTCGATATCAGCATGGCGAACAACCCTCAGTTCATTGCCAATCGCAAGCGCATCAATTCGGTCACAGTTATCTGTACCGAGAGTCGTGGGATCTTCGCCGGGCCTGACGCCGACCATTTGCGCGAGTACAAGCAGCGCAGCACCGAGAACTTTGGTGAGCCAATCAAGTTGCTTACCGGTCGCGCAGAGATCGAGATCCAGGCGAAATGGAGCGAGGAGGGACGGATATTCATCCGCCAGACAGACCCGCTACCACTCACGATTCTGGGGGTGGTGCTCAATGTCCAAGCCGGTGGCTAACCTGGTGCCCGTGCGTGAGCGGCACATCCGCGCGCTGCTGGCTGATCTGCGGCCAGCTGACAAGTTGGAGCTTGAATCCATTCGTGGTTGGACTGCCGAGAAGGAAGTCCGGCACGCAATTGAAAACTCAGTCAGCTGTGCAGCCTGCATCGTTGACGGCCATGTCGTAGCGATCTTCGGTGACAGCAGCCATGACCAAGTGTACGGCCTGCCCTGGATGGCCAGCAGCGTCTGGATCGAGCAGTACCGGCGCCAGTTTCTCGGTGAGTGCAGGTCTGTGATCGAGGCCATGCGCAGCCGTCACCACGCTCTTATCAATCTTGTCGACGCCCGCAACACTCTGGCCATCCGCTGGCTGAAGTGGCTGGGCTTCACTTTCCTGCCTGCGGTGCCATATGGCGTGCACGGCGAACCATTCCTACCGTTCCAGATGGAGGGCGCCAAATGTGCGCAGTAGCCGCGATTCCGTTCATCGCCATGGGGGCGTCCGCCCTGTTGAGCTCCCAGCAAAGCCAAGCGCAGGGCAATGCAACTGCAGAGGCAAACCTTCAGAACGCCGCGTACGCCGACCAGGCCGCAGATGATGCGATCAGGCGTGGTGAATTTGAGTCGGATCAACAACGCCTGCAAACCCGCGCAACAATCGGCACTCAGCGTGCTGGCTTCGCTGCCAACGGTGTCGACGTGAACAGCGGATCTGCGGCGAACATCCAAGACGATACGGCTGCGCTTGGCGAGCTTGATGCATTGACCATCCGCAACAACGCTGCACGCGAAGCCTGGGGATACCGCACTCAATCACAGCAAAACATTCTGGCCGCGAAAAATGCCAGATCATCCGGTCA
Organism: Pseudomonas sp. 2; assembly: GCF_056627435.1. Classification (NCBI taxonomy): domain Bacteria; kingdom Pseudomonadati; phylum Pseudomonadota; class Gammaproteobacteria; order Pseudomonadales; family Pseudomonadaceae; genus Pseudomonas; species Pseudomonas sp. 2. Next base: position 192,832 of record NZ_JBWXNG010000003.1, read on the forward strand.
GGCAGGAATGTTTGGCTCCCTCCTATCCGCCGGCGCACAAGGTGCGAAGGCTTACAGTGCGATGAGCTAAGAAAATGGCCAGAGTCGAACAGTACCAGCGGAGAGTTGCAGAGCAGGGACTGCCCAACGTTCGGGCAACGCCGCAGTTCGTGGACACATCCGGATTGCAGCGCGGCCTATCTCAGGTCGGCGAGGTCGCTGCAGATCTGGCTATAAAGCAGAAACAGGAGGCCGACACCACAGCAGTTATCGGCGCCGATACCAGTCTCACGAAGAACACCAATGATCTGCTGTACAACCAGCAGACCGGCCTGTTCGCCAAAAAGGGCAAGGACGCCATCGGTGCCGTTGATAGCACCTTGTCAGCGTACGACCAGCACGTGCAGGACACGCTTTCGACGCTGAACAATGACGCCCAACGCAAGCGGTTCCAAGCGCTCGCAGCCAGTAAGCGCGAATCGCTGATGAACACTGCAAGCCAGTATCAGTTCGGCCAGATCCAGAGGTACCAGGACGAGACCGATACGGCCGCCATCAGCACTGCGATCGACACTGCCACCCTGAATTACAGTGATCCCAAACAGATCGGGCAGCAGCGCGATAAAGCCCTGGCGATTGTCGACTCACAGGGCCAGCGCAACGGGTGGTCGCCTGAACGCCTGGAGCAAGCCCGTATCGACGCCAGCAGCAAGGTTCTGTCCGGCGCAATCATGCGTATGGCTGACGGCAGCTCTGCTCAGGCCAAGCAGTATTACGAAGCCTCGAAGACCGGTCTGAACGCTGAAGCGCAGATCCGCTTAAGCAGCACCATCGAGCAAGCGCAGCGCCGCGAGGAAGCCGAAGCGCGTCAACGGTTGATCGAGCAGCGCCAACTGCAGGCGATTGCCCGCGCCGAGCTGCATGATCGCGTTCAAGATGCCAGCGCGGCCTATAGCCAGGGTTTCCAGTTCGCCAATCCGCCGAACAGGGCGGACTTCAATGCGGCTTATGGCAATGACAAAGGGGGCGAGCAGTACGAAGAGTTTTCGCGCGTTCAGGCTATCGCGCCAGCTATCAACGGGCTCGCCACGGCCGACGCGGCTGGTCGCAAGGAAATTTTGGACAACTTCAAACCTGCTGACGATGGCGTAGCGGGTGAAGGATTTGCACAGAAGAATCAGCTTTTTCAGCACCTCACAAACGTGAATAGTGCTCTGGAGAAGCAGCGGCAAAACGATCCCGCAGCATTTGTTGCGCAATATGCGCCGCCGGTTCGGCAAGCCTTACTTAATGCGCAGCAGCAGAACACTGCTGATGCCTGGACATCGTATTTCAACGCCTCAGCCTCTGAGCAGCGCCGTCAGGGCGTTCAGAATATAAAGCTGCTCCCAGACGCAATGGCTGGGCAGATCGCCGCCAACTTCAATAACCAGGTGGCAAGCGGTGAGGGCGACAACGCTGCTCAACTGATCGAGCAGATGCAACAACAGTTCGGCAAGAACTTTGGCCCTGTTGTTCGCCAGTTGGGCAATAAGCTGCCGTCAGAGGCTCAAGTGATCGCCACCGGCTTGCCAAAAGACGTGGCCGAGCGCATGGCGGCGGTGGCCCCCGTCAAGGACGAGGAGCTGAACAAGGGCCTGCAAAAGGGACAGGCCGACCAGATCAAACAGAACGTTGCCTCGGCCATGGCCGATTTCGCTCAGACCCTGCGCGGTCAGGCAGGCGGCATCGATACCTACGCCACCATGTACAACGCTGGTGTGCGTACGGCCACGGCCTACGTGCTGCAAGGCATGTCGCCTGACAAGGCCGCCCAGAAAGTCGCCGCCGGGATGGTGAACGACAAGTACGATTTCTTCGACACGTACCGCGTGCCTAAAGCTCTGGACACTGGATCAATTCGCCGCGGTGCAAGTCGTGCGCTGGACGATATCAGCGCAGCAGATCTTGCTCCGCTGCCTGGGCTGCGTGGTGTGACACCAGAGGAAAACGCCCGCCAGCTTGAGTCGGCAGTTCGCGACAACGGTGAATGGGTAACCAATGGCGATGAGACTGGTTTGACCCTGACCCTGAACGGCTACGCCCTGCGTGACAAGGACGGACGATTGGTTCAGCGCACCTGGCAGCAACTCCAGACTGAAAGCCAGAAAATCACCAAGGCTAAGGATAACGTCGTGTATCCGTGGACGGTGACACCATGACGATCTATGCCGGTGATGCGCTGACGCTTGATCGGCGGACGCTGCTCGATATTCCTGCCGACTCTGGCGACGTGGCGAGTGCTGCATTCGATGAGGCATTCAGCACAAACCCATCAACCGCCCTTGCCCGTATGGAATCTCTCAATACACAGGAGCAGGGGCGGGCTGTTGTCATGGGGCCTGAATCCTACCTGGCTGAGAACGCCGGGCGGCAGGAGCCAGAAACGCCGCTGATCGATGCGAGTCAGGCGCGTGACCAAGCAAAGGCCGCGGGCTTTGACCTGAAGATCCCCGATCAAGGCATTCGCCAAGGTGCGCTGGACATCCTCATAGAGCGCCAGCGTGAGCAGGTCGCCCGTCAACAGGTTATGGCCCGAGCTGGACAGGGCACGCTGCCTGCTCAGATCGCTGCCGGTCTCGGCGCCTCGCTGCTCGATCCTCTGAACATCGCGTCTGCTTTCGTGCCGGTGATTGGTGAGGCGCGTTATGCACAACTGCTGGAAGGTGCGTCTGGCGCATTGGGCAGGGCTGGCATTCGCGCTGGAGTCGGCGCAGCCGATGGCGCCGTGGGTGCTGCGATCCTTGAACCGCTGCCTTTGCTTGCCGCCCAGCAGGATCAGACTGAATACGGCTTGTCCGATTCGCTGGCCAACATCGCCATGGGCGGCGTTTTGGGTGGCGGACTGCACACGGTTGGCGGCGCTGTATCTGATGCGCTGCGCCGTCGACTCAGCCAGGTAGAGCCAGAAAGCCGCGTCGACACGGTTCTAAATGACTCACCAGGTGGCGCACCGGCATCCCAGGCCCGGTCGGTCGATGTAGGCCGTCTGCTTGATACCGATCCTGAAGCGGGGTTGCGCGCAGCGTTGCAGCGCGGACTGGAGGCCGACGAAGCCAACCTTCGGCAGAGCGCGCAGGCACAGGCCATTGATGAAATAAGGCCATCAGCAACAAGTGAATACATCTCTAATGCCAGAGATCTAAGGCTTGAAAGTCTTGACCTGACAGATCGATACATACGACTTTCTAATCGCGAAAGGGACTTGCCGAGGTCAGGCGAGGATCGCTCAACCACAAGGGCTGCCAAGGATTACATTGCCCAAGAGAAGAACCGCATTCAGGTTCGTAAGGCAGAGATTGAGGGCCAGTTAGAGCGAGTTCGATCTGGCAATTTGAGCGACGATGATATCGGTCGACTGTATCGCGGGGAGATTCCAGAGCGATTGGCCCCGCAAATCGAAGCTAGAGCCCGGCAGATCATGCAGGGTTTCCAGCAGCGGCCACTGGGCTCTGCCATTGCCACGGCCAGCGAAACCGCAGCGCAAGCGCACTGGACGACTCGGGAAGCCGCATTGCGCAGCGCGGTCTCTCAGGCCGTAAGCGGGCGCGACGTTGATGTGCAGAACCTGTTTGATCTGGCAGATCCAGTGAAAGCGCCTGCCGCCATGGATGCTCTGCGCCAGCCACAGGCGCGCCGGGTGGATACTGCCGGGGCCGCAGAGAGCCAGCGCGTCGACGCCATAGGCGAACCGCGTGACGACCTGGACGAGGCTCGCGCCGCGCTTGCCGATGAGCAGGCCCACGTCAACGACTTGCTTTCACAGCTCGACGACGAAGCCAGGCAAGCCGTGCAAGACATAGGGCGCGACCTGAACGAGGCGGCTGATGCCTATGCCGCCAAAGCCGAACAATATTCCAAGGCCTATAAGGCTGCGGCAGTCTGCGAATTGAGGAACGGTTAATGGCTCAGCTACCAGCAGGCATCAGCCCTTGCGCCGACGCGGTGCGCGCTGCCGTGGGCGATATTGAAGACAATGAGATTCAGGAAATCTTCTCTTTGTTGCGTGGTCGCCAAGCGGAGATCATGGCTCGCGAGGGCTCGTTGAGCAGCGAGCAGGCTGCACTGCGTGCCGCTGATGAGCTGGCCCGTCAGGCTGAATACGCTGCGATCATCGAAAAGCGCAACGCGCTGCTGAATACCAAGGCTCGGGCGCAAGCTATCAGCTTCGTTCGCAGCAACTTCGCTGACCGGCCAGACCTTGGCCTTGAATCTCTGCTGGTGGGAACGAACGTCGCCCGTCAGGGCTCTCGATCATCGATCGCTGCCGAGCAGAAGGCGTTGGGTGATGCCTACATAGGTGGCCTGCTGGCCGATCTTGATCGCGCAGACCTTACCGCCGTTCTGGCCAAGGGCGATTCAGACCAGGACATCGCCGACGCTTTGTGGCGTATTGGAAAGGATCTCGACACCAGCAAACTTAACCCGCAGGTGGTCGAGATTGCCCGCCTGATCCAGAAGTACCAGGAGGCGACCCGCATTGATGCGAATCGCGCTGGCGCAAGCATTGGCAAACTTCCGGGCTACATCGCACGACAAAGCCATGATGGCGAGAAGATCGGCGCAGCTGGTTTTGACAAGTGGTCACAGGACATCCTACCGCGCCTTGACCCTTCGACGTTTGAAGGCGTTACCAATGTGAATCAGTTCCTGCGCAATGTCTTCAATGGCCTTGAGTCTGGCGACCATCTGAAGTCGCCAAGCGATCAGGCGCCGAATGGATTTAAAGGCCCTGCGAACTTGGCCAAGAAGATCAGCCAAGAGCGCGTCCTGCACTTCAAAGACGGCGTGGCCTGGCATGAATACAACCAGCTCTACGGTACCGGCAACCTGCGTGAGGCCGTGCTGCGCGGTCTCGATATGTCAGGACAGAACACCGCCCTGATGCGGAGACTGGGCACCAATCCGGAAGCCAATCTGAACATGGTGGTCGATGTGCTGCGCGAGGATGTCAGAAAAGCCGGCGACAACGATGCGCTAAAGAACTTCAATGACGCAGCTCGCGGTACGGTTGCCAACCGATTCAAAGAGGTGAGCGGGCAGACCCGCATCCCCGGCAACGCCACACAGGCTCGCATCGCGGCAAACGTTCGTGCGTGGCAGTCGTTGTCAAAGTTGGGGGGCGCGTTACTCTCCAGCTTCACCGACCTGCCCGTTGCCGCGAGCGAGTTCCGGTATCAGGGCAAATCGTTCTTGGGTTCGCTAGGCGAAATGGCTGGTGGTCTGCTGAAGGGGCGCGGCACCGCCGAGCAACGCGAGATCCTGGCGAGCTTTGGCGTGTACGCCGACTCTATGCGCGGCGAAATCATGCGCCGCTTCTCTGCCGATGATTCGGTGGGTGGCAAGATGTCACGCGGCATGAGCCTGTTCTTCAAACTGAACGGCCTGTCGTGGTGGACCGACGCCAACAAGGCCAGTGCAGGGCTGATGATGGCCCACAACCTTGCACAGAACAAAGGGCGCGGCTGGGCTCGGCTGGACGATAACTACCGCCGCGCCCTGAGCCTGTACGGACTTGATGAGGGCAAGTGGGATTTGTTGCGCGGCATGGATACAAAAATGGCTGACGGCCGCGAGTACATGACCGCAGATGGCGTTGCCAGCATTCCTGGCGACCAAATCCAGAACTACTTGGCATCGGTAGGTCGACCTGTCAGTGAAGGCGCCGTGCGCGACGTGCGTGCCGACCTCCAGCAATCGCTGCGAACTTACGTCAACGACCGCGTAACCTACGCCGTCCTTGAGCCTGATGCGCGAACCCGTTCAATCATGAACCAAGGTACGCAGCCCGGAACCATTCCCGGCGATCTGTTGCGCTTTGTTACCCAGTTCAAGAGCTTCCCTGCTGCTTATATGCAGAAGACGCTGGGGCGCGAGCTGTATGGGCGCGGGTACGCCCCGACTGGGCTGTCGCAAAACTTCCGTGGCGGTCGAGACCTGGTCGCGGCACTGCGCAACGGGAATGGTGAAAAGCTGGGCATTGCACAGCTAATGCTGTGGACAACTGCCTTCGGCTACCTGTCGATGGCGGCAAAGGACACGGCGAAAGGACGCACACCGCGCGATCCTGAAGACCCGAAAACGTGGGTGGCCGCAATGGCGCAAGGCGGTGGACTTGGCATCTTTGGTGATTACCTGTTTGGTGAGGCCAGCCGTTTTGGCAACACCGCGCTGGAATCAGCGGCAGGCCCGGTGCTTGGTACCGCTGCCAACGCGGCAAACCTTTGGAACAACATCCGCAACGGTGACGATGCTTCATCCTCGGCGTTTCGCCTGGCGCTGAACAATACGCCGTTCCTGAACCTGTTCTACACCCGGATCGCGTTGGATCACTTGTTTCTGTTCTCGGTACAAGAAGCCATGAATCCAGGATCGCTGCGCCGTACTGAGCAACGCATTCAACAGCAGAACGCACAGACGTTCCTGATTCGCCCGTCTCAGAGCTACGCCGACCCCCTTGGAATCGCACGGTGAAGGGGTGTTCAGCCGCGGCGTGCGCTCGCTATAGTGCGCCAAAGCCACCGAAGGGATTCACCATGAAGAAAGCTATTGTCGCGTTGTTCCTGATGGCCGCGCTTGCAGGATGCGGTCATAAGCGAGTCGACTATTCACCCGCTGGCGATTCGATGAATCGTCAAGCCGCCGTTCAAGTCGTGGAGCGCGCCTTCTACGAAGACACTGGCAAGACCAGGCCAGAGTCAGTCAGCGTAACGCCTGACTTCATCCTGCTTTCAGACGGGATAGTATCGAGGGGTTCAAGCTTTGGTAGCGCCGCTCCGCTTGGTGACTCTGTGATCGCAGCAGGTAATTCGACATACGTTACCAAGGCCGCGGGCCAGCGAATCTATTTTGATTCTATTGCTGACACTGGCGTGTACCAGCACAAGATGAAGGGCAACCGATTTGCCGTTGTCCTTCGTGGTGCGGATGGATCAGAAATCCGTACCGTCAGACTCAGATCGCTAAAGCAAGCCGAGCAATTCGCCGATGCTGTTACCTACCTAAAAAGACACAAGGAATGATCGGTAGATCTTCAATAAACCCGCTTCGGCGGGTTTTTTATTACCAAGGAGAAAGTCATGCCCCAGCTAATCAACTCGGCAGTACCCGTCACATCGGCTGCGTTGACGGTGAATCAGTCGTTGAAGATGAGTCTGCAGCTATCTGTAACTGGGGCTGGCACAGTGTCGGCCAATGCTGTTCTTGAGGGGTCGCACGATGGTCAGGGCTGGATCAACATTGCCACGCTGGCAGCTTCTGGTAATGCCTATGCCACGGATGGCGGAACCTTTGAGACTTTCTTCCCCATGGTGCGCGGTCGATTGACTGGCGTGTCCGGCGGCACGGCCACGATGTTTTGGGGGAGCTGATCATGGACGTAACCAGCAGTTCAATCTTCGGACAGCTCGTTCGCCGGCTTTCTCAGCTCTTGAACGACTCGGGCTTCACTACGCCAGCCACCATCAACAGCACTGTAGTGCCGCGCTATGCAAAGCAGCACCTAACCCCAGCAGGCACGCCCGACACCTTGACTGTGACCTGGCCCGTTGGGCGGTTCAGCGACGTCCCGATCATGCCGGACCCCACGGTTGTTACCAGCGATACGACCTACGTCTATAAGGCCCGCGTCACAGCGTGCGATATCAATGGCTGCACCATCAAGGTAACCAGGCAGTTGGTCAACCTGACTATCTCCCTAGGTGCGCTTACGCTAAACCCGCCGGTCACTGCCTCTGTGGCCGTCAACGTCTTCGCCATCCAGCAGACCGACTGAAGAATACCACCCCCCCCCAAAGAACCCGCCTTGTGCGGGTTTTTGCATTTCTGGAGCATTGAAAATTGACGGTATCGACTACTGAAAGCTCGGTTGAGTACGCGTCCGGAGGCCCTGCCTTTCCGGTGCCATTCCGATTTCTGGAAAATGAGGATCTGGTCGTTACCCTCGTTAGACCAGATCAGACGACAGAAACGCTATCACTCGGATCCCAGTACACGGTCACGGGTACAGACAACGCAGAAGGTGGGACGCTGACTTCCTCCTATGCTGCAGGAGTCCTGGCTTTAGGTGGATCCTCGCTTGCGATTGATAGATCTCTTATTCCCACGCAGGAAACTGATCTGCGCAATCAGGGTCGCTATTTGGCAGAGACTCAGGAGAATGTATTTGATCGCCTAACGATGCTTATCCAGCAAGGGTTATCTATTTTTTCTCGCGCCTTGCTGCGCCCACTTGGCAAAAGTTATTTCGATGCCCAGGGCTATAGGATTGCCAACCTCGGCGATCCCACTGCCCAACAGGACGCTGTGACACGTGGATGGGTCGGAAGTTACATCGATAGCGTGAGCGGACTCGTAAACAACACCACAGGAATAGCTTACGACGGTGGCACGCTATTCGATTTTCTGAGGTTCAGCAACGCAAGGGTGGTGGCGAACCTTGCGGCTTTGCGGCTTCTCTCATCTTCAAGAAATCAGATCGCTCAGGTGATGGATCACAGTACCGCCAAGCTTGGTGGGGGTGGGCTTTTTTATTACGACCCTACCGATACAACCACTACTGATAACAACGGAACCGTTGTCGTTGCCATTGATGGTGGGCGCTGGAAGAGAAAAGTGTTCAACAGCACCATCAGCGTTTGCGACTTTGGTGCGCTCGGATCCTCGTCAAACGATGCGCCAGCCATTCAAGCGGCCATCGACTGGGCGATTGCTCAGAACCCTGCTACAGCCGAGGGGCCTATCTACAAGGTGGTCTCTCCACATGGACTAACGCTTTACATCACCGCCCAGCTGAAGATCCCTTGCCCGATCAAGCTGGAAATCAATGGGCCTCTCATTTGCACCGTTCCCGGAAGTTCGGCCGTGCTTGTTGGCGGCGTTGTTCCCACGCGTACCAATACTTTTTACGACCTCTACTTCGCAGGTCTGCGCTGCAACCCTTCCATTGGTAACACCGGGAACCCTACGGGCATCACCGCTGCCCAGAGCGGGATTGAAATGCGGTCGATCCAGTTTTCTCGCGTAAGAGTTGATCAGGTTATTGCCTTTAAGGGCTATGGCGTTTTCCTGAACTCTTCAAACAACGTCTTCTCTGGTCAGCACATCCAGGACAACGACATCATCCTTGGCCAGATCGCCTATAACGGGATTGGCGTCTATGCCCCGTCTGCCGACGCAGCGCTTGGTGCGGTGCAGGTTAACCGGATTACGGTGCAAAACATGATAACCAACTTCCAGCATATGATTCTGGGAGACACAAATGGACTGGATAACAACACGAATAACAACCAGATCAACGTGATTGCGATGGAGGGAAACACCAGCGGCGGATCTGGGGTGGAGATTCGCGGATCATTCAACGACTTCTATTGCCGCTACTCGTCGACTCCGATTGCGCTTGTCGCTCCTGGTGGCAGCAACGCCGTGTCCGTAGGAAACAACTTTCAAACGGGAGCATCGTTTTTCGACAACCAGACAAGCGGCATGAACAGCATGCAGACCGCCGGGCCGAATGCCGGTGTTATTCCGACGGCACTTGCTCAGTCTCCGAACAACACCTACACCAATACCTATGGTGTGCCGGTCAACGTGCATATTTCAGCAACGCTCACTCCTACAACAACTGTCGCGGCTGAGGCCAGGATCCGAGTTGGAAAAACGCCGGCCACCCTCACTGAGATGGCTGGCGCTTATGAGGGACCCGTGAGCACTCCTGCAACATCGCAGTGCCCACTCGTATTCAGGGTTCCATCCGGATGGTGCTGGCAAATTTTCACGCCTGACACCACTCGGATCGCGCTGAGTACTGCGAGTTTGCTTCCGGCCTCTGTTTCATAAACGAAGGCTACGCGCCTTCACTAAATCACTCTCGCGGCAAAATCTTCGCGCATGGCCGGGGTCATCCCCTCGGCCAGAGCGTCAAGGTAGTCCGCGTACCACTGCATCATCTCCCGCCGCTGCTTCAGGTAGGCTGCTTTGTTGTAGACGCCTGCCATCCCTTCCTCCTTATGCGCGAGCTGAGCCTCGACATAATCCTTCGGCCAATCATGTTCACGCAGCAGCGTGCTTGCTGTGTGTCGACTTCCGTGGCCTACCAGTCTTCCTTTATATCCAACCTTAGATAGCACCTGATTGATGGTGCCCTCGCTGATCATTGCGTTCTTTGGCCCAACCCCGGGGAACACGTAACGATGGCGTCCGGTCTGAGCGTGCAACTCCCTCAGCGCTGCGACAGCCTGCGTGCACAGTGGGATGATGTGGTCACGCCCCATCTTCATGCGCTCGCCATCGATCTCCCACGTCCCAGTGTCCAGATTTATGTCACGCCATTCAGCATGCCGTACCATGCCGGGACGGCTTGCGGTCCAGATTGTTAGCCATGTGGCCGTTCTACCGACAGGGCGGGCTTTGCTGTTCCTCATCCTCTTCATGAACTCAGGCAATTCAGGCTCAAGCAGGTGAGGGTACTGAACCGTTTTCGGCGCCGGAGCTGAGATCGCGACGAGGTCAGAGGCCGGGTTGTTCTCGCACAGCCCGCGGGCAATGGCGTGGCTGAAGATCCTTTGCAGCCAGCCGCGCACCTTCTTGGCGACGTTGTGTGCGTTGCGCTTCTCGATGCTCGCCTGCAAGGCTGCACAGTCACGGCGGTGGATGTCGTTCAGTTGCATGTCACCCAGCGCTGGCAGGATGTCTTTATCCAGGTAGGTGCGCATCTTGTCGAGGCTGGATTCTGCCAGGCCTGAATCGACTTTCTGCTGATACCAGACTTCAGCCGCTGCCCGGAACGTGCTGGCGCTGGCCAGGTCCTGCGCCTTCTTCGCCGAGTGCTTGTGATTGGCCAAGTCCACGCCGCTCTCGATCAGGTCGGTGGCATCCGCCGCTTTCTCCCTTGCACGCTTGGCCGAGGTGTCGGGATAGGCGCCAAGTCCATGCCATGACCATTTGCCGTCCGGCTTCTTGTATCGGAACTCCCATCGCTTTCGCCCATTCGCGGACACGACGAAGTAGAGCCGATCAATGCCATAGGCTTCGCGATACTCTTTTGCTTCGGGTTCAAGGGAGGCAAGGACGGTGTCAGCAAGAGGCCGACGCTTGATGTCTGATCGCTTCAATTCTTGTATGGCCGAGTCCGTGGTTTTCGCGAACATACACGGGACCATACACGGCGACAAGAAACACAGGGAAACAGAGGCAGACACACAGAAACAGAAAACCCGGCGCGGTGGCCGGGTTTGCTGGGTTTCTGGCACAGAGTGAAACAGCCAGAAATAGATGGTTGGTGCCCCGAGGGAGACTCGAACTCCCACTCCTTTCGAAAACGGATTTTGAATCCGCCGCGTCTACCAATTCCGCCATCAGGGCTTGTGGCGGCGGAGTATAGAGAGGTGCCTACCGTTGGTCAATCACGTTTCATGGTCAATTTTTTACTTTTCCGCTAAACTTCCCGGCCCTGCTAGACGAACCCCATCATGCGTGTCGCCGACTTTACCTTTGACCTCCCTGATGCACTGATCGCTCGCCATCCGCTGGCTGAGCGTCGTGGCAGCCGCCTGCTGACCCTCGATGGGCCGAGCGGGGCGCTGGCGCATCGCCAATTCGCTGATTTGCTGGAGCATTTGCGCCCTGACGATCTCATGGTTTTCAACAATACCCGGGTGATTCCGGCGCGTTTGTTCGGGCAAAAAGCCTCGGGCGGCAAGCTGGAGATTCTGGTGGAGCGGGTGCTGGATCAGCATCGCGTGCTGGCCCATGTGCGCTCGAGCAAGTCGCCCAAGGCCGGATCGATGATCCTCATCGACGGCGGGGGCGAGGCCGAGATGATCGCGCGGCATGATGCGCTGTTCGAGTTGCGTTTCGCCGAGCCGGTGCTGCCGCTGCTCGAGCGGGTGGGGCACATGCCGTTGCCTCCTTATATAGATCGTCCGGACGAAGACGCCGACCGCGAGCGGTATCAGACCGTGTACGCGCAGCGCGCCGGTGCGGTGGCGGCGCCGACGGCGGGGCTGCATTTCGATCAGGTGATGATGGACGCGATTGCCGCCAAGGGCGTCGAGACTGCGTTCGTCACTCTGCACGTGGGCGCGGGGACGTTCCAGCCGGTGCGCGTGGAGCGGATCGAGGATCACCACATGCACAACGAGTGGCTGGAAGTCACTCAGGACGTGGTCGATGCCGTGGCCGCGTGCCGTGCGCGCGGTGGCCGGGTGGTCGCAGTGGGCACCACCAGTGTGCGTTCGCTGGAGAGCGCGGCGCGTGATGGCGTGCTCAAGGCGTTCAGCGGCGACACCGATATCTTCATTTATCCAGGCCGGCCGTTTCATGTGGTCGATGCCCTGGTCACCAATTTCCATTTGCCTGAATCCACGCTGTTGATGCTGGTTTCGGCATTCGCCGGTTACCCGGAAACCATGGCGGCCTACGCGGCGGCGGTGGAGCACGGTTACCGCTTTTTCAGTTACGGGGATGCCATGTTCATCACCCGCAATCCGGCGCCGACTGCACCTCAAGGATCAGATGCGGCCCCCGAGGATCTCGCATGAGTCGCACCTGTCGTATGTCTTTCGAGCTGCTTGCCACTGATGGCAAGGCGCGTCGCGGTCGTCTGACCTTTCCCCGTGGCACCGTCGAAACCCCGGCCTTCATGCCGGTCGGCACCTATGGCACCGTCAAGGGCATGCTGCCGCGGGATATCGAGGCCATCGGCGCCGAGATCATTCTGGGCAACACCTTCCACCTGTGGCTGCGTCCCGGCACCGAGGTGATCAAGGCCCACGGCGACCTGCACGATTTCATGCAGTGGAAAGGCCCGATTCTCACCGACTCCGGCGGCTTCCAGGTGTTCAGCCTGGGCGCGATGCGCAAGATCAAGGAGGAGGGCGTGACCTTCGCCTCGCCGGTCGATGGCTCCAAGGTGTTCATGGGCCCGGAAGAGTCGATGCAGGTCCAGCGCGATCTGGGCTCTGACATCGTGATGATCTTCGACGAATGCACGCCGTACCCGGCCGACGAAGACGTGGCGCGCACCTCCATGGAGCTGTCGCTGCGCTGGGCCAAGCGTTCGAAGATCGCCCACGGTGACAACACCGCGGCACTGTTCGGCATCGTCCAGGGCGGTATGCACGAAAACCTGCGCATGCGCTCGCTGGAAGGCCTGAGCGAACTGGATTTCGACGGCCTGGCCATTGGTGGCCTGTCGGTGGGCGAGCCCAAGCACGAGATGATCAAGGTGCTGGATTATCTGCCCGGCCGCATGCCCGCTGACAAACCTCGTTACCTTATGGGTGTAGGCAAGCCCGAAGACCTGGTTGAAGGTGTGCGCCGCGGAGTCGACATGTTCGACTGCGTGATGCCTACGCGCAACGCCCGCAACGGTCATCTGTTCATCGACACCGGTGTACTGAAGATTCGCAACGCGTTCCATCGCCATGATGATTCGCCGCTGGATCCGACATGCGACTGCTACACCTGCAAGAACTTCTCCCGCGCTTATCTCCACCACCTGGACAAGTGCGGCGAAATGCTGGGTAGCATGCTCAATACGATCCACAATTTGCGGTATTACCAGCTGCTTATGGCTGGTTTGCGCGAGGCTATTCAACAGGGTACATTGGCCGCCTTTGTCGATACGTTCTATGCCAAGCGCGGGCTTGCCACGCCGCCGCTGGGTTGATTGACAGCCGGTCTTGATCGCTTCTTATTAAAATTATGCAACTGGAGTGCTAAATGAGCTTTTTCATTTCCAACGCCATGGCGGACGCTGCTGCGCCTGCTGCTGCGGGTCCGGCGGGTTCGGGTTTCGAGTGGATTTTCCTGGTCGGCTTTTTGGTCATCTTCTATCTGATGATCTGGCGTCCACAGGCCAAACGTGCCAAAGAACAGAAAAACCTGCTGAACAACCTGCAGAAGGGCGATGAAGTCGTTACTTCCGGTGGCATCGCGGGCAAGATCAACAAACTGACTGATGATTTCGTGGTGATCGAAGTTTCCGACACTGTTGAACTGAAGATCCAGAAGGGCGCCATCGCTGCCACCCTGCCTAAAGGCACCCTGAAAGCCATCTGATTCCAGTCTTTTACCAATCGACGGGGCGCGCAAGGCGCCCCGCGTTATAAGCAGGCGGCGTGATGTTGAACAAATACCCACTGTGGAAATACATCCTGATCCTGGTTGTACTGGGCATCGGCTTTATTTATTCCGCACCCAATCTCTACCCTGACGACCCGGCCATTCAGGTCAGCGGCGCAAGCACTGCGCTGCAGGTCAATCAGGCTGATCTGGATCGCGTGAGCAAGGCGCTTACCGATGCTGGCATCGCGGTCAAGGGCGCGTCTCTGGCCGAGAATGGCAAGGGCGGTTTGTTGCGTCTGACCAAACAGGAAGACCAGCTGCCGGCCAAGGATGTCGCGCGCAAGGCGCTGGGTGACGACTACGTCGTTGCACTGAACCTGGCACAGACCACGCCAAAGTGGCTGCGCAACGTGGGCGCGAGCCCGATGAAACTGGGTCTGGACCTGTCCGGCGGTGTGCACTTCCTGCTGGAAGTCGACATGGACAAGGCACTCAGTGCGCGTCTGAACGTCTACGAAGGCGAAGTCAAGAGCCTGCTGCGCAAGGAAAAAGTGCGTTATCGCAGCCTGCCGCAGGATGGTAATGCCATTCAGCTGGGCTTCAGCGACACCGATTCGCGTGAACAGGCCCGCAGCCTGATCCGCAAGGATTACAGCGATTTCGATATCACCACGGCTGACCGTGGCGAGATGCCGATCCTGCGTCTGGCCATGACCCAGGCCAAGGTCGCCGAGATCCGCGAATATTCGATCAAGCAGAACCTGACCACGGTGCGTAACCGGGTCAACGAGCTGGGCGTGGCCGAGCCGCTGGTTCAGCGCCAGGGTGCCAACCGCATCGTGGTCGAGCTGCCAGGCGTGCAGGACACTGCCGAAGCCAAGCGTATTCTGGGCAAGACTGCCAACCTGGAGTTCCGTCTGGGTGCAGGCCCGGATGACACCAAGGCCACCACCGAGATGTTCGAGTTCCGCGAAGGCGGTCGTCCGGCAGCCGCGGTGGAGCGTGGCCTGATCATCACCGGTGACCAGGTGACCGACGCCAAGGCGGGCTTTGACGAGCACGGTCGTCCGCAGGTGAACATCAAGCTCGACGGCCACGGCGGCGACCTGATGAGCCGCGCTACCCGCGCCAACGTCGGTCGCAGCATGGCGGTGATCTTCATCGAGCAGCGTCCGCAGACCACCTACGTCAAGCAGATGGTCGACGGCGTCGAGAAAGACGTGCCGGTGCAGACGTTCAAGGAAGACAAGAAAATCATCAGCCTGGCGACCATCCAGTCGCCGCTGGGTGCGCAGTTCCGCATCACCGGCCTGAACGGCCAGGGTGAGTCGTCCGAGCTGGCGCTGCTGCTGCGTGCCGGTGGTCTGGCCGCACCGATGTACTTCGCTGAAGAGCGTACCATCGGCCCGAGCCTGGGTGCCGACAACATCACCAAGGGTGTCGACGCTTCCCTGTGGGGCATGCTGTTCGTGTCGCTGTTCATCATCGCCATCTACCGTTTCTTCGGCCTGATCGCGACCGTGGCACTGGCCTTCAACATGGTCATGCTGCTGGCGCTGATGTCGATCCTGGGCGCGACGCTGACCCTGCCGGGTATCGCCGGTATCGTCTTGACCATGGGTATGGCGGTGGACGCCAACGTGCTGATCTTCTCGCGTATTCGCGAGGAACTGGCCAATGGCATGACCGTGCAACGTGCAATCAGTGAAGGTTTCGACCGCGCCTACACGGCGATTCTCGACGCCAACCTGACCTCGCTGCTGGTCGGCGGCATTCTCTACGCCATGGGCACCGGCCCGGTCAAAGGCTTCGCCGTGACCATGTCGCTCGGCATCTTTACCTCGATGTTCACAGCCATCATGGTGACCCGCGCAATGGTCAACCTGATTTACGGCGGCCGTGACTTCAAGAAGCTGTGGATCTAAGGGGCTGCCATGTTACGTACAATCAACTTCATGGGCGTTCGCAACGTTGCGTTCGGCCTGACCATGCTCCTCACGGTACTGGCGCTGTTCAGCTGGTTCCACAAAGGGCTGAACTTCGGTCTGGACTTCACCGGCGGTACGCTGATCGAGCTGACCTACGAGCGCCCGGCCGATCTCGGGAAGGTGCGTGAAGAGCTGGTCAGCGCCGGTTATCACGAAGCGGTGGTGCAGAGCTTTGGCGCCACCACTGACCTGCTGGTCCGTATGCCGGGTGAAGACCCGCAACTGGGCGCCCAGGTCGCGGACGCGCTGCGCAAGACCGGTGCCGATAACCCGGCCACCGTCAAACGCGTCGAGTTCGTCGGCCCGCAGGTCGGTGAAGAGCTGCGCGACCAGGGTGGCCTGGGCATGTTGCTGGCGCTGGGTGGCGTTCTGGTCTACGTGGCCTTCCGCTTCCAGTGGAAGTTCGCGGTTGGCGCGATCATCTCGCTGATCCACGACGTGGTCGTGACCATGGGCATCCTGTCGTTCTTCCAGATCACCTTCGATCTGACGGTACTGGCGGCGGTGCTGGCGATCATTGGTTACTCGCTCAACGACACCATCGTGGTCTTCGACCGGGTTCGTGAGAACTTCCGTCTGCTGCGCAAGGCGTCGCTGATCGAGAACATCAACATCTCCACCACCCAGACCCTGCTGCGGACCCTGGCGACATCGATCTCCACTTTGCTGGCGATCATCGCCCTGTGGATCTTCGGTGGCGACAGCCTGCACGGGTTCTCCGTGGCGCTGTTCATCGGTGTGCTGGCCGGTACCTACTCCTCGATCTACATCGCCAACGTGGTGTTGATCTGGCTGAACCTGCGTACCGAAGACCTGTTGCCACCGGTCACTGCCGAGCAGGTGGACGACCGTCCATAACGATTTGATCTGACCGGTCATCACGTTAGAAGGCGCGAGTGTGAACTCGCGCCTTTTTTTGTGCTCCAAGGCTGGGAGTAGCGTAAGAAATTGTTGCGCTGAATACGGTCAGGAGGTTCACGTGAACAAATCGTTGCTAGTTGGTGCGGTATTGGGTGCTGTCGGTGTGACCGCCGGCGGCGCTTTGGCCACCTATAGCCTCGTTAAGAACAACGGCCCTGAGTACGCTCAGGTACTTGCCGTCGAGCCTGTGAAAGAACAGATCAAGACGCCGCGTGAAGTGTGCAAGGACGTCGCGGTCACCCACCGCGCGCCGGTCAAGGACCAGCATCAGATCGTCGGTACGGTGGTCGGTGCCCTCGCAGGTGGCCTGCTGGGCAACCAGGTCGGTGGCGGCAACGGCAAGAAGATCGCCACTGTGGCCGGTGCGGTCGGCGGCGGTTATGCCGGTAATAAGGTGCAGGAAGGCATGCAGAACCGTGACACCTACACCACCACCGAAACCCGCTGCAACACGGTCAACGACATCAGCGACAAGGTCGTGGGCTACAACGTCAAGTACAAGCTCAACGACAAGGTCGGGCAAGTGCGCATGGACCGCGATCCGGGCAATCAGATTCCGGTCAACAAGGACGGCCAGCTGGAGTTGAGCCAGGCCGGCCAGCAATAAGCCTCGGCAGTTCCCCCAAAAACGCCCCTCATGCAGGGGCGTTTTTTTTTGCCTGATTTTTAGCCTTCAACCAACCCCGTAGCAGCACGGCTTGCCGGCGGGGACATTCTCAAGATCGCACCCGCCGGCAAGCCGTGCTGCTACGAAAAGCATTCATATGTAATAAATATCAAGTTGGTATTAACTATATATTTTTTATTTGAAATCCCGCCGCGTAAGCTTTTCCCAGGTGCCAAGCCACCTGACAAAACCAATAAAAAACAGCTACGCCATGCGGAAAACAACAATGCAAAAGAGCCCAATCTCTCTCGGCCTCACGTCTGCTGCCTTCGGACTGAGCCTGATCCCATGCTTTGCCGAAGCCGACTTCCTGGAAGACAGCAAGGCCGATCTGGAATTTCGCAACTTCTACTTCAACAGCGATTACCGCCAAGACGGCGCCAGCCAGTCCAAGCGCGATGAATGGGCCCAGGGCCTGATCCTCAACTACGAATCCGGTTTCACCGAAGGCACTGTCGGCTTTGGTGTGGACGCCATCGGTCTGTTCGGGCTGAAGCTCGATTCCGGCCCTGACCGCCGCAATTCCGGCCTGCTGCCGGTGGGCGACGAAAAGGCGCCGGACGACTATGGCCGCGCAGGCGTCACCGCCAAGGCGCGCATCTCCAAGAGCGTGCTGCGGGTCGGTACGTTGATGCCGAAATTGCCTACCGTGCTGCCCAACGATGGACGACTGCTGCCGCAGACGTTTCGTGGCGCTCAGGTGACGTCCAAGGACATCACCGACATGACCCTCAACGTCGGTCGGCTGACCAGCAACAGCGAGCGTAACGACAGCGGCCACGAAGACATCGAGGCCGAAGGCAAGGGGATCAAGGGTGGTCGCCCCAGCGACAAGTTCGATTTCGCCAGCGCCAGTTACAACTGGAGCAAGGGGCTGACCACGTCCTACAACTACGGCGGGCTGGAGAACAATTACAAGCAACACATCGTCACCCTGGTGCACAACTTTCCGCTGGGCGAGTCGCAGTCGCTCAAGAGCGACCTGCGCTATGCGCGCTCCCTGAAAGACGGCAACACCAACGTCGACAACACCGCTGTCGGCGCGCGCTTCACCTACAACGTGCTCGGCCACGGTTTTGGCGTGGCGTACCAACGCATGAACGGCGACACCGGCTTTCCGCATCTCGCGGGCACCGATTCCTTCCTCGTCAACTACGTGATGATTTCCCCGGATTTCGCCAACCCCGACGAGCGCTCGTGGCAGGCCCGTTACGACTACGACTTCGCGGCGGTCGGCCTGCCGGGCCTGAGCTTCATGACGCGCTACCTGCAGGGCGACAACTTCGCCCGTGGCGCCAAGGAAGGCACCGAATGGGAACGCAACACCGACATCGCCTACGTGTTCCAGAGCGGTGTGCTGAAGAACCTCGAACTCAAGTGGCGCAACGGCACCTACCGCAGCAATGGCGGCAACAACATCGACCAGAACCGGGTCATCGTCAGTTACACCTTGCCGCTGCTCTGAGTCGCATCCCTTCACACTTTTCCTCAAACGCGTACCCGCGGCTGTGGCCGCAACGGAGCCTGAAATGCCCATCAGAAAGACACTCATCCACCTCGCAGTCGCCTTTGCGCTGTTCAACAGCTATGGCGCTTACGCAGCCAACACCGCCGAGGTGCCCTGTGCTACCACCGAACAATGCGCCGCCCAGGCGGCGAAGATCGGTGCCACGGTCGACAAGTCCAGGACCAAGGGCAGCAAGAGCGAGAGCCAGTTCTCCTGGCTGAACCGCATCAACAAGGCCTCGATCGTGATGCTCACCGAAGAGGGCATCGTCAAGCCGGAGATGGGGCAGAAGATCGCCAGCGGCGTGCGTTATGCCATCGATCAGGCCGACCAGCCCAACGGCAAGCGCCCGAGCGACGTGTTGCAGCTTGAGCAGATCATGACCGACAAGATCGGCCCCGAAGCCTCGCTGATCCACTCCGGCCGCAGCCGTCAGGACATGCTCGCCACTTATCGCCTGGCCAAGCTGCGTTCCGACGTGCTGGCCTACAGCGAAGCCATGAACGCCACGCGCAAGCGCCTGCTGGAGCTGGCCGACAAGAACGTCGACACGCTGATTCCGGCCTACACCAATGGCGTGCAGGCGATGCCGATCACTTACGCGCATTATCTGCTGGCGTTCGAAGCGGCATTTGACCGGGACGGCCAGCGCATTCGCGAGTTGTATCAGCGTCTGAACCTGAGCCCGATGGGCACGGCGGTGCTGGCCAATTCGGCGTATCCGCTCAATCGCGAACGTCTGGCCGAGCTGCTGGGCTTCGATGGCGTGCGCGAGAATTCGCTGGATTCGAGCCAAGTGTCGACCTACGACATCCCGATCGAGGCGGCCAATATTGCGTCGTCGTCAGCGATTCGCGTGGGCGCGATGATTGGCGACATCCACACCCAGTACCATCAGATCCGTCCGTGGCTGCTGCTCGATGAAGAAAAAACCTACACCAGCAGCGCGATGCCACAGAAGCGCAACCCGGGCTTGCTGATGCGTGCGCGGGAAAGCGCATCGGATGTGGTAGGACTGGCGCAGTCCGTGACCCTGCGGGCGCATAACGTCACCACCGGGATGACCGACTACAAGTTCGCCTTCGACTCGCTGGGCGTGTTCGATTCCACCAAGGAGATGTTCGGTGCCGTGGACGCGGTGCTCGAAGCCTTGCAGGTCAACCCGCAGCGCGCTCGCGAAGAACTTGAGAACGAGTGGACCACCTCGATGGAGCTGGCCGACACCCTGGAGCGCACCCAGAAAGTGCCGTTCCGCATCGGCCACAGCTTCGCTTCGCTGATCGTCGAGCAGGCGCGCAGCGAGGGCCTGACGCCCAAGACCTTCCCCTATGCCGATGCGCAAAAGCTCTACACCAAGGCGGCGGACAAATATCAGTGGAAGCAGAACACCCTGCCGCTGGATGAGGCGACCTTCCGCGCGGCGCTTTCGCCAGAAAACATGGTCAACACCCGCAAGGGCACCGGCGGGCCGCAGCCGCAGGAGGTCAAGCGCATGCTGGCCGAGGCCCACAAGAACCTGGAAGCCGATCAGGCGTGGCTGCGTGAGCGGCGCGAGAAGCTGACCCAGGCCGAAGGCAATCTGGATCGGGCGTTCGAGAAGTTGTTGTCGTCTTCCAAAGGTTGACCACCGCAATGTGACGATACGCAAAACCTGTAGGAGCGAATTGATTCGCGATGCGATAGGGCAGACGATGCATCTATATCGCCTGTCCAATCTTCGCGAATGAATTCGCTCCTACAGCGTGTGGTTCATTCGCTTCAACCTCAACCCATCTCGTGCGGTCTGCCACCGCGCGATCGCCAGGCACGCCACGCAATTGCCCAGCACGTTGGTCAGCACCCGGCATTTCATCAGGCGCTCCACGCCCAGCAGCAACCCCACACCCTCCACCGGCACCAGGTTCAGCAGATTGAGCGTGGCGATCAGGGTGAAGAAGGCCGAGCCCGCCATGCTGGTCGAGCCCAGCGATGTCACCAGCGAAATTAGCAGCAGTGTCAGCAGTTGCGCCGCGTTCAGCTCGATACCCGCCATCTGCGCCAGAAACACCACCGCCGTGATCAGATAAATGTTCGAACCGCTGAGATTGAAGGTGTAGCCGGTGGTCAGCACCAGTCGGGTCAATTGACGATCGCAGCCGAGCATTTGCATTTTGCCGATCAAGCCGGGCAGCGCGGCGACGGAAGAACCGGTGAAGATCGCCAGCAGCAGTTCGTCTTTCAGATGCATCACCAGCGCCCACAGCGACAGGCCCGACAACTGCGCGACAGGGGCCAGCACCAGCAGTATGAACGCTGCGGATGTCAGGTACATCACCGCGACGAACTTGAGCAGCGGCAGGGCCGATGCAGGGCCGAACTTGCCGATGGTAAAGGCGATGGCGCCGAACGCGGCCAGCGGGGCGAAGCGCAGGATCAATCTCAGGCCCTTGAACAGCCACTCGACGACTTTCTCAAGCGTCGTGCACAGGGCGTCGGCGTGACGACGGCCTCGGGCGCGCCCGAGAATGGCGCCGGTCACAAGGCCTGCGAGCATCACCTGCAGGATGGGGTTGTGGGTCAACCCGCGGGTGAGCAGCGAGCCGAATGCCGACCAGGAAAACTCGCTCGCCTCCTGGGCGCTGACTGAAGTGTTCGTGATAACCCCGATGCCAGGGTGAAAGAGCTCGGCCATCAGGCCTGCCAGTGTCAGCGACAGCAGCGCGATCGCCTGAAAATACACGAACACCTTGCCGGCCAGCCCGCGCTGGCGCACCTGCAAACCGGCGACGCCGGAGGCGATCAGCAGGAACATCATCAGCGGCATCAGCCAGCCGATCACCCGAATGAACGCGTCGCTTAGCGGCTTCATCGTCACCGCCAGTGCCGGTTCGAAGACGCCAAGCAGCGCGCCACAAATGATGGCCAGCAGAAGCTGCAGCGTGGTACTGCGAACAAGCCTTTGGAGCATCGGCGTTCCGGATCGGGTGTGCTTATTGTTATGGGCCTGCCTTGTCAGCGCGAGGCGGATTGGGCACGCTTGCCGGCCAATGTCGCATCGACCGGGCGGCCATCATAAAACCTCGCTGCGGGATAGACCACTATGGAGCTTCGTCATCTGCGCTATTTCGTCATGGTGGCCGAAGAGCGTCATTTCACCCGCGCCGCCGCGCGACTGAACATGCAGCAGCCGCCGTTGAGCCAGCAGATCCGCGCGCTGGAAGAGGAACTGGGCTTCGATCTGTTCAAGCGCCACCCCAAAGGTGTGGATCTGACAGCGGGCGGGCAAGTGTTCCTGCAAGAGGCCCAGGAGATTCTGGCGAGGGTGCAGGAAGGTTCGCTCAAGGCGTCCCGCGCCGCCCATGGCATCGAAGGGCAGCTGAGCGTCGGCTTCACCAGTTCGGCCGCGGCCCATCCGCTGATTCCACAACTGATTCGCGCCTATCGCGAGCGCTTTCCCGGCGTTGCGGTGTCGCTCAAGGAAGGCAGTGCTCAGCAACTGACCGATGCGGCCATCGAGGGCAGTGTCGATGTCGGCATTTTGCGCGCGCCGGTGGGGCGTCATCAGAGCCTTGAATTTCACCGGCTGCTCAACGAAGAGATGCTGTTCACCCTGCCTGTGGGCCATCGCTTGGTGGCCGGGCAGGACGCCGTCGATGAGCCGCCTGTGATTTCCCTGCATGATCTTGCGCAGGAGCCGTTCATTCTTGTGCGCAGGCCGGGCGCGCCGGGGATGTACGCCAACCTGATCAAGGCCTGTCACAACGCCGGTTTCAATCCGAAGATCGCCTTCGAGGTCGAGCGCATGTTGACCAACGTGAGCCTGGTGGCGGCAGGCGAGGGCGTGTCCATCGTGCCGGCGTCGATGCGTGATGTGCACAAGGAAAGCGTGGTCTATTGCCGAATCCGCGACGCCCGCCCGCGCTTGCATGCGCCGATTACCCTGGTGTGCCGCAGTTTCAACCAGTTGCCGCCGTTGCAGAATTTCATCGCGTTGTCACGCAAAGCTTGTGGGCGTCGTTCGTTGCGGTAATTGATAGCGCATTCAAGATCGCCCCGCCGGCAAGCCGTGCTGCTACGGATTGATATTCACACTGTACCGTAGCAGCACGGCTTGCCGGCGGGGCGATCTCACGGGCACAAAAAAAACCGGCACATTGGCCGGTTTTTTCTGCTGCGACTGAGGCTTAGCGCTTCAGCGAAGCCGGGACGAACGGTGCAATCGAGGTCAGTACGGCCTTGAAGCACTTGGTGTTGCCCGCAACGACGTGGCCTTTCTCGAGGAATTCGTGGCCGCCGTTGAAGTCGCTGACCAGGCCCCCCGCTTCCTGAATCAACAGGGCGCCGGCTGCCATGTCCCACTCGGACAGGCCCGACTCCCAGAACGCGTCGAAACGGCCGGCAGCCACGTAGGCCAGGTCCAGGCTCGCAGCGCCTGCGCGGCGGATACCAGCGGTCTGGCCGACCAGCGAACGGAACATGTTCAGGTAGTTTTCCAGGTTGTCCATCTGGTTGTCGCGGAACGGGAAGCCGGTGCCCAGCAGGGCGCCGTCCAGGCTCTTGCGCGGGCTGACGCGCAGGCGGCGGCCGTTCAGCTGGGCGCCACGGCCACGGGAGGCGGTGAATTCTTCCTGGCGGACAGGGTCCAGAACCACGGCGTGTTCCAGGCGACCACGGTATTTGCAGGCGATGCTGACCGCGAAGTGCGGAACGCCACGTACGAAGTTGGTGGTGCCGTCCAGCGGGTCGATGATCCACAGGTAGTCGGCGCCTTCGCCGCTGCCTGCGTGCAGGCCGCTTTCTTCGCCGAGGATGCCGTGAGTCGGGTAGGCCTTGAGCAGGGCGTCGACGATGACTTTTTCAGCGGCGCGATCGACTTCGGTGACGTAGTCTTTCGCGTCTTTTTCGTCGACCTTGATGGAATCCAGGCGCTCGATGGAGCGGAAGATCAATTCGCTGGCGCTGCGGGCGGCGCGCAGCGCGATATTCAGCATGGGCTGCATGGATGTATCACCTAGGTCGTTAAAGAGAGCCGGGCATTCTATGGGTTCTTGGCGACGATTTCCAGCGCGAGAACCGGCTTTGCCATGCGTCCGGTCGCCTCACAGGCTCTGGTCAAAGGTGTGTCGTCGGGTGTATGCCTCTATCGGGAAGCACGGGTTCGTAGCCTTGGGCCGGGTGCTTCTGTAACATCCGTCCCCCTTTTCACCTGCTAGCGAGACTGCGCCAGTGCTGCAAAACATTCGTGTCGTCCTGGTCGAAACCAGTCATCCGGGGAATATCGGTGGCGCCGCGCGGGCCATGAAGAACATGGGCCTGTCGCGTCTGGTGCTGGTCAACCCGGCTCATTTTCCCCATGCCGATGCCGATGCCCGAGCCTCCGGCGCCGATGACATCCTGCAAAATGCCCAGGTTGTCGCCACGCTGGAAGACGCGCTGGTGGGCGCCAATCTGGTCATGGGCACCAGCGCACGCGATCGCAAGATTCCCTGGCCCTTGCTCGACCCGCGCGAAGCCGGGGTCAAGACCATCGAGCATGCGGGGCAGGGTGAAGAGATCGCCCTGGTGTTCGGTCGCGAGCATGCGGGCCTGACCAATGAAGAGCTGCAGCGCTGCCATTATCACGTGCACATTCCGTCCAACCCGGAATTCAGCTCGCTCAATCTGGCGGCCGCAGTTCAGGTGCTCGGCTATGAAGCACGCATGGCGTGGCTGGCGGCGCAGGGTCAGCCCACCACATTCAAGAAACCCGAGTCGACGTCTACCGGCACCGACGAGCCAGTGGCCATGGATGACATGGAGAAATTCTATGAGCATCTGCAAAGCACCCTGGTGGACATTGGTTTCCTTGATCCGGAAAAACCGCGCCACCTGATGGCCCGGTTGCGCCGCTTGTACGGTCGCTCGGAAATCAGTCGGTCGGAAATGAGCATTTTGCGTGGCATCCTCACCGAGACCCAGAAAGTTGCCCACGGTGAGCCCTACAAGCGGAAGGATCAGTGATGTTCGAGCGTCTGCAAGAAGATATTCAGAGCGTTTTTCACCGTGACCCGGCGGCGCGCAATGCCTTTGAAGTGCTGACCTGCTACCCCGGGATGCACGCGATCTGGCTGCACCGGGCGTCCGGCTGGCTGTGGCGCAAGGACCTGAAATGGCCGGCGCGCATGGTCTCCAACTTCGGTCGCTGGCTGACCGGCATCGAGATTCATCCGGGGGCGAAGGTCGGTCGGCGCTTCTTCATCGATCACGGCATGGGCATCGTCATCGGTGAAACCGCCGAGATCGGCGACGACGTGACGCTGTATCAGGGCGTGACCCTGGGCGGCACCAGCTGGAATAAAGGCAAGCGCCACCCGACGCTGGAAAACGGCGTGGTAGTGGGCGCGGGCGCCAAGGTGCTCGGCCCGTTCACCGTAGGCGCGGGGGCCAAGGTCGGCTCCAATGCGGTGGTCACCAAGCCGGTGCCGGCCGGTGCGACGGTGGTGGGCATTCCGGGCAAGATCATCGTCAAGTCCGGCGATGAGCCGGATGCCGCAGAAGCCAAGCGCAAGGCCATGGCCGAGAAGATCGGCTTCGATGCCTACGGCGTCAGCGAAGACATGCCCGACCCGGTCGCCAAAGCCATTGGCCAATTGCTCGATCACCTGCAGGCCGTGGACGTGCGCATGGAAGACATGGGCAAGGCGCTCAAGAGTCTGGGCTGCGAGTACCGCGAGAAGGAACTGCCACAACTGCACAAGGAAGTGTTCGACTGCATCAAGGAGCGCAGCGAAGGCAAGGTCGCTCAGGAATAAGCGACCGACGCACGCGGCAAAATGCAAGCATGCCTTTTGCCGCAGTCTTTGCTACCATACCGCCGCGTTTTTGCGGGTAATCCCGAGTGCTTTACTAGGTCTTATAGTTGACTTAAATACTCGGGAATATCATACTCGCCCTCATTCCGAACCTCCGCGGTACACGTCATGCGATTGACTACAAAGGGCCGATACGCCGTAACCGCCATGCTCGACCTGGCGTTACACGCGCAGCATGGGCCAGTGTCCCTGGCCGACATCTCCGAGCGGCAAGGGATTTCCCTTTCCTATCTCGAGCAACTGTTCGCCAAGCTGCGTCGCAGCAATCTGGTGTCCAGCGTGCGGGGTCCTGGTGGCGGCTATCAGCTGTCGCGCAACATGCAGGGGATCCAGGTGGCGCAGGTGATCGATGCGGTCAACGAATCGGTCGATGCCACGCGTTGCCAGGGGCTCGGTGATTGCCATGCCGGCGATACCTGTCTGACCCACCACTTGTGGTGTGACCTCAGCCAGCAGATTCACGAATTTCTAAGCGGCATCAGCCTGGCCGACCTCGTCACTCGCCGTGAAGTGCAGGAAGTCGCGCAACGTCAGGATCTGCGTCGTTGCAACAACAAGGCCCAGCTTCTGGACAAGATTGAAACATCCGCCGTTGAGTGAACGCAGATGAACGCGCGGCGCGCCTGCCCGATAGGAGATATTCAATGAGATTGCCGATTTACCTCGATTATTCCGCGACAACCCCGGTCGACCCACGTGTCGCGCAGAAGATGAGCGATTGCCTGCTGGTTGACGGAAACTTCGGTAACCCGGCCTCGCGTTCCCACGTCTTTGGCTGGAAAGCCGAAGAGTCGGTCGAGAATGCCCGCCGTCAGGTCGCCGATCTGGTCAACGCCGACCCGCGTGAAATCGTCTGGACCTCCGGTGCCACCGAATCCGACAACCTGGCCATCAAGGGCGCTGCGCATTTCTACAGCACCAAGGGCAAGCACCTGATCACCAGCAAGATCGAACATAAGGCCGTACTCGACACCATGCGCCAACTGGAGCGCGAAGGTTTCGAAGTCACCTACCTTGACCCGACCGAAGACGGCCTGATCACGCCGGCCATGGTTGAAGCCGTCCTGCGTGACGACACCATCCTGGTGTCGGTCATGCACGTGAACAACGAAATCGGCACCGTCAACGACATCGCTGCCATTGGCGAACTGACCCGTTCGCGCGGCGTGCTGTTCCATGTCGACGCTGCCCAGTCCACCGGCAAGGTCGAGATCGACCTGTCGAAGCTGAAAGTCGACATGATGTCCTTCTCCGCGCACAAGACCTACGGCCCGAAAGGGATCGGCGCGCTGTACGTCAGCCGCAAGCCTCGCGTGCGCATCGAAGCGACCATGCACGGCGGCGGTCACGAGCGCGGCATGCGTTCCGGCACCCTGGCCACTCACCAGATCGTCGGCATGGGCGAAGCCTTCCGTATCGCCAAGGAAGACATGGCCGCTGAAAACCAGCGCATCAAGGCCCTGAGCGACCGTTTCTACAAGCAGGTCGAGCACCTGGAAGAGCTGTACGTCAACGGCAGCCTGACCGCCCGCGTGCCGCACAACCTGAACCTGAGCTTCAACTACGTCGAAGGCGAGTCGCTGATCATGGCGCTCAAGGACCTGGCCGTTTCGTCCGGTTCGGCCTGCACCTCGGCGTCGCTTGAGCCTTCGTACGTACTGCGCGCCCTGGGCCGCAACGACGAACTGGCACACAGCTCGATCCGCTTCACCTTCGGCCGCTTCACTACCGAAGAAGAAATCGACTACGCCGCGCAGAAAGTCTGCGAAGCCGTGACCAAGCTGCGCGCTCTGTCGCCGCTGTGGGACATGTTCAAGGACGGCGTCGACATCTCGAAGATCGAGTGGGCAGCACACTAATTCGAAGTCGCCACATGAATGCGGCGCTTTGAAAACGTATTGATCTGTTTTTGAAGTGTCGCCAAGAGCGACGAACCTGTTGAGGATTGCATCATGGCTTACAGCGAAAAGGTCATCGACCACTACGAAAACCCGCGCAACGTCGGCAAGATGAACGCGGAAGATCCTGATGTCGGCACTGGCATGGTCGGCGCGCCGGCGTGCGGCGACGTCATGCGTCTGCAGATCAAGGTCAACGAGCAGGGCATCATCGAAGACGCCAAGTTCAAGACCTACGGCTGTGGTTCCGCCATCGCCTCCAGCTCCCTGGCCACCGAGTGGATGAAGGGCAAGACGCTGGCTGAGGCCGAGACCATCAAGAACACCCAGCTGGCTGAAGAACTGGCCCTGCCGCCAGTGAAAATCCACTGCTCGGTACTCGCTGAAGACGCCATCAAGGCCGCCGTTCACGACTACAAGCAGAAGAAAGGCCTGCTCTGAGAGCAGACTTCATCCCGCGAGTTAGAGGTAAGGAGTCCTGATGGCTATCAGCATGACCGAAGCTGCCGCCAACCACGTGCGTCGTTCCCTTGAAGGGCGCGGCAAAGGTGACGGCATTCGCCTGGGTGTTCGCACCACAGGTTGTTCTGGCCTGGCGTACGTGCTCGAGTTCGTCGATGAGCCGGAAAGCGAAGACACGGTGTTCGAACAGCACGGCGTCAAGGTGATCATCGATCCCAAGAGCCTGGTTTACCTGGACGGCACCGAGCTTGATTTCGTCAAGGAAGGGTTGAACGAAGGCTTCAAGTTCAACAACCCCAACTCGCGCGGTGAATGTGGCTGCGGCGAAAGCTTCAACGTCTGAGGCTTAACGTGGGTACTCCTTGTCATTTTGCCTTGTTCGATCTGCAGCCGGGTTTCCGGCTGGACCTCGATCTGCTGGCCACGCGTTATCGCGAGCTTGCCCGCAGCGTTCACCCGGACCGCTTCGCCGACGCTTCCGAGCGTGAGCAGCGTGTCGCGCTGGAGCGCTCGGCAAGCCTGAACGACGCCTATCAGACGCTCAAGAGCGCGCCAAAACGGGCGCGTTATCTGCTGGCGCTCAAGGGCGAAGTACCGCTCGAAGTGACGGTGCACGACCCCGAGTTCCTGATGCAGCAGATGCAATGGCGCGAAGAGCTCGAAGACCTGCAGGACGAAGCGGACATCGATGGCGTGGCGCCTTTCAAGCGTCGGCTCAAGGTGGCTCAGGAAGCACTGAACGAAAGCTTCGCGGCCTGTTGGGATGATGCTGCACAGCGTGAGCACGCCGAAAGGCTGATGCGCCGCATGCAGTTCCTCGACAAGCTCTCCTACGAAGTGCGCCAGCTCGAAGAGCGCCTCGACGATTAACCCCGCGCCGCCCTTGGGCGGCGCGCAAGTGATATCAGAACAGCAATGGCTCTACTGCAGATCGCCGAACCCGGCCAAAGTCCAAAACCTCATCAGCGCCGTCTTGCCGTCGGGATTGACCTGGGCACCACCAACTCGCTGGTCGCGGCCCTGCGCAGCGGCATCAGCGAACCGCTGCCGGATGCCGATGGCGCAGTCATTCTGCCGTCAGCGGTGCGCTACCACGCCGATCGCGTGGAAGTCGGCCAGTCCGCCAAGGACGCTGCCGCCACTGACCCGCTGAACACCATCATCTCGGTCAAGCGCCTGATGGGCCGCGGTGTCTCCGATGTGAAGCATCTGGGTGAGCAACTGCCTTACCGCTTCGTCGGCGGCGAATCGCACATGCCGTTCATCGAAACCGTGCAGGGCGCGAAAAGCCCGGTGGAAGTGTCGGCCGACATCCTCAAGGTCCTGCGCCAGCGTGCCGAAGCCACGCTGGGTGGTGATCTTGTCGGTGCGGTCATCACCGTGCCTGCCTATTTCGACGACGCCCAGCGTCAGGCCACCAAGGACGCCGCCAAGCTGGCGGGCCTTACCGTGCTGCGCCTGCTCAACGAGCCGACCGCTGCGGCAGTGGCCTATGGTCTGGACCAGAACGCCGAAGGCGTGGTGGCGATCTACGACCTGGGCGGCGGTACCTTCGATATCTCGATTCTGCGCCTGACCGGCGGTGTCTTCGAAGTCATGGCCACCGGCGGCGACAGTGCGCTGGGCGGCGATGACTTCGACTACGCCATCGCCAGCTGGATCATCGCCCAGGCCGGCCTGTCCGACGATCTGGACCCGGCTGCCCAGCGCAGCCTGATGCAGACCGCTTGCGCGGCCAAGGAAGCACTCACCGACGCTCAGTCGGTCGAAGTCACTTATGGCGCCTGGGCCGGCACCCTGACCCGCAGCGCCTTCGATGAGCTGATCGAGCCGATGATCGCGCGCAGCCTCAAGGCTTGCCGCCGCGCCGTGCGTGACAGCGGCATCGAGCTGGAAGAAGTCGAAGCGGTGGTCATGGTCGGTGGTTCGACCCGCGTGCCGCGCGTGCGTGATGCGGTCGCCGAGCTGTTCGGTCGCCAGCCGCTGACCGAAATCGACCCGGATCAGGTGGTCGCCATCGGTGCGGCGATCCAGGCCGATACCCTGGCAGGCAACAAGCGCGATGGTGGCGAACTGCTGCTGCTCGACGTGATTCCGCTGTCCCTGGGTCTTGAGACCATGGGCGGCCTGATGGAAAAGGTCATTCCCCGCAACACCACGATCCCGGTGGCCCGCGCGCAGGAATTCACCACTTATAAAGACGGCCAGTCGGCCATGATGATTCACGTGCTGCAAGGCGAGCGTGAACTGATCAGCGACTGCCGCTCACTGGCGCGTTTCGACCTGCGTGGCATTCCTGCCATGGTCGCGGGCGCCGCCAAGATTCGTGTCACTTTCCAGGTCGATGCCGACGGTCTGCTGAGCGTTTCCGCTCGCGAACTGGCGTCGGGCGTGGAGTCCAGCATCCAGGTCAAGCCGTCCTATGGCCTGACCGATGGCGAAATCGCCCGCATGCTCAAGGATTCGTTCCAGCATGCCGGTGACGACAAGGTCGCCCGTGTGCTGCGCGAGCAGCAGGTCGATGCCCAGCGCCTGATCGAGGCGGTCGAAGGTGCGTTGGCGGTCGATGGCGAGCGCCTGCTCGACGCCGAAGAGCGCATGGTCATCGACATGCAGGTCGACGAACTCCGTGAATTGATGAAGGGCACCGACGGTATGGCCATCGAGCAGCAGACCAAGCGTCTGTCGCAGGTGACCGACGCGTTCGCCGCCCGCCGCCTGGACTCGACGGTGAAAGCCGCCTTGGCAGGGCGCAACCTGAATGAGATTGAGGAATAACTGATGCCGCAGGTGATTTTTCTACCCCACCACGAGTTCTGCCCGGACGGGCTGGTGGTCGAGGCTGAGCCTGGCACCTCGATCCTGGAGCTCGCTCACGAACACCACATCGAGATGGAAAGTGCCTGCGGCGGTGTCTGCGCCTGCACCACGTGCCATTGCATCATCCGCGAAGGTTTCAATTCGCTGGAAGAGGCCGACGAGCTGGAAGAAGACTATCTTGATCGTGCCTGGGGCCTTGAGGCGCAATCGCGTCTGGCTTGCCAGGCCAAGGTCGGGACCGAGGACCTCACCGTCGAGATTCCGAAATATTCGCTAAACCATGCAGCCGAAGCGCCGCACTGACCGAGGGATTGTCATGAGCTACGGTTGGAATGACGTACAACGCATCGCCGAAGAACTGGCCGAAGCCCATCCGGGCGTCGACCCGTACTCGGTGGGGTTCGTCAAGTTGCAACAGATGATCCAGCAATTGCCGGACTTCGATGACACCTCTGGCCGCGTCGGCGAGAAGGTCCTTGAAGCGGTCCAGACCCTTTGGGTCGACGAAATAGACTGATCGTCTCTGCAGGTTAGGCAATACATGAGAACCCGCGTATAATTCGCGGGTTTAATTTTTCGCAAAACTCAACGTTTCTGGAGTTACACCATGGCTGTTCAACGTACTTTCTCGATCATCAAGCCTGATGCCGTTGCTAAAAACGTAATCGGCGAGATCACCACCCGCTTTGAAAAAGCTGGTCTGCGCGTCGTCGCTTCGAAACTGAAGCAACTGTCCAAAGCCGAAGCAGAAGGTTTCTACGCTGAGCACAGCGCCCGTGGTTTCTTCGGTGACCTGGTTGCTTTCATGACTTCGGGCCCTGTTGTCGTTCAGGTTCTGGAAGGCGAAAACGCCATCCTGGCAAACCGTGAGCTGATGGGCGCTACCAACCCTAAAGAAGCGGCTCCAGGCACCATCCGTGCTGACTTCGCCGAGTCCATCGACGCCAACGCCGTTCACGGTTCGGACTCCGAAGCCGCTGCTGCTCGCGAAATCGCTTACTTCTTCGCTGCTACCGAGGTAACCACTCGCTAAGCTTGCGCTTCGAGTGAGGGTGAATCCATGACTGAAACAACTGGCAAAATCAACCTGTTGGGTCTGACCCAGCCGGAAATGGAAAAATTCTTCGAGTCCATCGGGGAGAAACGCTTCCGTGCCGGGCAGGTCATGAAGTGGATTCACCACTATGGCGTCGACAATTTCGAAGCCATGACGAACGTCGGCAAGGCGCTGCGCGAAAAGCTCGAGCGCCGTGCCGAAATTCGTGGTCCTGAAGTCGTCAGCGAGGACATCTCCAGCGATGGCACACGCAAGTGGGTCGTTCGTGTGGCGTCCGGCAGCTGCGTCGAGACCGTCTACATCCCGCAGGGCAAACGCGGCACTTTGTGCGTGTCCTCCCAGGCGGGCTGCGCGCTGGACTGCAGTTTCTGCTCCACCGGCAAGCAAGGCTTCAACAGCAACCTCACCGCCGCCGAAGTCATCGGTCAGGTGTGGATTGCCAACAAATCTTTCGGCAGTGTCCCGGCCACCATCGACCGCGCCATCACCAACGTGGTGATGATGGGCATGGGCGAGCCATTGCTGAACTTCGACAATGTCATTTCCGCGATGCGTCTGATGATGGACGACTTCGGCTATGGCATTTCCAAGCGCCGGGTGACCCTGTCCACCTCCGGCGTGGTACCGATGATCGACGTGCTCGCGCAGCACATCGACGTCTCCCTGGCCCTGTCGCTGCACGCGCCCAACGACGCGCTGCGCAACCAGCTGGTACCGATCAACAAGAAGTATCCGCTCAAGATGCTGCTCGAGTCCTGCCGCAACTACATGTCGGCCCTGGGCGAGAAGCGCGTCCTGACCATCGAGTACACCCTGCTCAAGGACGTCAACGACCGTCCCGAGCACGCCGTCGAGATGATCGAGCTGCTCAAGGACACCCCTTGCAAGATCAACCTGATTCCGTTCAATCCGTTCCCGCACTCCGGCTACGAGCGCCCGAGCAACAACGCGATCCGGCGTTTCCAGGATCTGCTGCATCAGGCCGGGTATAACGTCACCGTGCGCACCACTCGCGGTGAGGACATCGATGCTGCCTGTGGACAGTTGGTCGGGCAGGTAATGGACCGCACTCGTCGCAGCGAACGCTACATCGCTGTGCGCGAGCTCAGCGCCGAGGCCGACGTGGCTCAGGTCGCTGCGGCTCGCAACTGACTGCGAATTTGACCGAGAGGATCTCTATGTCCCTGCGCGCTGCGCTGCTGTGTCTTGTCACCTTGATGGCCGGTTGTGTCTCCACCGGCAATGTCGATCCCCTGAGCACCAGCAAGGGTCGTGACGAGGCGCGCCAGGCGTATGTGCAACTGGGCCTGGGGTATCTGCAACAGGGTCAGACCGAGCGGGCCAAGGCGCCGCTGAAGAAGGCCCTGGAGCTGGACGGCTCGGACGCCGATGCCAACGCGGCCCTGGCGCTGGTGTTCCAGACCGAACTGGAGCCGGCGCTGGCCGATCAGTATTACAGCAAGGCGCTGTCGTCCCGGCCCAAGGACGCACGAATCCTCAACAATTACGGCGGCTTCCTTTACGAGCAGAAGCGCTACAAGGAAGCTTACGAGCGCTTTGAACAGGCCGCCGATGATAACCTCTACACCGAGCGCGCCAGGGTTTTCGAAAACCTGGGGATGACCGCGCTCAAGCTCAACGACCGTGCAAATGCGCTTGAGCTGTTCAACAAGGCCTTGAGGCTCGATCGTCAACAACCGCGCGCTTTGCTGGAAATGGCTGAGTTGTCTTACGAAGACAGGCATTATGTGCCGGCGCGTGATTACTACGACCGTTTCAGCCAGCTCAGCGAGCAGAATGCCCGCAGTCTGTTGCTCGGCACCCGGTTGGCGAAGATCTATGACGATCGCAACAAGGCAGCCAGTTATGGCCTGCAACTTAAAAGACTCTATCCCGGTACGCCGGAATATCAGCAATACCTGTCGGAGCAATGATGAAAGCGGCGCATCCCGAAGTTGTAGCAGCCACTCGCACGAACCCTGGTGAAACCCTGCGCCAGGCTCGCGAGAGCAGAAACTGGTCGCTGCCTGATGTGGCTTTGAGGCTGAACCTCACCTCGACTTCCCTGGGTTATGTGGAATCGGGCGACTTTGACAAGCTTCCCGGCCATACCTTTGCCCGGGGCTATATCCGTGCCTACGCGAAACTGCTGGGCCTGGATCAGGCAGCGCTGGTCAACGAATTCGACCAGTACACCGGCACCGACGGCAAGGGCAGCAACGTCCACGCCCTGGGCCGCATCGAAGAGCCCGTGCGTCTGTCCCACAATATCCTGCGCATCGTCAGTCTGTTGCTGCTGGTGGCGCTGATCGGTGGCGGCTTCGTCTGGTGGCAAGATCAGGCCACCCTGCGCGGCAAGGAACCGACCAGCCTGGGCATGGAACACGTCGAAGTCGAAAGCGCTGACGGCACCACCCAGATTCACCCGCTTGACGAGCCGGAGGACCAGGCCGTCGCCGAGGGGCAGAGCAGCACCACCGCGCCACTGCCGCTGAACAATGCCGAGCCTGCTGCACCGGCTGCGACCGCACCGGTAGCGCCAGCTGCACCAGCGCCGTCGGTCAACGCTGCGGCCACCGCTACCGCGCCGGCCCACGGCAGCGTGGCCAATCCGGCCGCACCGACTGCGCCTGCGCACACCACGGCAGTGCCGACGGCACCGGTCACCGCGACGGCACCGGCACAAGCCGCTGTCCAGGCTCCGGCGCCTGTAGAAGCCGCGCCGACCCCGGCCGGTTTCGGTCAGGTACAGATCCAGTTCACCGCCGATTGCTGGTTCCAGGTCACCGACGCCAACGGCAAGGTTCTGACCAGTGGCCTGAAACGCAGCGGCGACAGTATCGACGTCAGCGGCAAGCCGCCTCTGGCGCTGCGCCTGGGCGTCGCCCGTGCCGCGCAAGTGAGCTACAACGGACAGCCCGTGGACGTCGCACCATTCACCTCGGGCCAGACCGCCCGTATGAAGCTGGGGCAATAACTCATGCACGGCGAATCTCCGATCAAGCGTCGCGAATCTCGTAAAATCTGGGTCGGCTCGGTGCCGGTTGGCGGTGATGCGCCCATCGCAGTACAGAGCATGACCAACAGCGACACCAACGATGTGGCCGCCACGGTGGCGCAGATCAACCGTCTGGAAGCCGCTGGCGTGGACATCGTCCGCGTTTCCGTTCCGGACATGGACGCCGCCGAGGCGTTCGGTCGTATCAAGCAACTGGTCAAGGTGCCGCTGGTCGCCGACATCCACTTCGACTACAAGATCGCCCTGCGCGTGGCTGAACTCGGTGTGGACTGCCTGCGCATCAACCCGGGCAACATCGGCCGCGAAGACCGCGTGCGCGCGGTGGTCGATGCCGCCCGTGATCGTGGCATTCCGATCCGCATCGGCGTCAACGCAGGCTCGCTGGAAAAGGACCTGCAGAAGAAGTACGGCGAACCGACCCCGGCCGCGCTGGTCGAGTCCGCGCTGCGCCATGTCGAGCACCTGGACCGCCTGGATTTCCAGGACTTCAAGGTCAGCGTCAAGGCCTCCGACGTGTTCATGGCGGTCGAAGCCTATCGCCTGCTGGCCAAGCAAATCATCCAGCCGCTGCACTTAGGGATCACCGAAGCCGGTGGTTTGCGTTCAGGCACGGTGAAATCGGCCGTCGGCCTAGGTATGCTGCTGGCCGAAGGCATCGGCGATACCATCCGTATCTCGCTGGCCGCCGATCCGGTCGAGGAAGTGAAAGTCGGCTACGACATCCTCAAGTCGCTGCACCTGCGTTCCCGTGGCATCAACTTCATCGCCTGCCCGAGCTGCTCGCGGCAGAATTTCGATGTGGTCAAGACCATGAACGAGCTGGAAGGGCGCCTTGAAGATCTGCTGGTTCCGCTCGATGTGGCGGTGATCGGTTGTGTGGTGAACGGTCCGGGCGAAGCCAAGGAGGCCCATGTCGGCCTCACCGGCGGTACGCCGAACCTGATCTACATCGATGGCAAACCGTCGCAAAAGCTGACCAATGACAATCTCGTGGACGAGCTTGAACGCCTGATCCGCGAGAAAGCGGCCGAAAAGGTCCAGGCCGACGCAGCGCTGATCGTTCGCGGCTAACCCGTTTTCAAGGAATATTTGTGAGTAAGTCCCTGCAAGCCATTCGTGGCATGAACGACATCCTGCCGGAGCAGACCCCGCTGTGGCGCTATTTCGAAGGCACCGTGGCCGGTCTCTTGGATAACTACGGTTATCGCCAGATCCGCATGCCGATCGTCGAGTTCACCGACCTGTTCAAGCGTTCCATCGGCGAAGTCACCGACATCGTCGAGAAAGAGATGTATACCTTCGCCGACCGCAACGGCGACTCGCTGACCCTGCGCCCGGAAGGCACGGCGGCCTGCGTACGCGCGGTGCTGGAGCACGGCATCACCGGCGGTGGCCAGGTGCAGAAGCTGTGGTACATCGGCCCGATGTTCCGCCACGAGCGTCCGCAGAAAGGCCGCTATCGCCAGTTCCACCAGATCGGCTGCGAAGTGTTCAACCTCGACGGTCCGGACATCGATGCCGAGCTGATCGTGCTGACCTGGCGCCTGTGGGGCCTGCTGGGCATCCGCAACGCGGTCAAGCTGGAGCTCAACAGCCTGGGCACCAGCGCCGCCCGCGCCACTTATCGCGAAGCGCTGGTCGAGTACCTGTCGGCTCGCCACGACCAGCTGGATGAAGACAGCCAGCGTCGCCTGAAGACCAACCCGCTGCGCGTGCTCGACACCAAGCACCCTGAAACCCAGGCCGTGCTGGTCGATGCGCCGAAACTGGCGGATTACCTGGACGAAGAGTCCCGCGTTCACTTCGAAGGCCTCAAGGCGCGCCTGGACGCGGCGGGCATTCCGTACGTGATCAATCCCAAGCTGGTGCGCGGCCTGGATTACTACAGCAAGACCGTTTTCGAATGGGTCACCGACCAGCTCGGCGCCCAGGGCACGGTCTGCGCGGGCGGCCGTTATGACGGTCTGGTCGAGCAGATGGGCGGCAAGCCGACCGCTGGCGTCGGTTTCGCCATGGGCATCGAGCGCTTGGTCCTGCTGCTTGAAACCCTGGAGCAGGTGCCTGAAGAAATTTCCCGCACCATCGACGTCTATGTCTGCGCCTTTGGCGAAGCGGCCGAACTGGCTGCACTGGCGTTGTCCGAGCGCCTGCGTGACCAGGCGCCGAACCTGCGCCTGCAGGTCAACGCCGGCGCCGGCAGCTTCAAGAGCCAATTCAAGAAGGCTGACAAGAGCGGCGCGCTGTATGCGCTGATCCTGGGCGACGAAGAACTGGCGCGCAAGGAAGTGGGCGTCAAGCCTCTGCGCGGTCAGGGCGAACAACAAACCATTGCCTGGGATGCTCTGTCCGAGCATCTGGCCACCTGCGTTGCGCAGGGTTGAAGCCGGGCCAAGCCTGATAAAAAGCAGCATCAGCGAATAGGAGTATTGGGGTGTCGAGTAGCGATGAAGAACAACTGGCAGCGGTCAAGGACTGGTGGCAGCGTAACGGCAAGCCCCTGGTTACCGGTGGTCTGCTGGCAGTGATCGTTGTGCTGGGCTGGCAGGCCTGGCACCGCTATCAGAACAACCAGGCGCAAGGCGCTTCGGCGCTGTACCAGCAGTTGCTGGAAACGGCCCTGACGCCGAGCGGCCAGGCCGATGCCGGCCAGGTCGCCGAGATCGCCGGCAAGCTCAAAAGCGAGTTCGGCGGTACCGCCTACGCGCAGTACGGCAGCCTGTTCGTGGCCAAGGTCGCGGTCGATACTGGCAAGCTGGACGACGCCGCCAACGAGCTGAAGGCAATCAACGCCAAGCCGGCCAACCCGACCCTGGGCGAAATCGCCCGTCAGCGTCTGGCCCGTGTACTGGCTGCGCAGAACAAGGCTGATGAAGCGCTGAAACTGCTCGACGGCGACGCCGACAAGGCCTTTGCCGCCAGCCGTGAAGAACTGCGTGGCGACCTGCTGGTTCAGCTGGGTCGTACCGACGATGCCTACGCTGCATACAAGAAGGCCAAGGCTGCACTGTCCGAGCAATCGGCGGTGGGCGGCCTGCAAATGAAGCTCGACGACCTGGCGAAAGGGGATGCGTGACGTGATTCGTTGGAAACATGCGGCAGTGCTGGCTCTGGTCGTTCTGGCCGCGGGTTGCAGCAGCAACAGCAAAAAGGAATTGCCTCCGGCGGAACTGGTCGACTTCAAACAGGAAGTGACCTTGCAGAAGCTGTGGAGCCGCTCGGTCGGTGACGGCCAGGGCGACATCTACAACATCCTGGTTCCGGCCATCGACGGCGAGCACATCTACGCTGCCGACGCCAACGGTCTGGTCATGGCCATCGACCGCAGCAACGGCTACGTGCTGTGGAAGAAAGAACTCGAACAGCCTGTTTCCGGCGCCGTGGGCGTAGGTTCGGGCATGATCATGCTCGGCACCCTGCGTGGCGAAGTGATCGTGCTGGACCAGTCCACCGGCGAGCAGAAGTGGAAGGCCAAGGCCACCAGCGAGGTGCTCGCAGCACCTGCGACCAACGGCGACGTGGTCGTTGCCCAGACCCAGGACGATAAGGTCATCGGTTACGACGCGGCCACCGGCAATCAGCGCTGGATCTACGATAGCAGCCCGGCGGTACTGACCCTGCGCGGCACTGGCGCACCGATCGTGACCGGTCAGCTGGCGGTTGCCGGCCTGTCCACCGGCAAGGTCGTGGCGCTGGACACCAGCAACGGCGTGCCGGTCTGGGAGCAGCGCGTGGCGATTCCACAAGGTCGCTCGGAGCTTGATCGCGTGGTCGACATCGACGGTGGCCTGCTGTTGTCCGGCAGCACCCTGTACGTCGCCACCTACCAGGGCCGCGTAGCGGGCCTGGATCTGCAGAGCGGTCGCATCCTGTGGCAGCGTGATGCGTCGAGCTACTCGGGCGTTGCCCAGGGCTTCGGCAGCGTCTACGTGTCGCTGGCCAGCGGCACCGTGGAAGGCGTCGACGAGCGTTCGTCCACCGCGCTGTGGAGCAACGACCAACTGGCCCGCCGCCAGCTGGGCTCGCCGGAAGTGTTCTCCAGCTACGTGGCTGTGGGCGACATGGAAGGCTATCTGCACCTGCTCAGCCAGGTCGATGGTCACTTCGTCGCCCGTGAAAAGATCGACGGTGACGGCCTGCGCGCCCGTCCGCTGGTCTCGGGCAACACCATTTACGTCTTCGGCAACAGCGGCAAGCTGGAAGCGCTGTCGATCAAGTGATGGTTGTCTACGCTTGGGGAAGCCGTTGCTCGGCAATCCCCTTGCGGCCCCGCCTGGCGGGGCTTGCGGCGCCTTGAGTGCCGCTCCGAACTCCGGCCGCTGCCTTGCAGCGGCTTTTGTATTTTCTGAAATAACGAAGTGGAGAGCCGCATGGTTCCCGTAATCGCCCTGGTGGGTCGACCGAACGTCGGCAAGTCCACCTTGTTCAACCGCCTGACCAGGAGTCGCGACGCCATCGTCGGCGACTTGTCCGGTCTGACCCGCGATCGCCAGTACGGTGAGGCCAAGTGGCAAGGGCGTTCCTACATTGTCATCGACACCGGCGGTATTTCCGGTGACGAGCACGGCATGGACGAAAAGATGGCCGAGCAGTCGCTGCTGGCGATCGAGGAAGCCGATGTCGTGCTGTTCCTGGTCGACGCCAAGGCCGGCTTCACCGCCGCCGACCAGATGATCGGCGAGCACCTGCGCAAGCGCAACAAGACCTCCTACGTGATCGCCAACAAGGTCGACAACATCGACCCGGACATGGCCCGCGCCGAGTTCGCGCCACTGGGCATGGGCGATGCGATCCCGATCGCCGGTGCTCACGGCCGTGGCATCTCGCAGATGCTGGAAATCACCCTCAACCAGTTCCCCAAGGATGCTGACGCCGAGGCCGAAGAGGGCGAGCTGGAAGACGTCGCTGAAGGCGAAGAAGCCAAGCGTATTCCTGGCCCGAGCGAGAAAGACGGCATCAAGATCGCCATCATCGGTCGTCCCAACGTGGGCAAATCCACGCTGGTCAACCGCATGCTCGGGGAAGACCGGGTGATCGTCTATGACCAGCCCGGCACCACCCGCGACAGTATCTACATCCCGTTCGAGCGCAACGAGGAAAAGTACACGCTGATCGACACCGCCGGTGTGCGCAAGCGCGGCAAGATCCACGAGGAAGTCGAGAAGTTCTCGGTGGTCAAGACGCTGCAGGCGATCAAGGACGCCAACGTGGTGATCTTCGTCATGGACGCCCGCGAAGGCGTGGTCGACCATGACCTCAACCTGCTGGGCTTCGCGCTGGAGGCCGGTCGTGCGCTGGTCATCGCGCTGAACAAGTGGGACGGCATGGAGCCGAGCGAACGTGACTACGTGAAGACCGAACTGCAGCGCCGGCTGTTCTTCGTCGACTTCGCCGACATTCACTTCATCTCCGCGCTGCATGGCACCGGCGTCGGCAACCTGTATGCATCGGTGCAGGCTTCGTTCAAGTCGGCGGTCACCCGCTGGCCGACCAGCCGCCTGACCCAGATCCTCGAAGACGCCATCAGCGAGCACCAGCCGCCGATGGTCAACGGCCGCCGGATCAAGCTGCGTTACGCTCACCTCGGTGGTGCGAACCCGCCGCTGATCGTGATCCACGGCAACCAGGTCGAGAAGGTGCCCAAATCCTACGTGCGCTACCTGGAAAACACCTACCGGCGCGTGCTCAAGCTGGTCGGTACGCCGATCCGCATCGAGTTCAAGGGCGGTGAAAACCCGTACGAAGGCAACAAGAACACGCTGACCGACCGCCAGGTCAACAAGAAGCGTCGCTTGATGTCGCACCACAAGAAGGCCGAGAAGAAGCGCAAGGATAAGCGCTGATTCTGTAACGGACTTTCTTCGAAAAAGGCGCCAATGGCGCCTTTTTTTGTGTTTGCAATCCGGGCTATTCTGCAAGTTCCCCTGCCGCTCCCGGCTGGGTGTGGAGCAGGAAGGCCCGATGATCACCAGCAAATTGCCGAACGTTGGCACTACCATTTTCACCGTGATGTCCCAGCTTGCCGCCGAAACCGGGGCGATCAACCTTTCCCAGGGCTTTCCCGATTTCGACGGGCCCGACGCGCTGCGTGAAGCCCTCTGCCGCCACACGATGGAAGGCCATAACCAGTACGCGCCAATGGCCGGACTGCCCGCGCTGCGTGAGCAAGTGGCGGCCAAGATCGCCCGCTCCTATGGCCGCCAGGTCAATCTCGACAGCGAGATCACCATCACGCCCGGCGCCACCCATGCCATCTTCTGCGCCATCCAGACCGTGGTGCGCGCAGGCGATGAAGTCATCGTGTTCGATCCGAGCTACGACAGCTACGAGCCTTCGGTGGAACTGGCCGGTGGCCGCTGCGTGCACGTGCAGCTCAAGGACGGCGACTTTTCCATCGACTGGGAAAAGCTCAGCGCTGCCCTGAGCCCGCGCACCC
Organism: Pseudomonas sp. 2; assembly: GCF_056627435.1. Lineage (NCBI taxonomy): Bacteria > Pseudomonadati > Pseudomonadota > Gammaproteobacteria > Pseudomonadales > Pseudomonadaceae > Pseudomonas > Pseudomonas sp. 2. The sequence goes on from NZ_JBWXNG010000003.1 coordinate 234,519, forward strand.
GCATGATCATCATCAACAGCCCGCACAACCCCAGTGGCGCGCTGATTACCCGCAGCGAGCTGGACAAGCTGGCAGCGCTGATTCGTGACCGCGACATCTATCTGGTCAGCGACGAGGTCTACGAGCATCTGGTGTTCGACGGCGTGAAGCACGCCAGCGTGCTGGCCCATGACGAGCTGTATCAGCGTGCGTTCGTGGTCAGCTCGTTTGGCAAGACCTACCACGTGACCGGCTGGAAAACCGGTTATCTGGTGGCACCGCCCGCGCTGACCGCCGAGATGCGCAAGATTCACCAGTTCGTCGGCTTCTGTGGCGTGACGCCGCTGCAATGGGCACTGGCCGATTTCATGGCCGCGTGCCCGGAACATGTCGAAGAGCTGCCGGCGTTCTATCAGGCCAAGCGGGATTTCTTCTGCGACCGTCTGGAGTCGTCGCGCTTCAGCTTCACCCGCGCGGGCGGCACCTATTTCCAGTTGGTGGATTACTCGAAGATCCGCCCCGACCTGAACGACGTCGAGATGTCACTGTGGATGACCCGCGAGCACGGCGTGGCCAGCATCCCGATTTCAGTGTTCTACCAGAATCCGCCCGAAGGCCAGCGCCTGATTCGCCTGTGCTTTCCCAAGCGTGAGGAGACGTTGCTCAAGGCAGCGGAAAAACTATGCGCGATCTGAGTCAACTGCCCAACCTGAACGTCGCCTTAGTGCAGACCACGCTGGTCTGGCACGACTGCAAGGCCAACCATGCGCATTTCGAAGAGTTGCTCGGCCAGGCCGAGGGCGCCGATCTGGTGATCCTGCCGGAGATGTTCACCACCGGCTTTTCGATGGATTCCGAGGCGCTCGCCGAGCCTGAACACGGCATCACCGCCAAGTGGCTGCTCAATCAGGCCCGGCGCATCAACGCAGTAGTCACCGGCAGCGTGATAACCCGCGCTGCCGATGGCAGCCATCGCAACCGCCTGCTCTGGGCGCGGCCCGATGGCGAGCTGTTGCACTACGACAAGCGCCATCTGTTTCGCATGGCCGGCGAGCACGAGCACTACAGCCCGGGCGAGCGCCAGGTGCAGTTCGAGCTCAAGGGCTGGCGGATTCGCCCGCTGATCTGCTACGACCTGCGTTTCCCGGTCTGGAGCCGTGGCTCGCAAGACACTGACCTGCTGCTATACACCGCCAACTGGCCCGGGGCCCGGCGCCAGCACTGGAACCGTCTGTTGCCGGCGCGGGCCATCGAGAACCTGTGCTACGTGGCGGCGGTGAACCGTATCGGCACCGACGGCAAGGGTTTTGCCTACACCGGCGACAGCCAGGTGCTGGATTTCCAGGGCGAGAGCCTGCTGAACATCGGCGAAGCGGACGGCGTGTTCCATGTCAGCCTGTCCGCCGAGAGCCTGGCGGCGTACCGCCAGCGATTCCCGGCATATCTCGACGCTGATACATTCGAGATACACTAAATGCATGGAGTTGGCGGGGTGTGCGGTCGATAGCGGTTGTACCCAAACAGGAGATCGGTATGACCACCATCAGCACATCCTCATTGAGTTCCTACACCAGCAGCTTCACCGTCGCGGTCAAGAAAGACACCACCACGACCGACGCCGCCGATACTGACACCTCCGCTACTGCAGCGGCCTCGACCACTGCCACCTCCGCATCCGGCGCCGCCGGTGGCGCGGCAGGGGCGGGCGGTGCGAGCAGCAGCTCCGACTCCTCCAGCGAAAGCGAGCAGGCGATCGAGAAGCTCGAGGAGCAGATCAAGGAAACCGAAAAACGTCTGCAAGAGCAGGAGCAGCAACTGGCCGCTGCCCAGGCGAGCAAGGGTGACGAGCAGGAAAAATCCCAGCGCGTAATGGCCATTCAGGGTCAGATTTCCACCACCAGCGCCACGCTGGCGACCCAGGAAGCGGCCCTGGTGCAACTGCAGAAGTCCGGCAGCATCAACACCACCGCCTGATAAACCTCTGGAAAAACACTCCATGGTTCACACCGTGGAGTGTTTTCGTGCGCGCGCGATAAATGGACTTCAGTTCTTTGTAAGCAAGTCGATACAGACTGCACCAGACAAGGAGTTCATCATGACCACCATCAATACCGGTTCACTGACGGCCTATTCCAGCGGCTTTTCAGTTGGCTTCAAAAACGACGAATCGACCAAGAGCGAAGCGGTGACCGCCAGTGCCGACCTGGCCGCCGCAGTGCCGCCGCAGAAGGCTTCGACCGTGGGCACCACCACTCGCGAGCAGATGATCAAGCAGCTCCAGGAGCAGATCAAGGAAGTACAGAAACAGCTTCAGGAGCAACAGAAGCAGCTGGCCGCGGTGCAGCACAGCAAGATGTCGGACATGGAAAAGGCGCCGCAGGTCAACGCCATCTCTCAGCAAATTGCTACAACCACCGCGCAGATGATGGCCTTGCAGGCGTCGTTGCTGGAGTTGATGAAAGGCAGCGTCAACACCACTGCCTGAGGTATCCCGCGCACACGAAAAAGGCCCTGAAACAATCGTTCAGGGCCTTTTGATTTGAGTTCACCGATCTCGACTTTGTAGGAGCGAATTCATTCGCGAAAAACGGGGCAGGCGATATAGAGGTATCGCCTGTCCCATCATCGCGAATAAATTCGCTCCTACAGTACGCGGTCTGCTCAGGCAGCTTTCGCCACTTCAGACTGGATCAACCCACGGTTCAGCGCGCTGAACAGCGCCTTAAAGCTGGCGGTGGTGATGTTTTCATCGATACCCACGCCGTGCACCGCACGCTCGCCGTTCACACGCAGCTCGATGTAGGCAGCGGCCTTGGCCGTGGTGCCCGCGCCGATGGCGTGCTCGTTGTAGTCCATGATCTCGACTGGAACCGGCAGGCCGGCCACCAGTGCTTCCAGCGCACCGTTGCCCTTGCCGCGCCAGTGCAGGTTGTTCTCGCCGTCGCCCTTGCCGGTGACTTCGACTTCCACGGCGCTGTGGCCGTTTTCTTCCTGCAGGCGATGGCTGACCAGCGCGTACGGCTTGTTGGCTTGCAGGTACTCGGTCTTGAACAGCGAGTAGATCTGCTGCGCGGTCATTTCCAGGCCCAGGCGGTCGGTTTCGCCCTGAACCACCTGGCTGAACTCGATCTGCATGCGGCGCGGCAGGGAGATGCCGTATTCCTGTTCCAGCAGGTAGGTGATGCCGCCCTTGCCGGACTGGCTGTTCACGCGGATGACTGCTTCGTAGCTGCGGCCGATGTCTGCCGGGTCGATCGGCAGGTACGGCACTTCCCACAGCGCGTCTTCTTTCTGCTGGGCGAAGCCCTTGCGGATCGCGTCCTGGTGCGAGCCGGAGAACGCGGTGTGGACCAGATCGCCGACGTACGGATGACGTGGGTGAACCGGAATCTGGTTGCACTCTTCAACGACCTTGCGCACGCCGTCGATGTCGGAGAAGTCCAGTTGCGGGTTCAGGCCCTGGGTGTACATGTTCAGAGCAACGGTCACCAGGTCGACGTTACCGGTACGCTCACCGTTGCCGAACAGGCAGCCTTCGACGCGGTCGGCGCCGGCCATCAGGCCCAGCTCGGTGGCGGCAACGCCGGTGCCACGGTCGTTGTGGGTGTGCAGGCTGATGATCACGCTGTCACGACGGTTGATGTTGCGGCAGAACCACTCGATCTGGTCGGCGTAGATGTTCGGCGTGGCCACTTCAACGGTGGCTGGCAGGTTGAGGATCACCTTGTTCTGCGGGGTGGCGTTCCACACTTCGACCACGGCGTCGCAGACTTCCTTGGCGAAGTCCAGCTCGGTGGCGCTGAAGGTTTCAGGCGAGTACTCGAACTGCCACTGGGTTTCCGGCTGCTGGGCGGCGTATTTGACGAACAGCTTGGCGGCGTTGACCGCGATGGCCTTGATGCCGTCCTTGTCCTGGTTGAAGACGATGCGACGGAAGGACGGCGACGTGGCGTTGTACAGGTGAACGATGGCCTTCTTGGCGCCACGCAGGGATTCGAAAGTACGGGCGATCAGGTCTTCCCGGCCCTGGGTCAGCACCTGAATGGTGGTGTCGTCCGGGATGTGGCCGTCTTCGATCAGGGTGCGCACGAAGTCGAAGTCGGTTTGCGACGCGGCCGGGAAGGACGCTTCGATTTCTTTCACGCCAACCTGCACCAGGGTTTTCCAGAAGCGCAGTTTCTTGACCGAATCCATTGGCTCGATCAGCGACTGGTTGCCGTCACGCAGGTCGGAGCTGCACCAGATCGGCACTTCGGTGATGGTCTTGGAAGGCCAGGTGCGATCAGGCAGGTCGATGACCGGGAACGGACGGTACTTCTTCGAGGGATCGTTGAGCATGGTCATGTGAGTAATCCTTTTTGTACTGAGGGCCGAAAGAAGGCGGCCAGCCGGTGTTGATGCAGAACAGGTCGAGGCACCGCGATCTAGCCTGGCAGTCGTGCACTGACGAGGCTGAGGCAGCGGTGTTGACGCAGCAGGATGAGGGTTTGAGACGTTTTCATGGGTCCAACCGTAACCAATGGGGTGAAAGCTGGCAAGCAGTTGGGAAAAATTGGGAGAAGTTTTCGCCAAATCAGGTAAGGCGGGATTTTGTAGCGGTATTTTGTTTTTTGTAGATTATTTATTGCTGAGCATTTTTGTCTTCCGCAATGTCTGGTCTGGCGCAATTCCGAACTGTAGGAGCGAATTCATTCGCGAAAACTGTGTCAGGCGATACAAATGTATCGCCTGACTAATCTTCGCGAATAAATTCGCTCCTACAGATTTGACATCCCACGCCAGTGTCGAGCCATTCGACGGTTCCTGCGCTCTCAGGGCTGAAAGGCATTGATAAAGATTGCCGGGTCCACCCGCGCGTCGTTCAGGCTCACGTTCCAGTGCATGTGCGGGCCGGTGGCGCGGCCGGTCGAGCCGACGCGTCCGACCACGCCGCCGCGAGGCACGGCATCGCCGACCTTCACATCGATCTTCGACATGTGACAGAACATGCTGATGAAGCCTTGGCCATGGTCGACGAACACCGTGTTGCCGTTGAAGAAGTAGTTGCCGATCAGGATCACCTTGCCCGCGGCCGGCGACTTGATCGGTGTGCCGGCTGGCACCGCGAAGTCCAGACCCGCATGAGGATTGCGCTCCTCGCCATTGAAGAAGCGGCGCACGCCGAACTTGCTCGACAGCGGCCCGTCGACCGGTTTATCCAGCAGCAGGTTGCTCGGCGTACCCGGCGTGAAGGTGCGATAGGCGCGGACCTGAACGTCCAGTTCCTGCTCGATGCGTTTCAAGTCATCCGGGTTCGGATTGACCTGGCGCTGGTTCTTCAGGGTGATGTGCTGCTCAGGGTATTTCTTGCTGCCCACACTGAACGGCAGATTCCGCCCACCGCTGCTGACCTGTTGCGACGTCCCGGCCTTGACCGTCAGCGGGATGCCGACGATCGCCAGCCAGCGGGCGTCCTGATCCTTGACCACCAGCACCGGTTTGCCCTGAAACGTGGCCTTGGGCGCTTGCGCGGCGGGGCCCAGATCGACCACGGCGACACCGCCGGGCACGGGCTTGTTGAGCAGGCGCGAGATGTAACTGTCAGCATGAGCCGGGAGCGTCAGGCACAACGTCAGCGCGGCGCCAAACAGGGAGCGGGAGATAAAAGGCAGCATTGATCAGTCCAGAAGAGAAAGGGTGACGGGCGTCAGGTGGTTGTCTTCCACGCGCACCTGCAATTCGCCTTCGCCCAATTTTGCGGTCAGGCGCTGGCCGGTATGGGTCTGCTCGGCGCTGCGAATGGCCCTACCGCGTTCGTCCAGCAGGATGCTGTAGCCGCGCCCCAGGGTGGCCAGCGGGCTGACCACGTTCAGCGTCTGCACCTGGCTTTGCAGCTGCAGGCGGCGGGTCTTGATGTTTTCCTTGATGGCCCGGGGCAGGCGTTCGGCCAGGACGTCCAGGCGCTGGCGCAAGAACGCCAGCGTGCGCCCCGGATGTTGGGCGGCCAGTCGGCTCTCAAGGTGGGCCATTCTGACCTGGCGCTTGTGCATCATCTGCTCGAAGGCACGACGCATGCGCATGTCCAGGTCATCCAGACGCTGGGCGCGCTGACGCAGCCGCTCGCCCGGATGACGCAGCCTGCGGGAAATGCCGTCCAGGCGCAGCTTCTCGCGCATCAGGCGATCCTGCATGCGGCTGACCAGCCGCCGTTGCAGGCTGTCGACGCGTCGATGCAGATCACTGGAGTCCGGGGCCAGCAACTCGGCGGCGGCCGAAGGCGTCGGTGCGCGAACGTCGGCGACGAAGTCACTGATCGACACGTCGGTCTCGTGGCCGACCGCGCTGACAATGGGCGTCACACAGGCATCGATGGCGCGGGCCACGGCCTCTTCGTTGAAGCACCACAAATCTTCCAGCGAGCCGCCGCCTCGGGCCAGGATCAACGCGTCGAAACCGCGCGCGTCGGCGATTTTCAGGGCACGTACGATCTGCCCGATGGCTTCGCGGCCCTGCACAGCAGTGGGGATCAGCGTTAGTTCGACCTGCGGCGCACGGCGGCGGAACACGCTGATGATGTCGCGGATCACCGCGCCGGTGGGCGAGCTGACGATGCCAATGCGTTGCGGATGCAGGGGCAGGGCGACCTTGCGTTCGGTGCTGAACAGGCCTTCGGCGTTGAGCTTTTCCTTCAGTGCGTCGAACGCCAGACGTAATGCGCCATCGCCTGCCGGTTCGACGGTGTCGAGAATCAGCTGGTAATCGCCGCGCCCTTCGAACAGCGAGACCTTGCCGCGCACCTTGACCGCCAGGCCATCTTTGAGCGCCTGACGCACCCGCGCGGCATTGCTGCGAAACAGCGCGCAACGCACCTGGGCGCCGCTGTCCTTGAGGGTGAAGTACACGTGCCCGGAGGCCGGACGCGACAAATTGGAAATCTCGCCCTCGACCCAGATGCTGGAGAACACATCTTCCAGCAACACGCGGGCGCGGCCGTTGAGCTGGCTGACAGTGAGGACTTCCCGGTCAAGGCCGAGTCTTGCGAAGGGGTCTTTGATCATGGCGGGCATGATAAAGGCATTGTGGGCGGGGCGACCACCTGCTTGAAGGCGCGAGCGGACCTGTAGGAGCGAATTTATTCGCGAACAATGGACCAGACGACACATCACTATCGCCTGTTCTTCCTTCGCGAATGAATTCGCTCCTACAGGGTGTTCGCCTATCAATCGCGTATGCTGTGCCCCGCCATTCATCCATGGAGGACACAATGCTCGCCGCTCTGACCGAAATCACCAACGCCTTCAACCAGCTGGGCCTGACCCCGCTCGACTGGCTCTTTATAGAAGCAGGGGTGATCGCCGCCTATCTGGTATTCGCCATCGCAGGCTTCGGCACTGCATTGGTGGCAGGCCCGGTGTTGATTCACTTCATGCCGCTCTCAAGGATCATCCCGCTGCTGGTGATGCTCGATTTCCTCGCCGCCTTCAGCCATCTGCTGCCATCGCGCCAGTCGGTGGTGCGCTCGGAGCTGCTGCGCATGGTGCCGTGCATGGCGGTGGGCTGCACCATCGGTGTGCTGTTTCTGCTCAACCTCAAGTCCGACGTGCTGCTGTTGTTGATGGGCCTGTTTCTGATCGGCTATTCGCTGTACAGCCTGGCGGTGAAGGTGCGTCCGACCCAGTTGTCGGCCGGCTGGTCGGTTCTGATGGGCACGATGGGCGGGCTGTTCGGTGCGCTGTTCGGCAGTGGCGGCTTTCTCTATGCGATCTACCTCAATGGCCGCCTTCCAGACAAAAGCCAGGCCCGCGCCACCCAGAATGCGCTGATCAGTTGCAGCACCATCGTGCGCCTGAGCCTGTTCGTGATCACCGGCGTGTATGCGCAGATTTCCCTGCTGGTGCTGGCAGCCTGTCTGCTGCCTGCGATGATCGCAGGTTCGTGGGTGGGGCGGCATCTGGTGATGCGCATGTCGCGGGAGATGTTCGTTCGGCTGGTGACCTGGATGGTGCTGATCAGCGGCATCACGCTGCTGGGTCGCTACCTGGCCGGTTAAGGGCGATACTTGACGTGATCGGTGCGGGCATTATGCTGCGCGCCCGGTTCAACCTCAGTGGCAGGCTCGTCATGAACACCCAAAGCATCATCGTCCCGCAAATCTCCAGCTTCCCGGCCCACGAAGCCCGGGCGCGAGCGATCCTGCGCTGGCTGGTGAAGCTCGACGTGGTGGAAGAGTCCCTGAGCACCTGCGGGCGCAGCTTCAATCGCATGGCTTACGCGATCGCCCCGGGTGCGCGGCGGGTCGTGGAAAACCCTGATGCGCTTCCCTTTGGCCAGGCGGTCAACGGCCTGGAGATCGTGCTCAAGCGCTGCATCTATACACCCCAGCAGGGCTTCAAGGAGGAGGCGGGGTGCCCCGAGTGCCGGCGCGAGATCGGCGAGGCGCTGTTCGACAGCCTGGAAGAATGGAGTCCGGGCCACACCGACAACTTCATCTGCCCTGAATGCCGGTTCGAGGATGACATCAACGGCTTTCTGTTTCTCGATCCGTGCGGCTTTTCCAATCTAGGCTTCATCTTTAACGACTGGTTGGAGGCGGGCTTCAAACCTGCGTTTCTCGAAGAGTTCGCCGAGCGGCTGGACCGACCAGTAGCGTGGGTCAAAGTGCGTCTATAAATGGCATTTCAATCGATAGCGGGCGGCTATCGGCAACATTATCAAATTGGCTGATCTTTACGTTGAGCAAGGCCATGTGTCTGGGTATAATGGCGCGCTTCCATTTTCCCGCTCGGGAGCCCAGCGATGCTGCGTATCAGCCAAGAAGCCCTTACATTCGACGACATTCTCCTTGTGCCCGGTTATTCCGAGGTGCTTCCCAACGAAGTCAGTCTGAAAACCCGATTGACCCGTGGCATCGAACTGAACATTCCCCTCGTTTCCGCCGCTATGGACACCGTCACTGAAGCCCGTCTGGCCATCGCCATGGCTCAGGAAGGCGGCATCGGCATCATCCACAAGAACATGACCATCGACCAGCAGGCCGCTGAAGTGCGCAAGGTCAAGAAGTTCGAAGCGGGTGTGGTCAAGGATCCGATCACCATCGAGGCTGACGCCACGGTTCGCGACCTGTTCGAATTGACCCGTCTGCACAACATTTCCGGCGTACCGGTCCTGCACGACGGCGAGCTCGTCGGCATCGTGACCTCCCGTGACGTGCGTTTCGAAAACCGTCTGGACATCCCGGTTCGCGAAGTGATGACGCCCAAAGAGCGTCTGGTCACCGTCCGCGAAGGCGCCGACAAGAACGAAGTCCGCGAGCTGCTGCACAAGCACCGTCTGGAAAAAGTCCTGATCGTCGACGGCAAGTTCGCGCTCAAGGGCATGATGACCGTCAAGGACATCGAAAAAGCCAAGGCCTACCCGCTGGCCAGCAAGGATGACCAGGGTCGTCTGCGTGTTGGCGCGGCAGTCGGCACCGGCAAGGACACCGGCGAGCGCGTCAGCGCACTGGTCGCTGCCGGCGTTGACGTGATTGTCGTCGACACCGCCCACGGCCACTCCAAAGGCGTGATCGACCGCGTTCGCTGGGTCAAGGAGAACTTCCCGGAAGTGCAGGTCATCGGCGGCAACATCGCCACCGGCGAAGCAGCCCGTGCACTGGTCGAGGCAGGCGCTGACGGCGTCAAGGTCGGTATCGGCCCTGGCTCGATCTGCACCACCCGTATCGTTGCCGGTGTCGGCGTTCCGCAAATCAGCGCCGTCGCCAACGTGGCTGCCGCGCTGGAAGGCACCGACGTTCCCCTGATCGCTGACGGCGGCATCCGCTTCTCCGGTGACCTGTCCAAGGCCATCGTCGCCGGCGCCTACGCCGTGATGATGGGCTCGATGTTCGCCGGTACCGAAGAGGCGCCGGGCGAAATCGAACTGTTCCAGGGCCGTTCCTACAAGGCCTACCGCGGCATGGGTTCGCTGGGTGCGATGTCCCAGGCGCAAGGTTCGTCCGACCGCTACTTCCAGGACTCCTCGGCAGGCGCCGAGAAACTGGTGCCGGAAGGTATCGAAGGTCGCGTTGCCTACAAGGGCTCGCTGTCGGCCATCATCCATCAGCTGATGGGCGGCCTGCGTTCCTCGATGGGCTACACCGGCAGCGCCAACATTCAGGAAATGCGCACCAAGCCTGAATTCGTCCGCATCACCGGTGCCGGCATGGCCGAATCCCACGTCCACGACGTGCAGATCACCAAGGAAGCGCCTAACTATCGCGTAGGGTGATTGGAAATGCGCCTGGTGTACCGGGCGCGTTTCAAGAATTCTGTAGCGGGGCTGTTGATTACAGCCCCGTCTTGTTTCTGATTTACGACGAGAATGACTCATGGCCCTCGACATTCACGCCCACCGCATCCTGATTCTGGACTTCGGTTCCCAGTACACCCAGCTCATCGCCCGCCGCGTGCGTGAGATCGGCGTCTACTGCGAACTGCACCCGTTCGACATGGACGAAGACGCGATCCGCGCCTTCGCCCCCAAAGGCGTCATCCTCGCCGGTGGCCCCGAGTCCGTGCACGAAGCCAACAGCCCGCGCTGCCCGCAGGCGGTGTTCGACCTGAACGTGCCGATCTTCGGCATCTGCTACGGCATGCAGACCATGGCCGAGCAGCTGGGCGGCAAGGTCGAAGGTTCCGAGCTGCGTGAGTTCGGCTACGCCCGTGTCGACGTGGTCGGCAAGAGCCGCCTGCTCGACGGCATCGAAGATCACGTCGACGCCGACGGCCTGCTGGGTCTGGACGTGTGGATGAGCCACGGTGACAAGGTCACCAAGCTGCCGCAGGAATTCCACATCCTGGCCAGCACCCCGAGCTGCCCGATCGCCGGCATGGCCGACGACGCCCGTGGCTACTATGGCGTGCAGTTCCACCCGGAAGTGACCCACACCAAACAGGGCGGTCGCATCCTGTCGCGCTTCGTGCTCGACATCTGCGGTTGCGAAGCGCTGTGGACCCCGTCGAAGATCGCCGAAGACGCCATCGCTCAGGTGCGCGCCCAGGTCGGTACCGACAACGTCCTGCTGGGCCTGTCCGGCGGTGTCGACTCCTCCGTTGTTGCCGCGCTGCTGCACAAGGCCATCGGCGACCAGCTGACCTGCGTCTTCGTCGACAACGGCCTGCTGCGCCTGCACGAAGGCGAGCAAGTGATGGCCATGTTCGCCGAGAACATGGGCGTCAAAGTGATTCGCGCCAACGCTGAAGACCAGTTCCTCAGCAACCTGGAAGGCGAAGCCGACCCGGAGAAGAAGCGCAAGATCATCGGCCGCACCTTCATCGACGTGTTCGATGCCGAGTCCGCCAAGCTGCACAACATCAAGTACCTGGCCCAGGGCACCATCTACCCTGACGTGATCGAGTCCGCTGGCGCCAAGAGCGGCAAGGCCCACGTGATCAAGTCGCACCACAACGTGGGCGGCCTGCCGGAAGAGATGAACCTGAAACTGGTCGAGCCGCTGCGCGAACTGTTCAAGGACGAAGTGCGCCGTCTGGGCCTGGAGCTGGGCCTGCCGTACGACATGGTCTACCGCCACCCATTCCCGGGCCCGGGCCTGGGCGTGCGGATCCTCGGTGAAGTGAAGAAGGAATACGCCGACCTGCTGCGTCGCGCCGACCACATCTTCATCGAAGAACTGCGCAAGGCCGACTGGTACCACAAAGTCAGCCAGGCCTTCGTCGTGTTCCAGCCGGTCAAATCCGTCGGCGTCGTCGGCGACGGCCGCCGCTACGCCTGGGTCGTCGCACTGCGCGCGGTCGAAACCATCGACTTCATGACCGCCCGCTGGGCCCACCTGCCATACGAACTGCTGGAAACCGTCAGCGGCCGTATCATCAACGAAATCGACGGCATCTCGCGCGTGACCTACGACGTGTCGAGCAAGCCGCCGGCTACGATTGAGTGGGAATAAGCTGAAACAACAAGGGCGCCATCAGGCGCCCTTGTTGTTTTGAGCGTTGGTGTACGGCCTACCGGCTACCGCGGCGCTTTATCGCGGAAATCGCGCTCCGAGCGTCCTTCACGTTCCCGGCAGCTACGTCAGCCAATCCGTTAACAGCATCCTCTATGAGCATCATATGAATGCGTTCATGTTCCGGTCGACCTGTCTCATCGGTAGATGCTGCGTCCTTGCCGCTTTCTGGAATGATCTTCCCGCGGATATTCTGGAGAGTTGATGAGTTTTTGCGCGGTCCCATGAGTCGCTCCAACGTTCTATTCGTTCTGTGTTGCCGTTCATAAATGGCCACTTGTGCCGTCGAGTGTGCATGAGGCGTGGCATTGGCGTGCTTGGCGAGGACTGCGGAATTGCAACCAGATGTATACCGCAGCTCTCCGTCGCTTAAACTTCCCGAAACGCAGGTGTATCGTATTCGCCCCTCACAAAGCCTCTCATCCAGCGCTTTGTTCTCTCCCGATTTCTGCACAGGTATCCCTTCCGATGTCCTTCACCCGCCGCCAATTCATCTCAGGTTTAGCCGGCCTGACCGTTGTCGGGCTGGGCGCCGGCGGGGCTGCGCGTTATTGGTTGGGGCAGCGGGGGCCGGGAGAGGGGCATGATTTCGAGTTGATTGCAGCGCCTCTGGATGTCGAGTTGGTGTCCGGTTTCAAGACGCCAGCGTGGGCCTTTGGCGGGTCGGCGCCCGGGACTGAGTTGCGGGTCAGGCAGGGCGAGTGGTTGCGGGTGCGGTTCATCAATCACCTGCCGGTGGAGACGACGATTCACTGGCACGGGATTCGGCTGCCGCTGGAGATGGACGGCGTGCCGTATGTGTCTCAGTTGCCGGTCAAGCCGGGGGAGTATTTCGATTACAAGTTCCGCGTGCCGGATGCGGGCAGTTACTGGTATCACCCCCATGTGAGCAGCAGCGAGGAGCTGGGGCGTGGGTTGGTGGGGCCCTTGATTGTCGAGGAGCGTGAGCCTACCGGCTTCCGGCATGAGCGCACGGTCAGCCTGAAAAGCTGGCATGTGGACGAGCAGGGCGCGTTTACCGAGTTCAGCGTGATCCGTGAGGCGGCGCGTGAGGGCACGGCGGGACGGCTGTCGACCATCAATGGCGTGCCTCAGGGGGTGATCGATCTGCCGGCCGGGCAGATCACGCGGGTGCGGATTCTCAACCTCGACAACACCGTGACCTACCGGCTGAATCTGCCGGATGCCGAGGCGATGATCTATGCGCTGGACGGCAACCCGGTCAAACCGCGGCCGCTGGGCAAGGATTACTGGCTGGGGCCGGGCATGCGTATTTGTCTGGCGATCAAGGCGCCTGCTGCCGGGGAGGAATTGTCGCTGCGCAATGGCCCGGTGCGCCTGGGGACCTTCCGCTCTGTCGCCAGTACCGAGGCGCCCGGCGAGTGGCCGCCAGAGCTTCCCGCCAATCCGGTGGCCGAACCGGATCTGGCGAATGCCGAGAAGCTCAATTTCAACTTCGAATGGGCGGGAGCCATATCGGTCAACACTGAAAACGGCAAACCGCCGAGCCTGTGGCAGATCAACGGCCAGGCCTGGGACATCACCGACAAGACCTGCGCCGACCGGCCCATCGCGAAGCTTGCGAAGGGCAAGAGTTACATCTTCGAATTGAAGAACATGACTCAGTATCAGCATCCCATTCATTTGCATGGCATGAGCTTCAAGGTGATCGCGTCCAATCGCAAGGACGTCATCCCGTATTTCACCGATACCTATCTTTTGGGGCGAAACGAGCGCGCACGCGTTGCGCTGGTAGCGGATAATCCCGGCGTGTGGATGTTCCACTGCCATGTGATCGATCACATGGAGACCGGTCTGATGGCAGCTATCGAGGTTTCATAATGCGCCAGCCGCAAATCATTGATCGCAGCCGCGATCAGCATTTCATGCGCGAAGCGCTGGCCTTGGCCGCCGAAGGGGCGATGCTGGGCGAGGTACCGGTGGGCGCTGTGGTGGTTCACGATGGGGTGATTATTGGTCGTGGCTATAACTGCCCGATCAGTGGCAGCGATCCCAGTGCGCATGCGGAGATGGTGGCGATTCGCGCCGCGGCGCAGGCGTTGAGCAATTACCGTCTGCCGGGCAGCACGCTGTATGTGACGCTTGAGCCGTGCAGCATGTGTGCGGGTTTGATCGTGCATTCGCGGATTGGGCGGGTGGTGTATGGGGCGACCGAGCCCAAGGCGGGGGTGGTGCAGAGTCAGGGGCAGTTCTTTACCCAGCCGTTTCTCAATCATCGGGTGTTGTTCGAGGGTGGCGTGTTGGGGGAGGAGTGTGGGGCGATGTTGAGTGAGTTTTTCAAAATGCGTCGGTTGAAGGGTTAGGCATCCGCCTTTTTCTGATCGCATGCATATCCGTTATTTGTGGTGCTGCTGAAGGGCTCTGGCTAACGCCAGACCTGTTTCGGCTTCGCCGAGTTACTTGGAAAAGACACCCAAGTAACCAAGGTGTCCTGCTCCTGGTTTGGCCTCGACTTCGTCGAGGTTCCCTCACTCCGGCGATGTTCCGTGGGCCCGGCGCGAATGGGCCATCCATGGCCCCGCGCCTCGCGCGGCATCCTGCCGCTTGGCCCACTCCACATCGCCTGCGTTCGGCCTGCACCCAAGTCGCGATTTGTGGTGTCTGGGAGCTTTGCGTACGAAGATCAAAATCAAAAGCGATCGGTTCACGCCGCTCCCGTAGCAGCATGGCTTGCCGGCGGGAGCGATCTTGAGGACGACCCGCGGGCAAGCCCGGCTGCTACGCCCTTCGGGCAGAATCAAAAGCAAATCGGATAACACCTAGCCGTTGCCGTTGCCGTTGCTTTTGATCTTGATGCGAAAATCTCACAGACGCCGCCAAACGCGACTTGGGTGCAGGCTGAGCGGAGGTCTCGTGGAGTGGACCAAGCGGCAGGATGCCGCGCGAGGCGCGGGGCCATGGATGGCCCATTCGCGCCGGGCCCACGGAGCGGGACCGGAGTGAGGGTACCCCGACGAAGGAGGGGCCAAACCAGGAGCAAGACACCTTGGTTACTTGGGTGTCTTTTCCAAGTAACTCGACGAAGTCGAAACAGGTCTGGCGTTAGCCAGAACATAAATCCAGCATCACCCGAGATGCCGGATAGCAACCCCAATCCCAATATCGACGCAAAACCAAAAACCGCTTACAGCGGCGTCTTATCCTCCGGCGGCTTGGTCTTGTCCACCCCCGGCACATGCAGATTGCCCTCGGCCACCTGGCTGCCCTCCAATTGCGGCTGGGTCACCCAGGTCAGGATGTCGTAATAGCGCCGGATGTTGGCCACGAAACTCACCGGCTCACCGCCGCGCGCGTAACCGTAGCGCGTCTTGCTGTACCACTTCTTCTGGGAAAGACGCGGCAGCATCTTTTTGACGTCCAGCCACTTGTTCGGGTTCAGGCCCTCGTTTTCCGCCATCTTGCGCGCGTCGTCGAGGTGCCCGCTGCCGACGTTGTAGGACGCCAGAGCCAGCCAGGTGCGATCCGGCTCCTGGATCGAGTCATCCAGTTGCTCTTTGATGTAGGCAAAATACTTGGCGCCGCCCTGGATGCTCTGCTTGGCGTCCAGCCGGTTGGACACGCCCATGGCCTGCGCCGTGCTCTGGGTCAGCATCATCAGGCCGCGCACGCCGGTCTTGGACGTGACCGCCGGTTGCCACAGCGACTCCTGATAACCGATCGCCGCCAGCAGCCGCCAGTCGACCTGCTCCTGCTTGGCCGCGGCCTGAAAGTGTTTCTCGTACTTGGGCAGGCGTTCCTGCAGGTGCTGGGCGAAGGTGTAGGCGCCGACGTAGCCCAGAACGTCCACATGCCCGTAATAGCGATCCTTGAGCCGCTGCAGCATGCCGTTCTTCTGCATCTTGTCGAGGAAGCTGTTGATCTCGTTGAGCAGGCTGTTGTCATCGCCCAGCGCGACGGCCCAGCGCTGGTCGCGGCCATCGCCCAGATCGAAGGCGACGCGCACGTTGGGGAAGTACACCTGGTTCATCGCCAGTTCGTTGGAGTCCACCAGGGTCAGGTCGATCTGGCCTTCATCGACCATGCGCAACAGGTCGACGACCTCGACCTGATCCGACTCTTCATAGTTGATGCCCGGGTACTTGACCTTCAGCGCCGCCAGTTGCTCGGCGTGGCTGCTGCCCTTGAGCACGAGAATCTTCTTGCCCACCAGATCGCCGGGATCGGTGGGGCGCGACTGGCCGTTGCGGTAGATGACCTGCGGGGTGACTTCGAGATAGGAGTGCGAGAAGCGCACCTGTTTCGCACGGTTCTCGGTGCTGACCAGCCCGGCTGCCGCCAGTACAGGCCCGCCGGGTTTGTTCATCTGGTCGAACAGGTCATCGAGGTTGTCGGCGGTTTCGATCTTGAGCTCCACGCCCAGATCGTCGGCGAAACGCTTCACCAGTTCGTATTCGAAACCGGTTTCGCCGTTGCGATCCTGAAAATAGGTGGCCGGGCTGTTGCGAGTGACAACGCGCAGGACGCCATCCTCCTTGACTCGTTCCAGTGTGTTGGGTTTTTCAACACAGGCACCGAGCAGCAGGAAGATTCCGGTTGCGATGAGCCACTTGGCGCAGCGTGGGCGGAAATCCGATCGGGAAAACATCGGTGCAGTATACGCAAAGCGCCGTTGCCGCCATATCTCGACAGCAATGATTGCGTCTGATAGAGCAATAGAATTTTTTACCCGGCAGACCGTGCAAATCGGCAACACCGACATTCGGACGTGTCAGGGCCATGGTTTCGGGTGCCGAAAGTGGCGGTTTAGGCTAGAATGCACGGCCTCAAAGCACACCCCCTTCCCCGAGGCTGTCCCGACGATGTTGATCCTGCGTGGTGCTCCCGCCCTTTCCGCCTTCCGCCACAAGAAATTACTTGAGCAGCTGAACGAAAAAGTTCCGGCTGTGAGTGGCCTGTACGCTGAATTCGCCCACTTCGCCGAGGTCACCAGCGCGCTGACCGATGACGAGCAGCATGTGCTGGCCCGTCTCCTGAAATACGGCCCGAGCGTGCCGGTTCAGGAGCCTCGCGGTCGCCTGTTCCTGGTGCTGCCGCGTTTCGGCACCATTTCGCCGTGGTCGAGCAAGGCCACCGATATCGCCCGCAACTGCAGCCTGACCAAGATCCAGCGTCTTGAGCGCGGCATTGCCTTTTATGTAGAAGGCCAGTTCAGCGACGCCGACGCGCAGCTGATCAGCGATGCCCTGCACGACCGCATGACCCAGCTGGTGCTGGGCAAGCTGGAAGACGCCGCCGGGCTGTTCAGCCACGCCGAGCCCAAGCCGCTGACGGCGGTCGACGTGCTGGGTGGCGGCCGCGCCGCGCTGGAAAAAGCCAACGTCGACCTGGGCCTGGCCCTGGCCGAAGATGAGATCGACTACCTGGTCAACGCCTTCAACGGTTTGCAGCGCAACCCGCACGACATCGAACTGATGATGTTCGCCCAGGCCAACTCCGAGCACTGCCGTCACAAGATCTTCAACGCCAGTTGGGACATCGACGGCCAGAGCCAGGAAAAAAGCCTGTTCGGCATGATCAAGAACACCTACCAGATGCACAGCGAAAACGTGCTGTCTGCGTACAAGGACAACGCCTCGGTGATCGTCGGCCACACGGCCGGGCGTTTCTTCCCGAACCCTGAAACCCGCCAGTACGGCGCGGTGCAGGAGCCGGTGCACATCCTGATGAAGGTCGAGACCCACAACCACCCGACCGCCATCGCACCGTTCCCGGGCGCCTCCACTGGCTCGGGCGGCGAGATCCGCGACGAAGGCGCTACCGGCCGCGGCGCCAAGCCGAAGGCGGGCCTGACCGGTTTCACCGTCTCCAACCTGAACATTCCGGGTTTCGAGCAGCCTTGGGAAAAGCCGTACGGCAAGCCTGAGCGCATCGTCACCCCGCTGGACATCATGATCGAAGGCCCGCTGGGCGGTGCTGCGTTCAACAACGAATTCGGTCGTCCGGCCCTGACCGGCTACTTCCGTACCTTCGAGCAATCGATCAACACCCCGCACGGCGAAGAAGTCCGTGGCTACCACAAGCCGATCATGCTGGCCGGTGGCATGGGCAACATCCGTGAAGAGCACGTGCAGAAAGGCGAGATCACCGTCGGCGCCAAGCTGATCGTGCTCGGCGGCCCGGCGATGCTGATCGGCCTGGGCGGTGGCGCGGCGTCTTCCATGGCCACAGGCGCCAGCTCGGCGGACCTGGACTTCGCTTCGGTGCAGCGTGAAAACCCTGAAATGGAGCGTCGTTGCCAGGAAGTGATCGACCGCTGCTGGCAGTTGGGCGACAAGAACCCGATCGCGTTCATCCACGACGTCGGCGCGGGCGGCATTTCCAACGCCTTCCCTGAGCTGGTCAACGACGGCGGCCGTGGCGGTCGTTTCGAACTGCGCAACGTGCCGAACGATGAGCCGGGCATGGCCCCGCACGAAATCTGGAGTAACGAATCCCAGGAACGTTATGTGCTGGCCGTCAGCGCCGTGGACTTCGAGCGCTTCCAGGCCATCTGCGAACGCGAGCGCTGCCCGTTCGCCGTAGTCGGTGAGGCCACCGAAGAGCCGCAACTGACCGTGACCGACAAGCACTTCGCCAACACGCCAGTGGACATGCCGCTGGAAGTGCTGCTTGGCAAGCCGCCACGCATGCACCGTTCGGCCACCCGCGAAGCCGAGCTGGGCGATGATTTCGATCCGAAAGATCTGGACCTCGAAGACAGCGTGAGCCGCGTGCTGCGTCACCCGGCCGTGGCGAGCAAGAACTTCCTGATCACCATCGGCGACCGCAGCATCACCGGCCTGGTCAACCGCGACCAGATGGTCGGCCCGTGGCAGGTTCCGGTGGCCGACGTTGCCGTCACCGCCACCAGCTTCGACGTCTACACCGGTGAAGCCATGGCGATGGGCGAGCGCACTCCGCTGGCCCTGCTGGATGCTCCGGCGTCCGGGCGTATGGCCATCGGCGAGACGCTGACCAACATCGCGGCTTCGAGCATCGCGAAGATTTCCGACATCAAACTGTCGGCCAACTGGATGTCCGCCGCCGGCCACCCGGGTGAAGACGCGCGCCTGTACGACACCGTCAAAGCCGTCGGCATGGAGCTGTGCCCTGAGCTGGGCATCACCATTCCGGTGGGCAAGGACTCGATGTCCATGAAGACCCGCTGGAGCGAAGAGGGTGCGGAAAAAACCGTCACCTCGCCGCTGTCGCTGATCGTCACCGGTTTTGCGCCGGTCACTGACATCCGCAAGACCCTGACCCCGCAACTGCGCATGGATAAGGGCGAAACCGACCTGATCCTGATCGATCTGGGCCGCGGCAAGAACCGCATGGGCGCCTCGATTCTCGCCCAGACCCACGGCAAGCTGGCCAAGGCCGCGCCGGACGTCGACAACGCCGAAGACCTCAAAGCCTTCTTCGCCGTGATTCAAGGCCTGAACGCCGACGGTCACCTGCTGGCCTACCACGACCGCTCCGACGGTGGCCTGATGGCGACCGCGCTGGAAATGGCCTTCGCCGGCCACTGCGGTCTGAACCTGAAGCTCGACACCCTGACCGGCAAGCGTGAAAAAGCCGCCGCCATCCTGTTCAACGAAGAACTGGGTGCAGTGATCCAGGTTCGCCAGGACGCCACTCCGGTGGTGCTGGCGCAGTTCAGCGCTGCAGGCCTGGGCGAAGACTGCGTTGCGGTGATCGGCAAGCCGGTCAACAACAGCGAAGTCACCATCAGCCTGAACGGCGAAGAGCTGTTCAAGGGTGATCGTCGTCTGCTGCAGCGTCAGTGGAGCGAAACCAGCTACCAGATCCAGCGTTTGCGTGACAACGCCGACTGCGCCGATCAGGAGTTCGACGCGCTGCTGGAAGAAGACAACCCGGGCCTGAGCGTCAAGCTGGGCTACGACGTCAACGACAACATCGCAGCGCCTTACATCAAGAAAGGCATTCGCCCACAAGTGGCGGTGCTGCGTGAGCAGGGCGTCAACGGCCAGGTGGAGATGGCAGCCGCCTTCGACCGCGCCGGTTTCGCCTCGGTCGACGTGCACATGAGTGACATCCTCGCCGGCCGTGTGGACCTGAACGAGTTCAAGGGCCTGGTGGCCTGCGGCGGTTTCTCCTACGGCGACGTGCTGGGTGCCGGTGAAGGCTGGGCCAAGTCGGCGCTGTTCAACAGCCGCGCCCGCGATGCGTTCCAGAGCTTCTTCGCGCGCAACGACAGCTTCGCCCTGGGCGTGTGCAACGGTTGCCAGATGATGTCCAACCTCAGCGAGCTGATTCCGGGCAGCGAGTTCTGGCCGCACTTCGTGCGCAACCGCTCCGAGCAGTTCGAAGCGCGCGTGGCGATGGTCGAGATCCAGAAGTCGGCGTCGATCTTCCTGCAAGGCATGGCCGGCTCGCGCATGCCGATCGCCATCGCTCACGGCGAAGGTCACGCGGAATTCAAGTCGTCCGAAGCGCTGCTGGAAACCGACGTGTCGGGCACCGTGGCCATGCGTTTCGTCGACAACCACGGCAAGGTCACCGAAACCTACCCGGCCAACCCGAACGGCTCGCCGCGCGGTATCACGGGCCTGACCACTCGCGACGGTCGCGTCACCATCATGATGCCGCACCCTGAGCGCGTGTTCCGTGCCGTGAACAACTCGTGGCGTCCGGATGAGTGGGCTGAAGATGGCGCCTGGATGCGCATGTTTAGGAACGCTCGCGTCTGGGTCAACTGATAGGTGTACAAGCTCGCCTTCTTCGTGCCACCCAGTCACGTGGAGCAGGTCAAGCAGGCACTGTTCGCCGCCGGAGCGGGGCGAATCGGTGCCTATGACTGCTGCGCATGGCAGGTGCTCGGTCAAGGCCAGTTTCGCCCACTGGACGGCTCAACGCCGTTCATTGGCCAGGCGGGTCAGATCGAGAAAGTGCAAGAGTGGAAGGTCGAGCTTGTGGTCGCCGATGAGTCGATCAAAGCGGCGGTGGCCGCCCTGAAAAGCAGCCACCCCTATGAAACACCGGCTTATGAAGTGTGGAAGCTGGAAGATTTCTAGCGGCCATCACAGGACCTCTGTAGGAGCGAATTCATTCGCGAAGGAAGAACAGGCGATACATGTGTATCGCCTGTTCTATTTTTCGCGAATGAATTCGCTCCTACAGACTTCAAGACTTCAGTCGTTCCCGCAACGCCTCGCTCAACCCCTGAGCGCCATCCCCCACCAATACATGCCACACCCCATCGCCCAGGCTTCTGACACCCTGGCACCCCAGCGTTTCCAGTTGGCTCAGCGCCAGCGCCTGACCTTCCTTCAACTGCACCCGCAAACGCGTCAGTGCCACGCATTCCACGTCCAGCACATAGCTGCCACCCAATGCCTTGAGCCATGACGCCGCTTGAGTGGCATCCACCGCTTGATGAGTGGGCACTTCGGTTTGGGTCAGCGGCTGATCCCCCGCCGAATCCGGCAAGGCCTCACGCAGCTCATCAGCAATGCTGTCCGCCAGCGGTCCCACAACAATCTGCAAACTCCCGCCGTTGCCCGGACGCACCACGGCCATGGCGCCCAGCGCTTTCAAATCCGCATCCAGCGCCAGATTGCGATCGGCCAGTTGCAGGCGCAGGCGGGTGGTGCAGGCGCCGATGCTCAGCAGGTTTTGCGCGCCGCCCAGTGCCTTTATATAAGCGCCGGCGCGATCGCTCTGGGAGACATGAGCAGCAATGCTGGCGACTTGCTCGCGCCCCGGCGTCTTCAGGTTGAAGCGCTTGATGCACTGGTCGAACACCACGTAATAAACCACAGCGTACGCCGCGCCCAGCGGGAACACCCGCCAGCCATTGGTGGACTTGCCCCAGCCCAGCGCCATGTCGATCGCGCCGCCGGAGAAAGTGAAGCCTAGGTGAATATCCAGCAGGGAGGCCAGCGCCATCGAGAGGCCAGTCAGCAAGGCGTGCAGCACATACAGCAGCGGCGCCAGGAACATGAAGGCGAACTCGATCGGCTCGGTGACGCCGGTCAGTGCCGAGGTCAGCGCCATCGACAGCAGGATCCCGCCGATCAGTTTGCGCTGGCCCGGCAGCGCGTTGCGGTACATCGCCAGGCACGCGGCAGGCAGGCCGAAAATCATCATCGGGAACATGCCGGTCATGAACTGCCCGGCATTGGGGTCGCCGGCGAAATAGCGCGCCAGGTCGCCGGTGACCACCCGGCCGGTTTCCGGGTCGGTAAAGCTGCCGAACACGAACCACACCAGATTGTTGAGGATGTGGTGCAGGCCGGTGACGATCAGGATGCGGTTCATCACCCCGAAGAAGAACGCACCGACGCTGCCGCTTTCCAGCATCAACTGCCCCAGCTCATTGATGCCGTTTTGTACCGGCGGCCAGATCACGCCGAAGATCAGGCCCAGGGCCACCGCAGACAATCCCGTGGCGATCGGCACGAAGCGTCGGCCCCCGAAGAACGCCAGGTATTCGGGCAGGGCGATGTCCTTGAAGCGGTTGTACAGCGCGCCTGCCAAGAGGCCTGCAATGATCCCGGCCAGCATGCCCATGTCGATATGGGCGTCGAGCACCTTGAGCGTCGAGGTCATCACCAGATAACCGATAGCACCTGCCAGCCCCGCCGTGCCGTTGTTGTCGCGGGCGAAACCGACAGCGATGCCGATGGCGAAAATCAGTGCCAGGTTGCTGAAGATCGCGTTGCCCGCCGCGTGAATGATCGCGATGTTCAACAGGTCGATGTCACCCAGGCGCAACAGCAGGCCGGCGATCGGCAAGATAGCGATGGGCAGCATCAATGCGCGCCCGAGCCGTTGCAGCCCTTCGATGAAATGTTGGTACACGGCGTCTCTCCTTGATGTTCTTGTTGTTAAAGGGGCGAGGGCAGGTCAGGCCGAGCGCGTGCTCAGCATCTGTGTTTGAAAGGTGGTGCAGGCCGCTCGCACCTGCGCCGCGCTGCCCAGGCTCAGCAGGTGCTGCGCCAGCGCCTGGCACTGGCGGGTGTCGAGTTCGCGCACCTGAGCCTTGATCTGCCCGATCTGTGGCGGACTGACCGACAGTTCGCGCACGCCCAGCCCCACCAGCGCAGCGGTCGCAAGCGGCTCGGAGGCGAGCGCGCCACACACACCGACCCAGCGACCTTTTTGGGTCGCGGCGGCGCAGGTCATGGCGATCAGTTTCAAAAGCGCCGGGTGCAGGGCATCGACCCGGGCGGCGAGGCCCGCGTGATCACGGTCCATGGCCAGGGTGTACTGCGACAGATCGTTGGTGCCGATGGAGAGAAAATCCGCGTGCTCGGCCAGCTGTTCAGCCAGCAGTGCGGCGGACGGCACCTCGATCATCACGCCCAGTTCAGGGCGCTCGGTGAGGCCGGCCAGTTGTGTCAGTTCGTCGATGCGCTCACGCACGGCGATCAATTCGCCGACTTCGCTGATCATCGGCAACAGAATGCGGCAGCGGCTCAGCGGCTTGACCCGCAGCAGGGCGCGCAACTGTTGATCGAGCAGCTCGGGGCGTGCCTGGCCCAGCCGGATCCCGCGCAGGCCCAGCACCGGATTGGCCTCGACCGGCAGCGGCAGATATTCGAGCTGCTTGTCGCCGCCGATGTCGATGGTGCGGATGATCACCGGTTTGTCCGGGATGGCATCGAGCACCGCCTGATAGGCCGCCAGCTGTTCGTCTTCGCTGGGCGCAGTGCTGCGGTCGACGAACAGGAACTCGGTGCGCAACAGGCCCACGCCATCGGCGCCATTGAGTTGCGCGTTCTCGGCGTCGGCGCGGGAGGCAACGTTGGCGGCGATGTCGAGCGTCACACCGTCCTGGGTCTGCGCTGACAAGTGGGCGTGTTGCTGCTCGCGCTGGCGCTGCTCCAGACGCTGGCTGCGCAGCGCGTGAATGGCTTTCAGGCGTGCGGCATCGGGTTGCAGTTCCAGGCGGCCGTTGTCGGCATCGAGCACCACTTCCTGCTCTTGCGCGGCGTCGAGCAGGGCGGCGCCCATCGCCACCAGGCACGGCAGGCCCTTGCCGCGAGCCAGAATCGCAACATGGGAGGTGGCGCCGCCTTCGGCCATGCAGATGCCGCCGATGCCGCATTCCACCAGCATCAACAGGTCAGAGGGCGTCAGTTCATTCGCCACCACAATCGCCCCGGGCGGAACTTCCACGCAGCGGCTTTCACCCAGCAGGCTCACCAGCACGCGCTGGCGCAGGTCACGAAGATCATTGGCGCGCTCGGCCAGCAGCGCGTTGCCGAGGGTCTGCAAATGTTCGCACTGGGCCAGTACGGCCTGGCTCCAGGCGTGGGCGGCGCTCTTGCCTTGTTCGATGGCCTCGAAGGCGGCGTCGAGCAGGGCCGGGTCCTCGAGCATGGCCAGATGGGTGGCGAAAATCGCGCTTTGTTCGTGCTGGTCATGATTCAGGGACGCGCCAATCTCGGCGCGAACCTGCACCAGCGCCTCACTGAGAATCTGCCGCTGTTCGTCCGGGCGATGGCCGCCGGTGTCTTCGTCCAGCTCGACCGTGTCCAGCCGGAACAGCGGCCCGCTGACCAGCCCCGGTGAGGCCGTCACGCCGCTGAGGGTGCCGGGCTCGGCCGTTGGCACTGCCCGCAACGAGGGCGCGGCTGTGTGGGGTTTTTCGTCAGGGGAGGGCGTCGACAGCGCCTTGAGCAGCGCCTGCAACGCCACTTCGCTGTCGTGGCCCAGGCAGACCACTTCCACTTCGTCCTGTTCGGCGACGCCCAGGCCCATCAGCCCGGTGACGCTGTCGGTGGACGCGCTGGCCCCGGCGAAATGCAGTTCGGCGTGGCTGGCGAACTGGCGGGCGGTTTGGCGCACCAGTGCCGCAGGGCGTGCGTGCAGGCCGCCGTTATGCGCGACGCGAATTGAACCCCGTACCTGTTTGGCCCGAGGATCATGGTTTGCAGCAGAATCATCGGATTGAGCCAGCGCCGTCAGTTGCAGCAGCGGCTCGCCGACATTGACCGAACCGGCCATCTTTACGGGGCTGAGCGTGAAGCGATCACCATTGAGCAGGATCAGCGGGCTGACCAGGCTGGAACTGGCGCGGGCCACGCGGTCCAGATCGAAGCGCAGCAGCGCCTGGCCTGCGCTGACCCGCTGACCGTCCTTGACCAGCGCTTCGAATCCCTCGCCATTGAGCGCGACCGTGTCGATGCCCACATGCAGCAGCCATTCGCTGCCGTTGTCGGCGCGCAAGTTGATGGCGTGGCGGCTGCGCGCGACGTTGATCACCACACCGGCGAACGGCGCGTGCAGCACGTCGTCCAGCGGGTCGATGGCCAGGCCCGCGCCCATGGAGCCGCTGGCGAACACCGGATCGGGAACCCGCGCCAGCTCCAGCAGGGCCCCGCTGAAGGGGGCGTTGAACGTCATCTGTTTATTGTTATGCATGACATCGTCCTTGCAGGCATCGGCCGAAACCGCGTGCGGTCAGTAGGTTTTGGTGACTTTGCTCAGGTGGCGCGGGTGATCGGGGTCCAGTCCGCGGGCCTGGGCCAGCGCAGCGGCCATCACGTAGAAACTCTGGATGGCGAGGATCGGATCGAGCAGCGGGTGATCGGCGCAGGTCAGCGTCAGGTCGCGCTCGGCGATGTCGTCGGGTGCGGCCAGCAATACCCGGGCGCCGCGCTGGCGCATGTCGGCGGCCAGCGCGAGCAGGCTTTCCTGCTCGGCGCCGCGGGTGGCGAACACCAGCAGCGGGTACTGCGCCTCCACCAGGGCCATCGGGCCATGACGCACTTCGGCGCTGCTGAAGGCTTCGGCCTGAATCGCCGAGGTCTCCTTGAACTTGAGCGCGGCCTCCTGGGCGATGGCAAAACCGGTGCCGCGACCGATGACCATCAGCCGCTGGCAATCGCGCAGTGCCTCGACGGCGGCGGACCAGTCCTGACCCGCAGCCGCCTGCAATTGCGCGGGCAGGGCGAGCCCGGCCTGCAGCAACGCAGAGTCCTGCTGCCAGTGGGCGACCAGCCGGGCGCTGGCGCTCAGGGTGGCGATAAAGCTCTTGGTCGCGGCGACGCTCAATTCAGGTCCCGCGCCGAGTGGCAACACATGCTCACAGGCGCGTTCCAGCGGCGAGCCTTCGGCATTGACCATGGCGATGGTCAGCGCGCCGCACTCGCGCAGTTTCTCCAGGCTGCCCACCAGATCCGGGCTCTGCCCCGACTGCGAAAAGGCCAGCGCGGGCTGGCCGCGCACGCGCATCGGCGAGTCGTGCAGGGTCACCACCGACATCGGCAGCGACGCCACCGGCACGCCGGTCAGTTGCATGGTCAGGTAGGCGAAATAGCTGGCGGCGTGGTCGGAGCTGCCGCGCGCCACTGACAGGATGACCCGAGGGTCGCTCTGGCGCAGGCGTTCGGCGACTTCGATCAGGCGCGGTTCCAGCGTCTGCAATTGGTGCTGGACGACTTCGTGGGAGGCGAGTGCCTCATCAAGCATGCGTGAGTTCAATGGTTTCTCCTTCAACCATGACGGCGGTGAGTTTCAGATCGCGATCCAGATACACGGCGTCGGCCCAGCTGCCTGGCTGCAGGCGGCCGCGCTCATCGAGCCCCAGGTAATCGGCGGGAAATTGCGACAGCCGCTGCGAGGCTTCGGCCAGTGGCAGGCCGATCTTCACTAGATTGCGCAGCGCCTGATCCATGGTCAGCGTGCTGCCGGCCAGGGTGCCGTCCGCCAGGCGCACACCGCCCAGGCATTTGGTGACGGTGTGGCTGCCCAGCTTGTATTCGCCGTCGGGCATGCCAGTGGCGGCGGTGGAATCGGTGACGCAATACAGGCAGGGGATCGAGCGCAGAGCCACGCGAATGGCGCCGGGATGCACATGCAAGAGGTCCGGAATCAGCTCGGCGTAGCGGGCATGGGCCAGCGCCGCGCCGACGATGCCGGGCTCGCGGTGATGCAGCGGGCTCATGGCGTTGTACAGGTGGGTGAAGCTGCTGGCGCCGGCCTGCAGGGCCTTCACGCCTTCTTCATAACTGCCCAGGGTGTGGCCGATCTGCAGGCGCACGCCGCGGGCGGACAGGTTCTCGATCAGCGCCACATGCCCGGCGATTTCCGGGGCGATGGTGATGACTTTGATCGGCGCCAGCTTCAGGTAATCGTCGACGTCTTCCAGCAGCGCGGCGTGGGCATGATTGGGCTGCGCGCCGAGTTTGCCCGGGTTGATGTAGGGCCCTTCCAGGTGCACGCCCAGCACGCGGGCGCTGCCCGGCTCGCGGGTTTCGCAGAAGGCGCCGAGCTCGCCGAGTACCTGGCTGATCTCGTGGGCCGGAGCGGTCATGGTCGTGGCCAGCATCGAGGTGGTGCCGAAGCGCAGGTGGGTGCGGGCGATGGTCGCAAAACCTTTCGCGCCTTCCATGATGTCGGCGCCGCCACCGCCATGCACGTGCAGGTCGATGAAGCCGGGCAGCAGGTAAGGCAGATCGTTCTCGGCCGGATCGCACGGCGCGCCGTCGATCCGGGTGACGCGTCCGTCCCGGTGTTGCAGGCGGCCGCGAACCCAGCCGGCGGGGGTGAGGATGTTGAAGTCGGACATTGCAGGCTCCCAGGCCAGAGGGCTCAGCGGCGCAGTTCGGCGACGAAGTCGTAGTAATCGTCGCGGCAATAGGTGTCGGTCAGCTCGATGGGCGTGTTGTCCGCCAGATAGCCGATACGGGTCATCAGCAGCATCGCGGTGCCGGTGGCGATGCCGACCATCGCGGCCATTTCCTCGGAGGCGTTGATCGCGCGAATGTGTTGCAGGGCGCGTACGACGGGGCGGCCAATGCTGTCCAGATGTGCGTAAAGCGAGTCGCCGATGGCCTGCGGCTCAGGCAACAGGGCGGCGGGAAGTGCGCTGAGTTCGACGGCCATGACAATGCCATCGGCCTTGCGCAGCCGTTTGAGCCGCGCGACCTTCTCGGTGGGCGACAGGCCGAGGCGGATCAGCTCTTCGTGGGTCGGCAGGGCGATTTCCCGCGACAGCCACTGCGAACTCGGGGTGAACCCCTTGAGGCGCAGCATTTCGCTGAAGCTCGACAGGCGTGAAAGCGGTTGTTCCAGGCGCGGCGTGATGAAGGTACCGGAGCCCTGGCTGCGGCGGATCAGGCCTTGCTCGAGGAGGATTTCCAGCGCCTTGCGCGCGGTGACTCGGGAAATGTTCAGGGTTTCGCTGAGGCTGCGCTCGGACGGCAGCGCCTGCTCGGCCTTCCACTGGCCTGCATGAATGGCCGCCTCCAGATTGCGCGCCAGTTGCAGGTAAAGCGGCGTCGGCTGGCTGTCGTCGGGACGCAGCGCGAGGATCGAATTCATGTACGGGTTCCGAAGTGGTTTGGAATTATGCTCGGACTGTCAGCCGAAAATAATACCACTTGAATACCACGTCAATAACGCGTTCGTCACTGCCCGGTGACAAAACCCGGATGTCAGCCACGACGAAAGCCCGTAGCAGCCGGGCTTGCCCGCGGGAGCGGTGTGTCAGTCAATCATGGGGCGACAGGCAGACCGGCCCGCCGGCAAGCCGTGCTGCTACGAGGAATAACCTTGAGCAGGTGGTATTTGATTGGTTACGGCCGGATCTCGATCATCGTGCCGTCCTTGACCAGATCCCAGACTTCACGGATGTCGCTGTTGCGCATCGCGATGCAGCCGTTGGTCCAGTCCAGGGTGTGGAAATACCACTCCGGGTATTCCTCGTTGATCGGCGTGCCGTGGATCATGATCATGCTGCCGGGGTTCACGCCTTCGCGGCGGGCGCGGGCGGAGTCGGAGATGTTGGGGTAGGAAATGTGCATCGACAGGTTGAAGGCGTCGCTGGTCTTGCGCCAGTCCAGCCAGTAGAAACCTTCAGGCGTGCGCTGGTCGCCTTCCTGAAGCTTCGGGCCCTTGGGCGATTTGCCCAGGGAAATGCGGTAGGTCTTGAGCGGCTCGCCCTTGCTGATCAATTGCAACTGGTGCGCGGATTTGAGCACCAGCACCTTGTCGATGGGGCGCTGGGAGATGTCGGCGGTATCCACCACCTTGCCGTCGACGAATTTCTGTTCGCTGCCCTTGGGAACGATGGTCTGGGTGAACGCCGCCTGAGCGGTCGGAGCGAGGGACAGACCAGCAGACAGACAAAGTACGGCAAGCAAACAGCGCATCGAAACGGTATCCCTGAAGCCTGCGCGTTGTCGCGTCAGTCATCTGATCAAGTGGTTTTAAGAGCGGATGTCACAGACAGGCAATCGGTATGCACGGGGAAAACTTGACGCCGCCGGTCGTTGAAGAAGCATTCTAGGGTACGCCTGACCGTGTGGAAAGCCAGCTCGGACCACGGAATGTCAGCCTCGTCGAACAGCTTCACTTCAAGGCTTTCGACCCCGGCTGCGTACTCATCGCGGGCCATCTCGGCGCGGTAGAAGATATGCACCTGATTGATGTGCGGCACGTCGATCATCGCGTACAGATGCAGGTCGGCCAGCACTGCGCAGGCTTCCTCGACGGTTTCGCGGCGGGCGGCCTGTTCGACGCTTTCGCCGTTCTCCATGAAGCCTGCCGGCAGCGTCCAGTAGCCCAGGCGCGGCTCGATGGCGCGTCGGCACAGCAACACCTTGCCGTCCCAGACCGGCAGTACGCCAGCGACGATATTCGGGTTCTGGTAATGAATGGTATGACAGTGGTCGCACACGAAGCGCGGACGGCTGTCGCCTTCGGGAATGCGCTGGGTGACCTGTTCGCCGCACTGGCTGCAGAATTTCATGTTCGAACCGGTTCTGGAAGTCAGCGGCTATCTTGGCGTGTGCCGCGGGTGTCCGGCAAGGGGCAGGGTGTGACAAGGGCCTCGCAGGGGTAGGACAGGCCGCCGCTTTGGTGCATCATGCCCGACAGGCAAAAGATCGAGGCTTCCCATGCTGGACGAGCTACTTCGCCGTATAAGCAGCCACACGCCAGGTACCCTGGACTCCGCCGCGCGCTTCCCGGAAGCGGCGGTGCTGCTGCCCATCACCCGCAGCGATGAACCGGAACTGGTGCTGACCCTGCGCGCCAGCAGCCTGTCCACCCACGGCGGCGAGGTGGCATTTCCCGGCGGTCGGCGCGACCCCGAAGACCCGGACCTGGTATTCACCGCCTTGCGCGAGGCCGAAGAAGAAATCGGCCTGCCGCCGGGGCTAGTTGAGGTGGTCGGCCCGCTGGGCGAGTTGATCTCCAAGCACGGGATCAAGGTCACGCCCTATGTCGGGGTGATTCCCGATTTTGTCGAATACCGTCCCAATGACGGCGAGATCGCCGCCGTTTTCAGCGTGCCGCTGGCGTTCTTTCGTGAAGATGCCCGTGAGCACACCCACCGCATCGATTATCAGGGCCGCAGCTGGTACGTGCCCAGTTACCGCTACGGCGAGTTCAAGATCTGGGGGCTGACCGCGATCATGATCGTGGAGCTGATGAATGTGCTGTTCGACAGCAATATCGACCTGCATCGACCGCCGCCACGTTCGACCATCGTGAACCTCAAGTCATGACCTGAGGTCGCAAGCCTGACACCGTGAGCCCCGCGCTCGACCCAAGGCCACAGAGCCGAGCCCAAAAGGAAGAACAAGATGAAATACCGTCTGGGAGACGCCCGCGTCGAAGCCCACCCGCAAAGCTGGATCGCACCGACCGCAACGCTGATTGGCAAGGTGCGCCTGCAGGCCAACGCCAGCGTCTGGTTTGGCGCGGTGCTGCGCGGCGACAACGAACTGATCGACATCGGCGAGAACAGCAACGTCCAGGATGGCACCGTGATGCACACCGACATGGGCTCGCCGCTGACCATCGGCAAGAACGTGACCATCGGCCACAACGTCATGCTTCACGGCTGCAGCGTCGACGACAACACCCTGATCGGTATCAACTCGGTGATCCTCAACGGCGCGAAGATCGGCAAATACTGCATCATCGGCGCCAATTCGCTGATTGGCGAAGGCAAGGTGATCCCCGATGGCTCGCTGGTCATGGGCTCGCCCGGCAAGATCGTGCGCGAACTGACCGACGCGCAGAAGAAAATGCTCGAAGCCAGCGCCGCCCACTACGTTCATAATGCCCAGCGTTATGCACGCGATCTGGCGCCACAGGAAGACTGATGTCCACCGTCCCTCTAGACAAGAACACAACCCATGAAAGACCCGTACGTTCGCCCTGCGTGAACATCTGCGCGCTGGACGATCACGACGTCTGCGTTGGCTGCCAGCGCACTGTGGCGGAAATCACCGGCTGGAGCCGCATGAGCAACGACGAACGCCGCGCGGTGCTGCTGTTGTGCGGCGAGCGGGCGAGGGCGGGCGGGATGATGTTTTCGGTATCAGGAAGCTGAAGCTGTTTTCTGTGGGAGCTGGCTTGCTGGCGAATGCGTCAGGTCAGACACATCAATGTTGAATGACACACCGCATTCGCCAGCAAGCCGGCTCCCACGACGAGCGCATCAATCTCCCGCTCACCCGTCCAGTCCTCACCTCATCGCCCTCCCTTCATGGTAAATTGCGCGCCTTTCTCCCCTGTGGTCGCTCGCACATGCCGGGCTGCCCTCGCTATCTGCTCCACGAGGACCTGAGATGACTCAAATCGGAACTCCACTGTCGCCGACCGCGACCCGCGTCATGCTCTGCGGTTGCGGCGAGCTCGGCAAGGAAGTGGTCATCGAGCTGCAACGCCTGGGCGTTGAAGTCATTGCCGTCGACCGTTATGCCAACGCTCCGGCCATGCAGGTGGCGCACCGCAGCCACGTCATCAACATGCTCGACGGCGCCGCGCTGCGCGCAGTGATCGAGGCGGAGAAACCGCACTACATCGTGCCGGAAATCGAAGCCATCGCCACCGCGACCCTGGTGGAGCTCGAAGCCGAAGGTTTCACCGTCATCCCGACCGCCCGTGCCACCCAGCTGACCATGAACCGCGAAGGCATTCGCCGTCTGGCCGCTGAAGAGCTGGACCTGCCGACCTCGCCATACCACTTCGCCGACACCTTCGAGGATTACAAGAAGGCCGTCGAAGACCTGGGCTTCCCGTGCGTGGTCAAGCCGGTGATGAGTTCCTCGGGCAAGGGCCAGAGCCTGCTGAAAACCGAGGCCGACGTGCAGAAGGCCTGGGATTACGCCCAGGAAGGCGGCCGCGCCGGCAAGGGCCGGGTGATCATCGAAGGCTTCATCGACTTCGACTACGAAATCACCCTGCTGACCGTGCGCCACGTCGGCGGCACCACCTTCTGCGCGCCAGTGGGCCATCGTCAGGAGAAGGGCGACTATCAGGAATCCTGGCAGCCTCAGGCCATGAGCCCGGTGGCGCTGGCCGAGTCCGAGCGCGTGGCCAAGGCGGTCACCGAAGCGCTGAGCGGCCGTGGCCTGTTTGGCGTCGAGCTGTTCATCAAGGGTGATCAGGTGTGGTTCAGCGAAGTGTCGCCGCGCCCGCACGACACTGGCCTTGTGACCCTGATTTCCCAGGACCTGTCGCAGTTCGCGCTGCACGCCCGCGCGATTCTCGGCCTGCCGATTCCGCTGATCCGTCAGTTTGGCCCGTCGGCCTCGGCGGTGGTGCTGGTGGAAGGCAAATCGACCCAGACCGCGTTCGCCAACCTGGAACAGGCCCTGAGCGAGCCAGACACCGCGCTGCGCCTGTTCGGCAAGCCGGAAGTCAACGGCCAGCGCCGCATGGGCGTGGCCCTGGCGCGTGACGAGTCCATCGAAGCCGCACGCGGCAAGGCGACGCGTTCGTCGATGGCGGTCAAGGTTCAGCTGTAAGCGACACGGCTGCCGGGTCGATTTCGATCCGGCAGCCTGCTCAACGGGCGGTTCGGGTGTGCGCCCGGATGAACGCCAGGACCTGCTCCGGCGCATTCCACATCAGCACGTCGAGAATCGACAGGTTTTCGATGAAGCCAAACGGCGCGGTGCTGTACTGGAAGGGTGTCAGGTCGAGAAAGTGCAGTTCGATGTGGCGGTCTCGCCATTCGCTGTCAATGAAAATTTCCCTGCCTCCCGGCGCGTTGATATAGCGTTTGGCCTCCAGCTGGCTGCTGATTTCCAGCGCCCACTGCCCTGGATGGGTGATAGGCGGCAAGGGCAGGTCCATGGCCGACAGTGGCGTCCAGCCGAACTGCAGCCCCAGATAATCGCAAACCACCCTGAGCGACTGCACGTTGAGCTCTGCAAGGCCACTGCCTGTGACGGTGTCAAAGGCCTCGCACAGCAGATCCATGACCTGCCCATGAAACGGCGCCTTGCCGCGGTACAGGTCCAACTGCCCGAGGATGCGCTGCAGGGCCGCCTGATGGTCGATCACTTGCGCGTCCTGAATCGAGGTGCCCAGCGAAGCGCTGACTGGCACATTGATGTACTGCGTGGTGCCTTTGCCATCGAGCATGCGGTTGCGGTTCATCCAGCTTTTGCGACCGTACTGCGCCGTGTCGAAGATCACGCCGCGCTCCACCGAAGCGATCAGCTGGAAATAGCCGAGGTAGGGAAAGAAGTAGGGTTGCATGATGCCGAGCGTATCGGGCTGGGCAAATGAAAGGTGGGCAGCGGGCATAAGGTCTCACTTAGTCGGGCTAAGGTCGGCGGTTATCTCGCTGCAAGCCTGCGAAGTGCGATGCTGCCGGACACAAAGTGCATATTGAAGTTATGTCGTCAGCGTAGATGAGAATTGGCGGGGCGCTACCGGTAATCCGGCGATTGCCGGTAGCGTCTTAAAGTCGCAGAGGTGGGGCGAGGGGATCAGGCGATGGCGTCGAGGTCCGCGTGGCGGGTTTCCTTCAGGCACAGCACGGCGATCAGGCTCAAGAGCGCTGCGGCCGAAACATAACCGCCGACCCAGCTCAGGCCGCCCATTTCCACCAGTTGCTGGGCGAAGAACGGCGCAACCGATGCACCGACGATGCCGCCGATGTTGTACGCCGCCGACGCGCCGGTGTAGCGCACGCGGGTCGGAAACAGCTCAGGCAGCATGGCGCCCATCGGCGCGAAGGTCACGCCCATCAGGAACAGCTCGATGGACAGGAGCAGCGTCACCGCCCAGGTGGTGCCGTGGGTCAGCAGTGGCTCCATCAGGAAGCCCGACAGGATCGCCAGCACGCCACCGATGATCAGCACCGGTTTGCGCCCGAAACGATCGCTGGCCCAGGCCGACAGCGGGGTCGCCAAGGCCATGAACAGCACCGCGAAGCACAGCATCGCCAGGAAGGATTCGCGGCTGTAACCCAGGGTCTTGACCCCGTAGCTGAGCGAAAACACGGTCGAGATGTAGAACAGCGCGTAGCACACCACCATCGACGCGGCGCCCAGCAGCATTGGCGCCCAGTATTGCGCGAACAGCTCGGCGATCGGCATTTTCAGGCGTTCGTGGCGGGCGATGGCCTTGGCGAAGATCGGCGTTTCTTCCAGCTTCAGGCGCACATACAGGCCGATGACCACCAGCACGGCGCTGAGCAGGAAGGGAATGCGCCAGCCCCAGGAGCGGAACTGTTCGTCGCTCAAGGTCATGGCCAGGGTCAGGAACAGGCCGTTGGCCGCGAGAAAGCCGATCGAAGGGCCCAGTTGCGGGAACATGCCGAACCAGGCGCGCTTGCCCTTGGGTGCGTTCTCGGTGGCCAGCAATGCCGCGCCACCCCATTCGCCACCCAGCCCCAGGCCCTGGCCGAAGCGCAGCACGCAGAGCAGGATCGGCGCCCAGGAGCCGATGGCGTCGTAACCCGGCAGCACGCCGATCAGCGTGGTGCAGATGCCCATCAGCAGCAGCGAGGCGACCAGCGTGGATTTACGGCCGATGCGGTCACCGAAGTGGCCGAACAGCGCCGAGCCCAGCGGGCGTGCGAGAAAGGCGATGCCGAAGGTCAGAAACGCCGACAGCATCTGTGCGGTGCTGGAGGTCTGTGGGAAGAACACCGGCCCGATCACCAGCGCGGCGGCGGTGGCGTACACGTAGAAATCGTAGAACTCGATGGCGGTGCCGATGAAGCTGGCCGTGGCGACGCGCGCTGCGGAGTTGGCCGGGCGTGTCTCGCGCTCGTCGCTCGGTTGGTAGGTCGAAGTGCTGGTCATGCGGTAATCCCTGGCAGTCGAACCGCCTGTCGGCACGGCGCGAACATTCGCACGCGCGCAGAGGCGATCATTCATTGTTGTTGGGTACAGCGCTGAACAGACTAGCCCGGATGCGGGTGCAGGCGTGGGGCGGGCTCGGGATGGGAGCGGGCGCCGCAGGTGTGGCGAACAGACGTCAGGCTGAGTGACTGGCCGACGCTCGCGGTGTGCGGGTAGCACGCGGGTCGGCGGGGCTGGGTAAGCGGTTCGATTATAGGAAGGGCGTCAGCGTGTAAACAAGTGTTTCAGACACGCTGCGCTGCTTTAAATCGAGGGTTTGGCCCGGGTGCTCTGCCACATCAGCACGCGGGTGACGCGATTGTCTTCGGTTTCCAGCGTTTCCAAACGGTACGGGCCGATCTTCAGGCACACCGAACTGTCGGGAATGGTTTCCAGGGCTTCGGTGATCAGGCCGTTGAGGGTTTTCGGCCCGTCCGCCGGCAGGTGCCAGCCCAGGCTCTTGTTCAGGTCGCGAATCGAGGCGGCGCCCTCGACCACTAGGCGGCCGTCGGGCTGCGGGTGGATATGCGGGTTGTCCAGCGACTGCTCGCTTTCGAATTCGCCGACGATCTCTTCGAGAATGTCTTCCAGGCTGACGATGCCCAGGACCTCGCCGTATTCGTCCACCACCACGCCCATGCGCCGCTGCTGCTTGTGGAAGTTCAGCAGTTGCAGTTGCAGCGGGGTGCTTTCCGGCACGAAGTAAGGCTCGTAGCAGGCCGCCTTCAGTGCTTCCTTGGTCAGCTGGCCGCGGGGCAGCAGGTGGCTGATCATGCGGGTGTTGAGCACCCCTTCGACCTGGTTGATGTCGTTGTGATAGACCGGCAGCCGGGTGTGGCGCGAGATGATCAGCTGGTCGGCGATTTCTTCGATGCTGTCGTCCAGGTTGATGCCGTCCACTTCGCTGCGCGGCACCAGAATGTCGTTGACGGTCATGCTGTCCAGCGCGTGGATGCCGGAAATGACCTGAGCGCGGCCAAACGGATTTTCGCTGTCCTGGTACGACGTAGCGCCCAGATCATCGTCATCGCTGGCGGTGTCCGGTCGACGCTTGGACAGAAACGGGCGCAGCAGCAGTTTGGCGACGTTCTTGTAGATCCAGGTCAGCGGCCGCAGCAGGCGCATCGGGATGCGCAGCACGCTGTTGCCCAGCATCAGGATGGCTTCGGGGCGGCGGGACGCGAGCTTGCGCGGAATGAATTCGGTGACGATCACCAGCGCACTGGCGACCACGATCCAGGCGATCAGGGCGCCATGAAAGTACCACTGGGCCACAGCCAGTAGGGTGGCGAGCACGGTGATCAGCACCTTGAGCAGCGTGTTGCCGAGAATCAGGCTGTTGAGGTTGAACGCCAGCACAGGTTTGGGCGGTTCGGTGGAGCGGGGATTGACCCGCACGGCACGCAGGTTGTGATGGGCGGCTTCCACGGCGGTCATCAGCCCCGACCACAGCGTGAGCAGGGCCAAGATCGCCAGCATCGTGCCAATAGGCAGGTTGTCCATGAGCGGCGCCCGTCAGATGTGCAGGATGTATTCGCGGACCAGTTTGCTGCCGAAGTAGGCCAGCATCAGCAGCAGAAAGCCGCCCAGCGTCCAGCGAATCGCCTTGTGCCCGCGCCAGCCCAGGCGCGTGCGGCCCCACAGCAGCACGCTGAACACGACCCAGGCGAGGATCGACAGCAGCGTTTTGTGCACCAGGTGCTGGGCGAACAGGTTTTCAACGAACAGCCAGCCGGAAATCAGCGACATCGACAGCAGCGTCCAGCCGGCCCAGAGGAAGCCGAACAGCAGGCTTTCCATGGTCTGCAGCGGCGGGAAGCTGCGGATCAGCCCCGAGGGGTGCTTGTTCTTCAGTTGATGGTTCTGCAACAGCAGCAGCAAGGCCTGGAACACCGCGATGGTGAACATGCCGTAGGCCAGGATCGACAGCAGGATATGCCCGATCAGCCCCTGCTCGCCGATGATCGGCTGCAGCGTGCCGGTGGGCGCGAACTGCGCCATCAGGGTGGTCAGCAGCCCCAGCGGGAACAACAGGATAAGCAGGATTTCCACCGGGATGCGGATGCAGGCGAGCATGGTCACGATGATCACCGCCACCGCGATCAGGCTGGCGGCGCTGAAGAAGTCCAGGCCCAGCCCGATCGGGCGCACCAACTGGCTGAACAGCGCGCTGGCCTGGCAGGCGACGGCGAGGGTGCCGATCAGGCACAGCAGCCATTTGTCGGCCTTCCTGCCCTGACGCAGGCGAGTACCTTGATAGAGGGTCGCAGCGGCATACAGAGCGGCGGCGGCGAGGCTGAAGAGCAAACTCGGAGGCAAGGGAAACATAGATCCTGAAGGGCGTGCCCGAAAGCCGCTGAGTTTGGCATAGAACCGCCAGTACACGAAAGACCACAGAAGCAGACGTCATGGTGTCCGCGCGCCGGACTCTTCGCTATAATCCGCGACCTGCTCAAGCCACAGGCTCGCCGAGCGCTGTTTGCGCAACGTCTATATAGGTTCTTCTTATATATAGGAAAAGCACCGTGTTCATGCGCAACACGCAAACAGGGCGGCCGCACCAACCGGGGTTCGACGCGAACCCGAAGGATCACGCATGTTTGAAAATCTGACAGATCGTCTCTCACAGACGCTGCGCCAGGTCACCGGCAAGGCCAAACTGACCGAGGACAACATCAAGGACACACTGCGTGAAGTGCGTATGGCGCTGCTCGAAGCCGACGTCGCGCTGCCGGTGGTCAAGGACTTCGTCAACCGCATCAAGGAACGCGCGGTCGGCACCGAGGTGTCGCGCAGCCTGACGCCGGGCCAGGCGTTCGTGAAGATCGTCCAGGCCGAACTCGAAGAGATGATGGGGGCGGCCAACGAAGAGCTGACCCTCAACGTCGCGCCGCCCGCCGTCGTGCTGATGGCCGGTCTGCAGGGTGCGGGTAAGACCACCACGGCAGGCAAGCTGGCGAAATTCCTCAAGGAGCGCAAGAAGAAGAGCGTGATGGTGGTGTCGGCGGACGTCTACCGTCCTGCGGCCATCAAGCAGCTGGAAACCCTGGCGAACGACATCGGCGTGACCTTCTTCCCGTCCGACATCAGCCAGAAGCCGGTGGCGATCGCTGAAGCGGCGATCAAGGAAGCCAAACTCAAATTCATCGACGTGGTGATCCTCGACACCGCGGGTCGTCTGCACGTCGACGCCGAGATGATGGGCGAGATCCAGGCCCTGCACGCCGCGGTCAAGCCCGCCGAAACGCTGTTCGTGGTCGACGCCATGACCGGTCAGGACGCTGCCAACACCGCCAAGGCGTTCGGCGATGCACTGCCACTGACCGGCGTGATTCTGACCAAGGTCGACGGTGACGCCCGTGGCGGTGCCGCGCTGTCGGTGCGTGCCATCACCGGCAAGCCGATCAAGTTCATCGGTATGGGCGAGAAGACCGACGCGCTCGAGCCGTTCCACCCCGACCGTATCGCTTCGCGCATCCTGGGCATGGGCGACGTGCTCAGCCTCATCGAGCAGGCCGAACAGACCCTCGACAAGGAAAAGGCCGACAAACTGGCCAAGAAGCTGAAGAAGGGCAAGGGCTTCGACCTCGAAGACTTCCGTGATCAGCTGCAACAGATGAAGAACATGGGCGGCCTGGGCGGGCTCATGGACAAGCTGCCGACCATGGGCGGCATGAACCTGGCCCAGATGGGCAACGCGCAAAACGCCGCGGAAAAACAGTTCAAGCAGATGGAAGCCATCATCAACTCCATGACCCCGGCCGAGCGCCGCGACCCGGAGCTGATCAGCGGTTCGCGCAAGCGCCGCATCGCCCTGGGCTCGGGCACTCAGGTGCAGGACATCGGGCGTCTGATCAAGCAGCACAAGCAGATGCAGAAGATGATGAAGAAGTTTTCCACCAAAGGCGGCATGGCCAAAATGATGCGTGGCATGGGCAGCATGATGCCCGGCGGCGGCATGCCCAAGATGTGATTCATACCGCGCGAAAGCCTGCTTTCGCGCGGCTTTCTTTGGGATGACCTCCCACTGGCCTGCCCGCGCAGGCACTTACCGGCCGTCAGCAATGGCGGCTTCATGGCAGATCTCGAGTAGCCCGGGCGGCGTGTTCCCGAAAAAGTCATTTGCAAAAGTCCGGATATTCCTTAGAATATGCGGCCTTTCGGGCACCCGTGCCCGTCCGTGCACCTTAGATTTGCAGCACCGACTACAGGAAATTGTTCAATGCTAACAATCCGTCTGGCCCTTGGCGGCTCCAAGAAGCGCCCGTTCTACCACCTGACTGTGACCGACAGCCGCAACCCACGCGACGGTTCTCACAAAGAGCAAATCGGTTTCTTCAACCCGGTTGCCCGTGGTCAGGAAATCCGTCTGTCCGTGAACCAAGAGCGCCTGAACTACTGGCTCTCCGTTGGTGCACAGCCTTCTGACCGCGTTGCCACGCTGTTGAAGGAAAATGCCAAGGCTGCGGCCTGAGCAATATGAACGCGACGCCAGCTTCTGCCGACGATCTGATCGTCATCGGCAAGATTTATTCGGTACATGGCGTTCGCGGCGAAGTGAAGGTTTATTCCTTTACTGATCCGACTGAAAACCTGTTGAAGTACAAAACCTGGACGCTCAAGCGCGAAGGCAATGTGAAACAGGTCGAGCTGGTCAGCGGGCGGGGAACCGACAAGTTCCTGGTCGCGAAGCTCAAGGGTCTTGATGATCGTGAAGAAGCGCGTCTTCTGGCCGGTTACGAGATCTGCGTGCCAAGCAACCTGCTCCCTGAATTGACCGACGGCGAGTACTACTGGTACCAGCTGCAAGGTCTGAAGGTCATCGACGGCCCTGGGCAACTGCTCGGGAAAATCGATCATCTTCTGGAAACCGGCGCCAATGATGTAATGGTGGTCAAGCCCTGCGCAGGCAGTCTGGATGATCGCGAACGCCTGTTGCCCTATACGGCGCAATGCGTGTTGGCCGTCGACCTGGTTGCAGGCGAGATGAAGGTGGAATGGGACGCGGATTTCTAAGCAATGGCCAGCCTGCGCATAGAAGTCATCACGCTGTTTCCCGAGATGTTTTCCGCCATCAGCGAATACGGCATTACCAGCCGTGCGGTGAAACAGGAGCTGTTGCAGCTCGCCTGTTGGAATCCGCGGGACTACACCACGGATCGGCATCACACTGTGGACGATCGCCCGTTTGGCGGTGGCCCTGGCATGGTGATGAAGATCAAGCCCCTGGAAGATGCCCTGGT
The DNA here is from genome assembly GCF_056627435.1 of Pseudomonas sp. 2. Classification (NCBI taxonomy): domain Bacteria; kingdom Pseudomonadati; phylum Pseudomonadota; class Gammaproteobacteria; order Pseudomonadales; family Pseudomonadaceae; genus Pseudomonas; species Pseudomonas sp. 2. The sequence continues at coordinate 274,796 of NZ_JBWXNG010000003.1, forward strand.
TCAGGCCAGGCAGGCAGCCGGGGATGCGGCGAAGGTGATTTACCTGTCGCCACAAGGCCGCAAGCTGGAACAGGCTGCGGTGCGCGAACTGGCGCAGGAGCAGGCACTGATCCTGATTGCCGGTCGTTACGAAGGCATTGATGAGCGTTTCATTGAAGCGCATGTCGATGAAGAGTGGTCGATAGGGGATTACGTGTTGTCTGGCGGCGAGCTGCCGGCCATGGTCCTGATCGATGCGGTTACACGACTGCTGCCCGGAGCTTTAGGGCATGCGGACTCTGCGGAGGAAGATTCCTTCACGGATGGTCTGCTCGATTGCCCGCACTACACCCGACCTGAGGTGTATGCGGATCAGCGTGTTCCCGACGTGTTGCTCAGTGGCAATCACGCACATATCCGGCGTTGGCGTTTGCAGCAGTCCTTAGGCAGGACCTACGAACGACGTGCCGATCTTCTGGAAAGGCGCTCGCTTTCTGGAGAAGAGAACAAGCTGCTGGCGGAATACCTCCGCGAGCGGGACGATAGTTAACGTATCGATGGTAGATCCGACCGATTTACCTTAGGAGCACAACATGACAAACAAAATCATTCTGGCCCTCGAAGCAGAGCAGATGACCAAAGAGATCCCTCCTTTTGCCCCGGGCGACACCATCGTCGTTCAGGTTAAAGTGAAGGAAGGCGATCGCGCTCGTCTGCAGGCGTTCGAAGGCGTTGTAATCGCCAAGCGTAACCGTGGTATCAACAGTGCTTTCACTGTTCGTAAAATCTCCAACGGTGTTGGCGTTGAGCGTACTTTCCAGACCTACAGCCCGCAAATCGACAGCATGGCTGTGAAACGTCGCGGCGACGTTCGCAAGGCCAAACTGTACTACCTGCGCGACCTGTCGGGTAAAGCAGCTCGCATCAAGGAAAAACTGGTTTAATTCCGGTTCTTCGATGCAAAAGAAAGCAGCCTTCGGGCTGCTTTTTTGTTGCCTGTACAAAAGGGTTCGACCTGTAGGAGCGAATTCATTCGCGAAAATTGCTTGGTTGACAGAGAGGCGTCGGATGTACCGGCCATTCGCGAATGAATTCGCTCCTACAGGTCGGCGGTTTTGTACCGGCAGCGCAGATATGAAAAACTGCCCGTCGTTTTTCTCTCAAGACTCATCCCATGCCCGCTCTAGACCACCCCATGATCGACCGCTTTCTCGACGCCCTGTGGCTGGAGAAAGGCCTTTCGGACAACACCCGCGATTCCTACCGCAGCGACCTGGCCCTGTTCAACGGCTGGCTGCAGGAGCGCGGTATCGACCTGATGAAGGTCGAGCGCGGGGCGATTTTCGATCATCTGGCCTGGCGCGTGGACAACGGCTACAAGGCACGCTCCACGGCGCGACTGATGTCGGGGGTGCGCGGTTTCTATCGTTATTTGCTGCGCGAGAAGCTGATTTCCACTGACCCCACCTTGCAGGTCGACATGCCGCAGCTCGGCAAGCCGCTGCCCAAGTCGCTGTCCGAAGCCGATGTCGAGGCCTTGCTGGCAGCGCCCGACCTGAGCGAAGCCATCGGCCAGCGCGACCGCGCCATGCTGGAGGTCTTGTATGCGTGCGGCCTGCGGGTCACCGAACTGGTCAGCCTGACGCTGGAGCAGGTCAACCTGCGTCAGGGCGTGCTGCGCATCATGGGCAAGGGCAGCAAGGAGCGGCTGGTGCCCATGGGCGAGGAGGCGATCGTCTGGGTCGAACGCTATGTGCGCGACGCCCGACAGGAACTGCTCAATGGCCGCCCCAGCGATGTGCTGTTTCCCAGTCTGCGCGGCGAACAGATGACCCGGCAGACGTTCTGGCACCGGATCAAGCTGCAGGCCAAGGTCGCCGGGATCGGCAAATCCCTGTCGCCCCACACCTTGCGCCATGCCTTTGCCACCCATCTGCTCAATCACGGCGCCGACCTGCGCGTTGTGCAGATGCTGCTGGGGCACAGCGATCTGTCGACCACTCAGATATACACCCACATCGCGCGCGCCCGCTTGCAGGACCTGCACGCCAAACACCACCCGCGCGGATAACGCTCCGGGCAATTTACGACGTGTCCTACGTCACTCGGCGTCGGTCTTGCGAGCCTTATGTGGTAGGCTTTGCCGGTTTCGCAGATCGGAGCGGCGAAAACTTTCCGGCGCCGCGGGTGCCTCACGTTTTCCACCTTTCGCCCGTCTGCTCACCGCCCTAGGAGTTTTCATGCGCGTGACTCGTATTATTGGCGCTGCCGTCGTAGCGCTGGCCAGCACCTTGAGCCTGTTCGCCCACGCTGACGAAGCGTCTGACAAGGCCATCCGCAAGACCCTGGAATCGCTGAATCTGGAGATTCCTGTCGAAAGCATTTCCAGCAGCCCGCTCAACGGCCTGTACGAAGTCAACCTCAAGGGCGGCCGCGTGCTCTATGCCAGCGCCGACGGCCAGTTCGTGATGCAGGGCAACCTGTACCAGATCCAGGGCGGCAAGCCGGTCAACCTGACCGAGAAGGTCGAGCGTCTGGCGATTTCCAAGACCATCAACGGCATCCCGACCGCCGAGATGGTGGTTTACCCGGCGGTTGGCGAAACCAAATCGCACATCACCGTGTTCACCGACACCACCTGCCCGTACTGCCACAAACTGCACGGCGAAGTGCCCGAGCTGAACAAGCGCGGCATCGAAGTGCGCTACGTGGCGTTCCCGCGTCAGGGCCTGGGCTCGCCGGGTGACGAACAGCTGCAGGCGGTGTGGTGCTCCAAGGACCGTCGCGACGCCATGGACCGCATGGTCGACGGCAAGAATATCAAGGCGCCCAAGTGCGATAACCCGGTTACCAAACAGTTCGAAATCGGCCAGTCGATCGGTGTAAATGGCACGCCGGCCATCGTGCTGGCGGATGGCCAGGTGATTCCGGGCTACCAGCCGGCGCCGCAAGTCGCCAAACTGGCGCTCAGCGCCAAGTAAACAGACAGTTAGCCGCACTGTATTGCGGCTGTTTCACGGCGGGCCCCGGGCCTGCCGTTTCATGGGGAGTTCATAGTGAAACCGGTCAAAGTAGGCATCTGTGGGCTGGGTACCGTCGGTGGCGGTACCTTCAACGTGCTAAAGCGTAACGCCGAGGAAATCGCCCGCCGTGCCGGGCGTGGAATCGAAGTGGCGCAAATTGCCATGCGTTCGCCAAACCCCAATTGCCAGATTACCGGTACCCCGACCACCTCCGATGTTTTCGAGGTGGCCAGCAACCCTGAAATCGACATCGTCATCGAGCTCATCGGCGGCTACACCGTCGCGCGCGAACTGGTGCTCAAGGCCATCGACAATGGCAAGCACGTCGTCACTGCCAACAAGGCACTGATCGCTGTTCACGGTAACGAAATTTTCGCCAAAGCCCGCGAGAAGGGCGTCATCGTTGCATTCGAAGCAGCGGTGGCGGGTGGCATTCCGGTGATCAAGGCCATTCGTGAAGGCCTGTCGGCCAACCGTATCAACTGGGTGGCAGGCATCATCAACGGTACAGGCAACTTCATCCTGACCGAAATGCGCGAGAAGGGCCGTACCTTCCCGGACGTCCTGGCCGAAGCCCAGGCGCTGGGTTACGCCGAGGCCGATCCGACCTTCGACGTCGAAGGCATCGACGCAGCCCACAAGCTGACGATCCTGGCGTCCATCGCGTTCGGTATTCCGCTGCAGTTCGACAAGGCGTACACGGAAGGCATCACTCGCCTGACCACCGCTGACGTCAACTACGCCGAGGCGCTGGGCTATCGCATCAAGCACCTGGGCGTGGCTCGCAGCACGCCGGCAGGTATCGAGCTGCGCGTGCATCCGACGCTGATCCCGGCCGATCGCCTGATCGCCAACGTCAACGGCGTGATGAACGCAGTGATGGTCAACGGCGATGCCGCAGGTTCGACCCTGTTCTACGGCGCTGGCGCCGGCATGGAGCCGACCGCATCGTCCGTGGTCGCCGACCTGGTGGACGTGGTTCGTGCCCTGACCACCGACCCGGAAAACCGCGTGCCGCACCTGGCCTTCCAGCCGGACTCGCTGTCGGCTCACCCGATTCTGCCGATCGAAGCCTGCGAGAGCGCCTACTACCTGCGCATCCAGGCCAAGGATCACCCGGGCGTTCTGGCGCAGGTGGCCAGCATCTTGTCCGAGCGCGGCATCAACATTGAGTCGATCATGCAGAAGGAAGCCGAGGAACAGGACGGTCTGGTGCCGATGATCCTGCTGACCCACCGCGTGGTCGAGCAGCGCATCACCGATGCCATCGCCGCCCTGGAAGCGCTGGAAGGCGTTGCAGGCCCTGTGGTTCGCATCCGCGTCGAACATCTGAACTAAAAGCAGCGGCGAGCGTGCAGCTCGCCGCTCGAACCGAAGGTTTGAAAAAATGCGCTATATCAGTACTCGCGGCCAGGCGCCGGCCCTGAATTTCGAAGACGTGCTGCTGGCGGGCCTCGCCAGTGACGGCGGTCTGTACGTTCCGGAAAACCTGCCCCGTTTCACCCAGGAAGAGATCGCGTCCTGGGCAGGCCTTCCATACCACGAGCTGGCCTTCCGGGTCATGCGCCCGTTTGTCACCGGCAGCATTCCGGATGCCGACTTCAAGAAGATCCTCGAAGAAACCTACGGCGTGTTCGCCCACAACGCCGTGGCGCCGCTGCGTCAGTTGAACGGCAACGAGTGGGTGATGGAGCTGTTCCACGGCCCGACCCTGGCGTTCAAGGACTTCGCCCTGCAGCTGCTGGGTCGCCTGCTCGACTACGTGCTGGCAAAGCGCGGCGAGCGCGTGGTCATCATCGGTGCCACTTCCGGTGATACCGGTTCTGCCGCCATTGAAGGCTGCCGTCGTTGCGAAAACGTCGACATCTTCATCCTGCACCCGAACAACCGTGTCTCGGATGTCCAGCGCCGCCAGATGACCACCATCTTCGGCGACAACATCCACAATATCGCCATCGAAGGCAACTTCGACGACTGCCAGGAAATGGTCAAGAACAGCTTCGCCGACCAGAGCTTCCTCAAGGGCACGCGCCTGGTAGCGGTGAACTCGATCAACTGGGCGCGGATCATGGCCCAGATCGTTTACTACTTCCACGCGGCGCTGCAGCTGGGCGGCCCGGCGCGTTCGGTGGCGTTCTCGGTGCCGACCGGCAACTTCGGCGACATCTTCGCCGGCTACCTGGCGCGCAACATGGGCTTGCCGATCAGCCAGCTGATCGTCGCCACCAACCGCAACGACATCCTGCACCGCTTCATGAGCGGCAACCAGTACGTCAAGGAAACCCTGCACGCGACCCTGTCGCCGTCGATGGACATCATGGTGTCGTCCAACTTCGAGCGCCTGCTGTTCGACATGCACGGCCGCAACGGCGCAGCCATCGCCGAGCTGATGGAAACCTTCAAGAAAGGTGGCGGTTTCAGCGTCGAGGAAGACCGCTGGACTGAAACTCGCAAGCTGTTCGACTCCCTGGCCGTCAGCGACGAGCAGACCTGCGAGACCATCGCGCAAGTGTTCGCCAGCACCGGCGAGCTGCTCGACCCGCACACCGCCATCGGGGTGAAGGCCGCGCGCGACTGCCGTCGCAGCCTCGACACGCCTATGGTCGTGCTGGGCACCGCGCATCCGGTCAAATTCCCGGAAGCGGTGCAAAAAGCCGGTGTAGGAAAAGCACTCGAACTGCCTGCACATTTGTCTGATTTGTTTGAGCGTGACGAACGTTGCACGGTGTTGCCGAACGACCTCAAAGCCATGCAGGCCTTCGTCAGCCAGCACGGCAACCGCGGCAAGCCGCTGTAACCGTCGCTCCGTGTAACAACTTAAGGCCCGCCCACCCGCGGGCCTTCTTGTTCGTGCATGCCACACTGGCGCAATTCTCGACATTGCAGATAACCAAGTGGTGGTAGCAAACATGAACATGGACAAGCAGGGAGTGCCCGTCCAGATCCGAACGCTTCGGTACATGCTTTGCGTCTTGCTGACGCTCGCCTGTGCCCTGACCCAGAACGCGAACGCGGCGAACACGCTGGCGTTCAGCCTCGGGCCTCCCTTTCTCGAACAGAAGCCGCTGCAACTGGACAGCCCGGACCGGCAGTGGCTGGACCAGCGCAAGGTGCTCAGGGTCGGCATAGCCATCGCCGGTTACGAACCCATCGACATCACCACTGATCGCAATCGCTATCAGGGCCTGAGTGCTGATTACCTGAACCTGATCAGTGCGAAGCTGGACTTGCCGGTGCAAATCACGGGGTTCGCCAGTCCTGAGGAGATGGTGGAGGCGCTGCTGGCTGGCCGCGTAGATGTCTTGACCAGCACCAACAGTTACGAGCGAGCGATCGACGGGCTGGCGTTCAGCCGTGAGTACCTGCCGGATCGAACGGTGGTGGTGGGGCGTGGCAGCGATTTTTCCCTGACCACCGCGTTGGTTGGCAAGCGGCTCATCGTGCAGGAGGGATACGTCGACATTAAGGCTGTGGAGCGCGCCTATCCGGATAGCACCGTCATTCTGGCACCGACCCTCTACAGCGCGATGGAAGCGCTGGAGCAGGGGGACGCCGACGTCATGATTGTCAACGAAGTCATCGCTCGCGCCTACATCGCCCAGCGTTCCTATCTGGGATTGCAAATCCGGTTCGACAGCCGTTTACCGGTATCGGGATTTTCTTTCGCCTTGCGCAAGGACGACCCCAAGCTGCTCGAGTTGCTTGATCGGGCGTTGATCGGCATCGATGAGTCGGCTGTCCGTGAAATTCTGGGTCGCTGGACCAGCGGGCTGGGAGCGGATGTGCAGAGACAGCGCATCCGCCTCAGTCCCGACGAGCAAGCATGGATTCGCCGTCATCCGCAGGTGCGGGTCGCCTCCACTGTGCACCGACCCTACATCTACAGGGACGATACCGGTCAGTGGACAGGCCTCAATGTCGATGTGCTCAGCCGTATTGGAAACATGACAGGCCTGACATTTGTGCATGAAGAGATGCCCACTACGCAGGCTGCGATCGATGCACTTCGCAACGGTACTGCGGACATGAATACCACGCTCGCAGAATCGACCGAGCGCCGGGCGTTTCTGGACTTCAGTTATGCCTATGGCGGAAATACCTGGGTTTTTGTGGTTCGCCACGATCGAACATCACCGGTGAAACTGGCGGAGTTGTCCGGGAGGGTATTGGCGATGCCGATAGGTCATGCCTTGTTGCCATTCTTAAAGGCCCATCATCCGCAGATCAGGCTCAAGCTCGTCCCGACCTACCAGGATGCCCGAGCGCTGGTCGAAAGCGGCGAAGCGGCGGCAGCGATTCAGAACGAGGCGGGGGCGGCAGCGACGACACCGGGACAGCTGAAGATCGGCCGCAGTGTTGAGGGCATGTGGTCCCCCGATCGTCTGGCGGTGGTCAAGGGCCAGCCGGAGCTTTTGGGCATTCTCAACAAGGCGCTGGACGAATTTCCGGTGGCCGAGATGCGGGCGATTCGCATGAAGTGGCTGGGTGCGGGGGCGGCTCAGCCCTCTTTACTGGCTCGCATTCCCGCCTGGCTTTACGGGACGCTGGCGGCGGCGTTGCTCGTGGGGCTGGTGTCGCTGGTCTGGAGCGCTCGGCTCAGGGTCCACATCCATCAACGCATGCATGCCGAAGCACAACTGAGTGACCAGTTGGCCTTTCAGCGTGCGCTGTTCGACGGTATCCCCAATCCGATCTACGCACGGGATTTGACCGGTCGCCTGATCTGCTGCAACCGCAGCTACGAGAAAAGCCTGGGCCTCAGCTTTGAGCAGATGAACGGTCGTCGGCTGATCGATATCGAATTGATCCCCAAGGCAATGGCGATAGAGATACACGGGGAATACATGAAATTGCTGCAGTGCGAGGAGGCGGTTTTCGCCGATCGCAGCCTGGTCATCTCTGGTCGGCAGGTGGACGTTTTGCAGTGGATTGTGCCGTTCTACAGCGCGACGGGGCAATTGCAAGGGCTGCTGGGTGGCTGGGTGGATGTCACCGAGCACAGGCGTCTGGAGCGCGAGCTGACACGGCGCGAAAGGCCTGAGAGCGTCGATACTTGACGGTCGCTGGCCGATGCCAGGACGTTCAAGACGCTCTGCGTCTGGGGGAGCAGAGGCGAATTCTGTCTGTCACATAACACAGGCATGCTCCCGTGAACGGGTAGGGCGCAGTCACCCCGGCCACGGCCATACGAACTTTGTGCGTTTGCCGGTGGTCATTGATAAGCACCTTTGCATTCAACCTCTTGAGCGGGGATCCATATGGAAAATATCAGCTTGATGCTCAGCGAAGCCCTGGCGCCGTATCTGGCAACCCTCGGGGCTGCCGGTGTGAATGGAGAGCGTCTGGTGACGCTGAGAAATGCAGCCGGTGCGATCGTGATCGAACGTGTCTATTCCGCTGCTCAACTGTGTGACAAACGCCAGCTGACCGATGTGGTCGATGGCCTGCACCGTGATCTGATGGTGGCAGAAGGGCGTATCGAGCCCTGTGTGATCGCGGCCATGCGCAATGCTTCGCAGTCCGGCGCCTTTGCCGCTGGTCGGGCATTTGGCTAACGGTTGCGGAACCTTATCGATCCGATAGGCTCCTATCCATTACGGCAGGTGCAGGCATTGTGCTCCGGTGTTTTTGCTGCCTGCCGTACGGGTCCAAGATGGACCACGGTTGACCCCGAGTAGTCTCCCCGCTGCTCGGGGTTTCTTTTTGCCTGGCGTTAAGTGCAGATGGCCAGTCAGTTATCGGGCTCGTCGAAGAACGTCCTGGAATCGCGCAGATATTCCTCTTTCTTCACCATCCACTCGGCATAGAAACCGATGAGCCTGGTGGTACGCAGCGTGCGCATCTCGCGATTGATGATTTCGATGGCGGCGCGGCCTTTCTCGGTTTTCGAGCAGCCGATGTGGGCGAACTGGTACTTGGGCGCGTCCTTGACCGGGAAGAACTCCAGCTCGTTGAGTGGAATCTTCTGCTGCTGCGCATGAAATCGCGCTTCGGGCCAGTAACTGATGATGGCCTGGAAACGGTCCATACGGGCCATCTGCAGCATGCTGCCCACCGCCGCGTTGCCATAGTGCAGGATCAGGTTATCGGGGTTGGCGGCACGGATCACCTTGTCGATCACCGGGCCGTAACTGCGCTCGCCGACGATGCCGATCTTGACGGTGTTGCTGGCCAGCAAGGCGGCCAGGTCCAGATGACCGTCCTCGGTGAGGTAGGGCGCGAACCGGCCGTGGTTGCTGCGCTCGATGGTCACGCCGTTGCCGGGCGTTGCGTAGGTCGGGATTGAAAACAGAATGGTCTTGTCCCGCTCCGGGGTCCACAGCAGCGTGGGGTCACAGGCGAACACGTCCGGGTCCTGCAACATCTGCGTGCCGCGGGCGCGGTTCACATGCATGATCTGGTGGTTGTACTCGGGCATGCGCGCGATCAGCTCGGGCATCATTTTATCAATGGCCCCTTGCCCGGCCTGGGGGCCGGAGAAGATCGTCAGCGGCGGAAAATCACGCAGCAGCCAAGTCAGCGTCTCCTTGGCCTGTACTGTGCCGGGCGTCGCGCTCAATGCCGATGTGAGGAGCAGCGCCAGAAGCCCGGCTCTCTGGCGCTGCGGGGAACGATTGACCATCCGTCGATGTAAATCCCGAAAAAGCTGGCGGCTGCCCACGCTGGCGCAACCCTGATCACCCAGGCCGGCTGTCGCCACCGGCCGCGCTGTGTACGTCATGCTAGAGGGTCTCGCACCAAGGTATCGGCGTTGTGATTCATTTGTTTAACACTCGTCACCCAAGCTTGAGTAAAGCATCACGAGGCGTGTCTGGCTGATGAATTTGCCCTGATCGCGCGCCAAGCTGTACGGCCCGGTCGTTCAATCGCCGGGCATCGGGTAGACTTGGCGCCTTTCCAGTCTTTAGAAGCCCGTCCATGGCCCAGCCGTCCACGACCTACAAATTCGAACTGAACCTCACCGACCTCGATCGCGGGGTCTACGAGAGCGTCAAGCAGACCATCGCCCGCCACCCTTCCGAAACCGAGGAACGCATGGCCGTGCGCCTGCTGGCCTACGCGCTCTGGTACAACGAGCAGTTGTCGTTCGGTCGCGGTCTGTCGGAAGTCGACGAACCGGCGCTGTGGGAAAAGAGCCTGGATGATCGCGTGCTGCACTGGATCGAAGTCGGCCAGCCGGACATCGAGCGCCTGACCTGGTGCTCGCGCCGTGCCGAGCGCACCAGCCTGCTGGCCTACGGCAGCCTGCGGGTGTGGGAAGGCAAGGTGGTGCCTGCTGCCAAGGCGCTGAAGAACGTCAACATCGCTGCCGTGCCGCAAGAGGTGCTGGAGACCCTGGCCCAAGACATGCCCCGGGCGATCAAGTGGGACGTGATGATCAGCGAGGGCACGGTGTTCGTCACCGACGATCGCGGCCAGCATGAGGTCCAATTGCAGTGGCTGACCGGTGAACGCGGCTGATTGGTCGCTTGATCGCCACACCACGCCTAACCTGCTCGACTAGAAGAACATCAGCGGAACCCGCATGCGCATCGAACCACGCCAGTTGCCCGACACCCTGCCATTTCTCGGCGATCTGCCGCCCCTGCTGACTCGCCTGTACGCCGCACGGGGTGTGGTGTCACAGGAGGAACTGGACAAGGGGCTGGCGCGGTTGATTCCATATCAGCAGCTCAAGGGCATCGACGCAGCGGTGGACCTGCTGGTGACGGCCCTGCAGCAACGCCAGCGGATTCTCATCGTCGGCGACTTCGACGCCGACGGCGCCACGGCCAGTACGGTCGGTGTGCTGGGCTTGCGTTTGCTGGGCGCGGCCCACGTCGACTACCTGGTGCCCAATCGCTTCGAGTACGGCTACGGCCTGACCCCGGAAATCGTCGGTGTCGCGCTGGAGCGCCGGCCTGACCTGCTGATGACCGTGGACAACGGCATCTCCAGTGTCGAAGGCGTTGCGGCGGCCAAGGCGGCGGGCCTGCCGGTGCTGATCACCGACCACCATTTGCCGGGCCATGAGTTGCCTGCCGCCGACGCCATCGTCAACCCCAACCAGCCGGGCTGCACCTTCCCCAGCAAGGCGCTGGCCGGGGTCGGCGTGATGTTTTACGTGCTCATGGCCTTGCGTGCGCGGCTGCGCGAGCAGGGCTGGTTCGAGGCCAACGGCCGGGCTCAACCGAATCTGGGCGACCTGCTGGACCTGGTGGCGCTGGGCAGCGTGGCCGACGTCGTGCCGCTGGACGCCAACAACCGGATTCTGGTGCACCAGGGCCTGATGCGCATTCGTGCCGGGCGTGCGCGGCCTGGGCTGCGGGCGATTCTGGAAGTGGCCCGGCGCGATCCGTCGCGCATCACCTCCACGGATCTGGGCTTCATTCTCGGGCCGCGCCTGAACGCCGCCGGCCGGCTGGACGACATGAGCCTGGGCATCGAATGCCTGCTCTGCGATGACGAAAGCCTGGCGCGGGAAATGGCCGTGCAGCTGGATGAGCTCAATCAGGATCGCAAATCCATCGAGCAGGGCATGCAGCGTGAAGCGCTGGCCCAGCTCAAGGACCTGCCGGTGGAGTCGATGCCGTTCGGCCTGTGCCTGTTCGAACCGGAATGGCATCAGGGCGTGATCGGGATTCTCGCTTCGCGCCTGAAGGAGCGGTATCACCGTCCGACCATCGCTTTTGCCAGTGCGGGCGAGGGCGTGCTGAAAGGCTCGGCGCGCTCGGTGCCGGGTTTTCATATCCGCGACGCACTGGATGCGGTGGCGGCCAGACATCCCGAACTGATCAGCAAGTTCGGCGGCCACGCCATGGCGGCCGGGCTGTCGCTGCCCGAGGCCAACTTCCCGGCGTTCGCCGAGGCCTTCGATGCCGAAGTGCGTCGCCAGCTCAGTGAAGAAGACCTGACGGGCCGCCTGCTGTCGGACGGCACGCTGGCGGTCGAGGAGTTTCACCTGGAACTGGCCCGTGCCCTGCGCAATGCAGGTCCCTGGGGCCAGCACTTTCCAGAACCGCTGTTTCACGGGGTGTTCCAGCTGGTGGAGCAGCGGGTGGTCGGCGAGCGGCATCTGAAGATGGTACTCAAGACCGAATGCGGCACGGTGAAACTCGACGGCATCGCCTTTGGCGTCGATCGCGACGTGTGGCCCAACCCGACCGTCCGCTGGGTGGAACTGGCCTACAAGCTCGATCTGAACGAGTTTCGCGGCAACGAGACCGTGCAGCTGATGGTGGCGCATATCTCGCCGCGCTGACAGGAACCTGCGCGTCTCTCGGGTTGTCGACTAACCTCAGTGTTCATAACGAACAGGAACCTGAGAATCGACCTGAGAGGTGCCCATGAGCCTGCTGCTTGAACCCTATACTCTGCGCCAACTGACCCTGCGCAATCGCATCGTGGTCTCGCCGATGTGCCAGTATTGCTGCGCCGACGGGCTGGCCAATGACTGGCATCTGGTCCACCTGGGCAGCCGTGCCGTCGGCGGCGCCGGGCTGATTTTCACCGAAGCCGCTGCCGTGACCCAGGACGGTCGCATCACCCCGCAGGATCTGGGCATCTGGAACGACGAGCAGATCGCGCCGCTGCAACGCATTACCCGATTCATCACTGCCCAGGGTGCCGTGGCCGGCATTCAGCTGGCCCATGCCGGGCGCAAGGCCAGTACCCATCGGCCCTGGCTGGGCAAGCACGGCAGCATCAAGCCCGAAGAGGGCGGATGGACGCCGTGGGGCCCTTCGAAGATCGCCTTCGACCCACAACACACGCCGCCGACGCCGCTGGATGAAGCGCAGATCCAGCAAGTGATCCAGGCCTTTGTCGACGCCGCCAAACGCGCGTTGGTCGCAGGCTTCACCGTGGTGGAAGTCCACGCCGCCCACGGCTACCTGCTGCACCAGTTTCTCTCGCCGCTGAGCAATCAGCGCCAGGACAAATACGGCGGCTCGTTCGAGAACCGCATTCGTCTGACGCTGGAGGTGTCCGAGGCCGTGCGCAAGGTCTGGCCCGAAGAGCTGCCGCTGTTCGTGCGGGTGTCAGCGACCGACTGGGTGGAAGACGGCTGGAACCCGGACGAAACCGTGGAACTGGCCAAGCGGCTGAAAACGTTGGGCGTGGATCTGATCGACGTGTCCTCGGGCGGCACGGCGGCCAATGCCGAGATTCCCGTAGGCCCCGGCTACCAGACCGAGTTCGCCGGGCGCGTGCGCCGCGAGTCGGGCATCGCCACGGGCACGGTGGGCATGATCACTGAACCCTTCCAGGCCGACACCATTTTGCGCACCGGCCAGGCCGACCTGATTCTGCTCGCCCGCGAGCTGTTGCGTGACCCGTACTGGGCACTGCACGCCGACGACGACCTGGGCGGCCGCAACGCGGTATGGCCCGCGCAATACCAGCGCGCGACCCATCGCGATCAACCGATCCACGAGTCCGATCTGCGCGATTGAACGGGACATGGTGACCCCCTGTAGGAGCGAATTCATTCGCGAAAGATGGGTCAGGCGACGCAGATGTGTCGCCCGACCCATTGCTTCGCGAATGAATTCGCTCCTACGGCTGATAGCGTTTTCAAAAAAGCCCCGCCGGCAAGCCGTGCTGCTGCGGGGGCTTCAACTCCGGGGCTTCCACGCATCCCCAGCCGGCGCGGTCCCGTGGTCGTACGGGCGGCCGATCCACATGTACACCAGGCCCAGGCCGATCACGATCACGGTGGTCACCACCATCGAGTAATTGATGTACCAGGCGGCGTCCGGGGTGCGCGGCCAGGCCATGTTGATGATGGCCAGCACGCCGTAGACCAGCGCGCCGATGTTCACCGGCAGGCCCCACTTGCCCATGCTGAACTGGCCGCTCGGCACCCAGCCTTTGATGCGGGCGTACAGCGCGGCGAGGACGATCATCTGGAAGGCGAGGTAGATGCCGATGGCGGCGAAGCTGACGATGGTGGCGACGGCGTCCTGCAGGACGAAGCCCAGGCAGATGATGATCGCGGGCAGCACGCCGGAGACGAACAGCGCGGTGATCGGGACCTGGGTCTGCGGCGAGATGCGTTTGAGCTGTGCGCTGCCGACGATCATTTCATCCCGGGCGTAGGCGTACAGCAGGCGGCTGGCGGCGGCCTGCAGGCTGATGACGCAGGAGATGAACGAGACCATGACAATCGCCATCACCACTTTCGAGCCGGTCACGCCAAAGGCGTTGCTGAGAATGGTGGTGACCGGGTCCTTGTCGGTGCCGTTGATCACGGCGGTCATGTCTGGCACCGCGAGGATCAGCGCCAGGCAGGCGAACATCGCCGCGGCGCCGCCGATCCAGATGGTCATGCGCATGGCGCGGGGGATCTTTTTGCTCGGGTTGGGCGTTTCTTCGGCCACGTCACCGCAGGCTTCGAAGCCGTAGTACAGGAACATCCCGGCCAGGGACGCGGTGAGGAAGGCCGGCAGGTACGAGCCGTCGATGCGGATATCGAAGGTGTTGAACAGCACGCTCAGTGGCTGATGACGTTCGAACAGCAGCAGATAACCGCCCACCAGCACCGCGCCGATCAGTTCGCAGAGAAAGCCGAACATGGCGATGCGCGACAGCACCTTGGTGCCGCTCAGGTTGACCAGCGTGGCGAACAGCGTCAGCACCAGGGCGATGACGATATTGGTGTTGGCGCTGGGCTCGAAACCCATCATGGCCGCCAGATACGGCCCTGCACCGACGGCCACCGCGGCGATGGTCACGCACAGGGCGATGGAGTAGATCCAGCCGACCATCCACGCCCAGCGCTTGCCTACCAGGCGCCGCGCCCAAGGGTAGACGCCGCCGGAAATCGGAAACTGCGAGACCACTTCGCCGAACACCAGGCACACCAGCATCTGGCCGATGCCCACCAGCAGGTAGGCCCAGAACATCGGTGGCCCGCCTGCGGCCAGGCACAGGCCGAACAGCGTGTAGACGCCGACGACCGGGGAGAGGTAGGTGAAGCCCAGCGCGAAGTTTTCCCACAGGCTCATGCTGCGGTTGAAGTTGGAGGTGTAACCCAGTTTTCTCAGTTGCTCGGCGTCGTGGTCGGCGGCCGGTGGAACGGGAACGCTGCTCATGATGTTGCTCCAGAAAATCGGCAGATTTTGGATGGCCGAACCCGTGGCTGTGCCGCCAGGGCCAGCCAGGGTCGGTGGTTATTGTTTTAAAGCCGTTGCCGGTGAGGACGATCAGCCAGGCCGATCGTTAATGCTTGAACATCACATGCCGCACGGTCGTGTAATCCTCCAGCCCGTACATCGACATGTCCTTGCCATACCCGGACAGCTTCTGCCCGCCGTGGGGCATTTCGCTGACCAGCATGAAATGCGTATTCACCCAGGTGCAGCCGTACTGCAGGCGCGCTGACAGCCGGTGGGCGCGGCCCACGTCCTGGGTCCAGACCGACGACGCCAGGCCGTAGTCCGAATCGTTGGCCCAGCCCAGCACCTGGGCTTCGTCCTCGAACCGGGTCACCGACACCACCGGCCCGAACACTTCGCGACGGACGATCTCGTCGTCCTGCTGCACGTCGGCGATGACCGTCGGTTGGAAGAAGAAACCATTGCCTTCGATGGCCTTGCCGCCGGTCACCAGACGGGTGTGGGACTGGGCGATGGCGCGCTCGACGAAACCGGTCACGCGGTCGCGATGCTGGGCGGTGATCAGCGGGCCCAGTTCGGTTTCAGGGTCATCCTGCTGGCCGACCTTGATGGTGCTGACCGCTGCGCCCAGCCTCTCGACGAATTTCTCGTAGATGCCTTTCTGCGCGTAGATGCGGCACGCGGCGGTGCAGTCCTGGCCGGCGTTGTAGAAACCGAAGGTGCGAATGCCCTCGACCGCTGCATCGATGTCGGCGTCGTCGAAGATGATCACCGGGGCTTTGCCGCCCAGCTCCATGTGCATGCGTTTGACGCTGTCGGCGGTGCTGGAAATGATGTGCGAGCCGGTGGCGATGGAGCCGGTCAGCGACACCATGCGCACCTTCGGATGGGTGACCAGCGGGTTGCCAACGGTCTGCCCTCGGCCGAACACCAGGCTGAGCACGCCAGCGGGGAAGATGTCTTTGGCCAGTTCCACCAGGCGCAGCGCGGTCAGCGGGGTCTGCTCGGACGGCTTGAGCACCACGGTGTTGCCGGCGGCCAGCGCCGGGGCGATTTTCCAGGCCACCATCATCAGCGGGTAGTTCCACGGCGCGATGGAGGCGATCACGCCCACCGGATCACGGCGGATCATTGAGGTATGCCCCGGCAGGTATTCGCCCGCTGCCGAGCCGCCCATGCAGCGGCTGGCGCCGGCGAAGAAACGGAACACGTCGGCGATGGCCGGCAGTTCGTCGTTCAAGGCCGCGTGATAGGGCTTGCCGCAGTTGTCCGACTCCAGGCGCGCCAGCTCTTCGGCGTTGGCGTCGATGGCGTCGGCGAGTTTGAGCAGCAGCAGCGAGCGGTCTTTCGGCGCGGTCTGTGACCAGCTTTCGAATGCGGCATCGGCGGCACGTACGGCGGTGTCGACCTGGGCTTCGGTGGCTTCGTTGATTTCCACCAGCACCCGACCCTGCGCGGGGTTGAACACCGGCTGCGCGGGACCGTCACCGGCGACCAGTTGGCCGTTGATCAGCAGTTTGGTTTGCATCGGTTTTGTCCTCTTATTGGAGCAGTTGAATTCGTCGTCTCGGCACTCTTGCCTGTTGAATACGGCCCTGTGGGAGTGAGCTTGCTCACGAAGAAGGCAGTACATTCACAACATTTTCGGTGTCTGGAAGGCAGTCTTCGTGAGCAAGCTCACTCCCACAGGGGGAACGGCGTCGTGTTTAAAAAGGGTCACTACTTCCCGCCGCTGCCGGCCACGCTCTCGCCGCCACGGGTCAGGTAATACGCGCCGAGAATCGGCAGCATGGTCACGGTCATTACCAGCATCGCCACGACGTTGGTCACCGGCACGTCGCGCGGGCGGCTCAGCTGGTTGAGCAGCCAGATCGGCAAGGTGCGTTCGTGGCCAGCGGTAAAGGTGGTGACGATGATTTCGTCGAACGACAGCGCGAACGCCAGCATGCCGCCCGCCAGCAGCGCCGAGCCCAGGTTGGGCAGGATGATGTAGCGGAAGGTCTGCCAGCCGTCCGCGCCCAGGTCCATCGAGGCTTCGATGAGGCTGTGGGAGGTGCGGCGCAGGCGGGCGATGACGTTGTTGTAGACGATCACCACGCAGAAGGTCGCATGACCCACGATGATGGTGAACATGCCAGGCTCGATGCCCAGCGACTTGAACGCCGACAGCAGCGCCAGGCCGGTAATGATGCCGGGCAGGGCGATCGGCAGGATCAGCATCAGCGAGATGCCGTCCTTGCCGAAGAAGTCGCGCCGGTACAAAGCCGCCGACGCCAGGGTGCCGAGCACCAGCGCGATCAGCGTGGCGACGCAGGCGATCTGCAGCGACAGCTTGATCGCTTCTACCACGTCGGGCCGCGCGAACGCCACGCTGAACCACTTCAGGGTGAAGCCCTGGGGCGGAAAGCTGAAGGCGGCGTCTTCGGTGTTGAAGGCGTAGATGAAGATGATCAGGATCGGGAAGTGCAGGAACACCAGCCCGCCCCAGGCGGCGATTTTCAGGCCCCATGAGGCCTGATCGCCTTGCTTCACGAAAGGCTTAGAGCGCATCGAAGGCCCCCAGGCGTTTGACGATGGACAGGTAGATGGCGATCAGCACGATCGGCACCAGGGTGAAGGCCGCGGCCATGGGCATGTTGCCGATGGCGCCTTGCTGGGCGTAGACCATGCTGCCGATGAAGTAGCCCGGTGGACCGATCAGTTGCGGCACGATGAAATCGCCCAGGGTCAGCGAGAAGGTGAAGATCGAACCCGCAGCGATGCCCGGCACGGACAGCGGCAGGATCACCTGCATGAAGGTCTGCCGCGGCTTGGCGCCCAGGTCAGCCGAGGCTTGCAGCAGAGAGGGCGGCAGGCGCTCCAGCGAGGCCTGGATCGGCAGGATCATGAACGGCAGCCAGATGTAGACGAACACCAGGAAACGCCCCAGATGCGAGGTCGACAGCGTGCTGCCGCCCACCCCGGGAATGCCCAGGATCATCTGCAACACGGGCTCCAGCCCCAGGTGCTGGACGAACCACTGCGCCACGCCACCCTTGGCCAGCAGCAGCGTCCAGGCGTAGGCCTTGACGATGTAACTTGCCCACATCGGCATCATCACGGCGATGTAGAAAAACGCCTTGGTCTTGCCGGTGGTGTAGCGCGCCATGTAGTAGGCGATGGGAAAGGCGACGATGGCGCTGGCGATGGACACGGCGATGGCCATGCTCAGGGTGCGCTGGATCACGTCGAAGTTCGCCGGGTTGAACAGCGCGGCGAAGTTGACCAGCGTCAGGTCCGGCGTGACCGTCATGCTGAAGTCGTCGAAGGTGTAGAAACCTTGCCAGAGCAGGGTCAGCAGCGAACCGAGGTAGATCGCGCCGAACCACAGCAGCGGCGGAATCAGCAGCAGCGACAGGTACAGGTTCGGGCGTCGGTACAGCAGGCTGGAGAAGCGCCGCATGGGCGACTGCCCGGGCAGCGGCGCCGAGTGGGCGAGGGTCTGGCTCATCTCAGTTCGCCTCGGTCGCATTGTCATGCAGCGGCACCATCGCATCCCGCGCCCAGCGCGCTGTGAGGCGCTGGCCGGTCTGGTGCTGGGCGCTGGCGTCCAGCCACTGGTTGTTGGCCTGGCTGACGCTGAGGGTCTGGCCGTTGTCCAGTTTCAGCTCGTAGCGTGTTGCGCTGCCCTGATACTGAATGTCATGCAACAGGCCGCTGATTTCGATCTCGTGGGCGGCCGCCGGTTCGCCTGCCAGGCGAATGTGCTCGGGGCGAATGGAGAACGCATTGGGCTTGCCGCTCAGCTGCTGCGCCAGTTCGCCGCGCAGCACGTTGGAGGTGCCGACGAACTCGGCGACGAAGGTCGTGGCCGGTTTCATGTACAGGTTGCGCGGGGTGTCGACCTGCTCGATGCGGCCTTTGTTGAACACCGCCACGCGGTCCGACATCGACAGCGCTTCGGTCTGGTCGTGGGTCACGAAAATGAAGGTGATGCCCAGCTGGCGCTGAAGCTTTTTCAGCTCGCTCTGCATCTGTTCACGCAGCTTCAAGTCCAGCGCGCCAAGCGGTTCGTCGAGCAGCAGCACGCGCGGGCGATTGACCAGCGCGCGGGCCAGGGCAACACGTTGGCGTTGCCCGCCAGACAGCTGCACCGGCTTGCGCTCGCCATAACCGCCCAGGGCGACCATGTTCAGCGCTTCTTCGGCGCGGGCCAGGCGCTCGCTCTTGCCCACGCCCTTGACCTTCAGGCCATAGGCGACGTTGTCGCGCACATTCATGTGCGGGAACAGGGCGTAGTCCTGGAAAACGGTGTTGACGTCACGCTCGTACGGCGGAAGGCCGGCGGCCTCTTCGCCGTGGATGCGGATCGAGCCCGCGCTGGGTTGTTCGAAGCCTGCGATCAGCCGCAGGCAGGTGGTCTTGCCCGAGCCCGATGGGCCGAGCATGGAAAAGAACTCGCCGTCCTTGATGTCGATGGAAACCCGGTCAACGGCCTTCACTTCGCCGAACTGACGGGAAACGTGGGTGAACTGGACTGCAAGGGTCATGGTGATACTCCGAGTGCCCTTGTGGGAGCGGATTTATCCGCGAAAGGGCCGGTGCAAACGATAAAGATGTGGCGTGATGCGCAGGATCTTGTGGGAGTGAGCTTGCTCGCGAAAGCGTCAGGTCAGGCACAACCGGACTGACTGATCTAACGCATTCGCGAGCAAGCTCACTCCTACAGGTTATGTGGTGTACCGGGCGTTACCTGCCACCCATGATCGCGATGTAATCCTGGGTCCAGCGGCTGTACGGCACATACTTGCCGCCCTGGGCCTCGGGGGTTTTCCAGAAGGCGATCTTGTCGAACAGATCGAAGCCGTTGGTGGCGCAGCCTTCGGCGCCCAGCAGCTCGTTGCCCTTGCACGCGGCGGGCACCACCGGCAGCGAGCCGAACCAGGCGGCTACGTCGCCCTGGACCTTGGGCTGCAGCGACCAGTCCATCCACTTGTAGGCGCAGTTGGGGTGCTTGGCGTCGGCGTGCAGCATGGTGGTGTCGGCCCAGCCGGTGGCGCCTTCCTGCGGAATGGTCGAAGCCACGGGTTGTTTGTCGGCGACCAGGCCGTTGACCATGTAGCCCCACGAACTCGATGCCGCCACGCCTTCGTTCTTCACGTCGCTCATCTGCACCGTCGCGTCATGCCAGTAGCGGTGCACCAGTGGATGCTGGGCGCGCAGCAGGTCGAGCACGGCCTTGTACTGGGTTTCGGTCAGCAGATACGGGTCTTCGATCTTCAGCTCAGGCTTCTTGGTCTTCAGATACAGCGCCGCATCAGCGATGTAGATCGGGCCGTCATAGGCCTGCACGCGGCCCTTGTTCGGCTTGCCGTCGGGCAGGTCCTGCGCCTCGAACACCACGCTCCAGCTCACCGGCGGGGTCTTGAACACGTTGGTGTTGTACATCAGCACGTTCGGGCCCCACTGATAGGGCGTGCCATAGACCTGCTTGTTGACCGTGTACCAGGGGCCGTCCTTCAGGCGTGGGTCGAGGCCTTTGAGATTGGGGATCAGATCGGTGTTGATCGGCTGCACCCGCTTGCCCGCCACCAGCCGCAGCGAGGCGTCGCCGGAGGCAGTGACCAGATCGTAGCCGCCCTTGGTCATCAGGCTGACCATCTCGTCGGAGGTGGCCGCCGTCTTGACGTTGACCTTGCAGCCGGTTTCCTTCTCGAAGCCGGTGACCCAGTCATAGGCCTTGTCGCTTTCGCCCCGCTCGATATAGCCCGGCCACGCCACGATGTCCAGTTGGCCTTCGCCCTGGCCGACAGCCTTGAGCGCTTCGGCGGCGTGCAGGGTGCCGCTGGCGAATAACGCAGTGATCACAGCGCTCAAGAGCGCGGTCTTGTGTACTGACGACATGGAGGTTCCCTCTTTTTCAAATTATGGTCGGGGCAGCTTTGAACGGTGACTCGGTGTTGCGCGCTTGTATCAAGCTGTTATTAGCGTAGCGATGTTCTGTGAAGCCGGTTTTGCCGCTGGTGTTCAGGCCAGGTCATGCCCATGGCGAGCCATGATGTGGCGCACCACGCTGTAGTCCTGGAGTGAATCGCTGGACAGATCTTTCCCGTAGCCTGAGCGCTTCAGGCCGCCGTGGGGCATTTCGCTGACCAGCATGAAATGGCTGTTGATCCAGGTGCAGCCGTACTGCAGGCGCGCGGCGACCTGCATGGCCTTGTCCAGGTTCTGGGTCCAGATCGACGACGCCAGGCCATATTCCGAATCGTTGGCCCAGTCGACGGCCTGGCTCAGTTCGTCGAAGCGGGTCACGGTCACCACCGGCCCGAACACTTCGCGCTGGACGATCTCGTCGCCCTGTTTGCAGCCGGCCAGCAGCGTTGGCTGATAGAAGAACCCCGGCCCCGAGTGCACCGCCGCGCCGGTGATGCGTTCGATGTGCGGCTGGCTCAGCGCGCGCTCGACGAAACTGGCCACGCGGTCGCGCTGGCGGGTGCTGATCAGTGGCCCGATTTCGTTATCCGCATCGCGTTTGCTGGCAAAGCGCAGGCTGCTGACGGCGGCACCCAGTTCGGCCACCAGCTTGTCGTGGATTCCGGCCTGGGCGT
The DNA here is from genome assembly GCF_056627435.1 of Pseudomonas sp. 2. Lineage (NCBI taxonomy): Bacteria > Pseudomonadati > Pseudomonadota > Gammaproteobacteria > Pseudomonadales > Pseudomonadaceae > Pseudomonas > Pseudomonas sp. 2. The sequence continues at coordinate 296,483 of NZ_JBWXNG010000003.1, forward strand.
AGATGCGGCAGGCGGCAGTGCAATCCTGCCCTGCGTTGTAATAGCCGTAGGTGCGCACGCCCTCGACCACGGCTTTGAGGTCGGCGTCGTCGCAGACGATCACCGGCGCCTTGCCGCCCAGTTCCAAGTGGGTGCGCTTGAGGGTTTTCGCGGCGGCCTGGAGGATTTTCTGGCCGGTGACGATATCGCCGGTCAGCGACACCATGCGCACTTTCGGGTGGCTGACCAAATGGCTGCCGACGCCTTCGCCGCCACCGCAGACGATGTTGATCACGCCCTTGGGCAGCAGATTCGCCAGCAGTGGCGCCAGCGCGAGAATCGACAGCGGCGTGTGTTCCGATGGCTTGAACACCAAGGTGTTGCCTGCTGCCAGCGCCGGGGCGATTTTCCAGGCGGCCATCATGATCGGGTAGTTCCACGGCGCAATCGACGCCACCACGCCAATCGGATCGCGGCGCACCATGCTGGTGTAGCCCGGCACGTATTCGCCGGACAACTGCCCGGTCTGGCAGCGCACGGCACCGGCAAAGAAGCGGAACACATCGACCGTGGCGCTCAAGTCGTCCTGACGGGCCAGATGCAAAGGCTTGCCGCAGTTCAGCGATTCCAGGCGGGCGAGTTGGTCGGCGTTGCTTTCAATGGCATCGGCGATGCCGAGCAGAATGTTCGAGCGCTGTTGCGGGGTAGTGCGCGACCAATGGGTGAACGCGCGATTGGCGGCCAGGATGGCGCTCTCGACCTGCTCGGTGGTGGCTTCGGCGATATGGGTAATCACTTCGCCGGTGGCGGGGTTGAGGATCGGCTCGACAAACCCCTGGCCCGCGACCAGCTCACCGTCGATCAGCAGCGAGGTGAGAAATTGTGGGGTTGCAGTGCCAGCCATCGTTCGAGCTTCCTTGTATCGATGTTCTTATTTAAGGCGCATCCCCCGTAGCAGCACGGCTTGCCGGCGGGGCGGTGTATCAGGCAATGCAGCAGCGTCAGATCCACCACCCCGCCGGCAAGCCGTGCTGCTACGGGGTGAGCGGCGGCTGAAAAATCTTGAAACAGCCTGATCCCAAGCCTCAGAGCCTAGTGCCACATCCAGCAGTCGACAAATGCTTAATAAAGAACGCAGCGTTCGATTAAATCGATGGCCTGCGCCCTGGATGTGGCTGTTCGCGAGCCACGCTGAGGAAGGGATCAACCAATGAGGGCCGCGCCGTGCCTCGGCGCCACGCCAAGCCGACGTCCAGGGTCTGGGTCAGGTCGGCAATCGAGCGCGCTTCGATGATGTCGCCTTCCAGGGACCAGGGGCGGTAGGTCATGTCCGGCTGGATCGACACGCCAAGGCCTGCCGCCACCAGGCTGCGCACGGCCTCGGTGGAGGCGGTGCGCAAGGTCACCTTCGGCTGCAAGCCGGCGCGGGACCAGATGCGTTGAGCATTGACGCCCATTTCATCGACGTTGAGCTGAATCAGCGGCTCGCAGGCCACGTCGCTCAGGTGAATGTTGTCGTGCTCCAGCAACGGATGCTGCGCCGGCAGCCACAGGCGGTGCGGGGAGTGGGTCAGCACCTCGGTCTGCAGCGCGTGGCGATCTTCGAGGTTGGACAGGATCAGCACGCCCACGTCGATCTCGCCGCTGACCAGTAGGTGCTCGATGTAGGGCCGCTCGTCCTCCATCACGCGGATGTCGACATTGGGGTAGGCACGCTGGAAGCGGATCAACAGATCAGCCAGGTAATAACCGGCCACCAGGCTCGTCACGCCGATGATCAATTGCCCGGCCACTTGCTCGGCACCCTGTTGCAGGCTGCGCTTTGCGTTTTCCACGGTGGCGAGGATCAGGTGCGCCTGACGCAGGAATTGATGCCCCTGGTGGGTCAGGGTCATGCCCTTGGCGTGGCGGCTGAACAGGCTGACGCCGATTTCCTCCTCCAGTTGCTGGATCGCCAGGGTCAGGGTGGACTGGGAAATGAACACCGCCTGCGCGGCGGCGGAAATCGATCCGGTCTCGGCTACGGCAATGAAGTGACGAATCTGGCGTAGCGTCATCATGAACGGGTCGCTCGCTTGGTTTTTTTGATTTTGGCGAGTGTATATCGTTTTTTTCGAAGGCGGCATTTCCGTCCTCGAATGCCTGCAACATCTGGAATCACTCCCGAAAACTGGCCTCGATGACTTCGTCTTACCCTGCGAGTCGAATCGTCTGTCCCGTTATCAAGAGGTTTCCCATGAATACTCGTGGCTTGCTCGATCAACTGTTGAAATCCGGTCAGGACCTGCTGCAAAGCAAGGTTGGCGCGCAACCCCATGATCAGCGCCAAAGCCAGGGCGGTCTGAGCGATCTGTTGGGCAAAGTGAGCGGCGGCAGGTCGGGAGGCTTTCTGTCAGGCGCCGGCGGCGGCGCGCTGGCCGGAGGTGCCCTGGGCTTGCTACTGGGCAACAAGAAGGCACGCAAGCTCGGCGGCAAGGCGCTGACCTACGGCGGGCTGGCCGCGCTGGGTGTGCTGGCGTACAAGGCCTACGGCAACTGGCAGGCCAATCAGGGTGCACCGCAGAGCGTCGAGCCACAGACCGTCGACCGCGTACCGCCCGCTCAGGTCGAGCAGCACAGCGAAGCCATCCTCAAGGCGCTGGTCGCTGCAGCCAAGGCCGACGGCCATGTCGACGACAACGAGCGGCAATTGATCGAAGGCGAGTTCACCCGCCTGACCGGCGATCAGGAACTGCGGCACTGGCTGCACGCCGAGCTGAACAAGCCGCTGGACCCTGCCGACGTCGCCCGTTCGGCGCGCACCCCGGAAATCGCCGCCGAGATGTACCTGGCCAGTGTGATGATGGTCGATGAGGAGCATTTCATGGAGCGGGCGTATCTGGACGAGCTGGCCAGGCAATTGAAGATCGAGCCGGGGCTCAAGGCCGAGCTGGAAAGCCAGGTGCGCCAGGCCGTTTAGATTTCTACGTAGCAGCACGGCTTGCCGGCGGGGCGGTGTGTCAGGCAATACATCATCCGCAGACCCACCGCCCCGCCGGCAAGCCGTGCTGCTACGAAGGCATCGTCATCCAAACGATGGCCATAGTCCCTCGTAAACAGTCAATCCCCTCCAAAGCCGACAACGTGTCGGATATTTCTGATTTTTCTGCACATTAATCCGCTATCTATGTCAGAAACAGTCAGATTATTCGTCAAGGCACTAGGCTATACTCCGCTCGCTTCGGGCCGTTCGTCGGTCCGCTTCTTGAACCCGGCCATGCCGGTGTTGAACTCTTGAGGGCTGACTGTGAAGAACTGGACGTTGCGTCAACGTATCTTGGCGAGCTTCGCTGTAATCATCGCCATCATGCTGCTGATGGTTGTCGTGGCTTTCACCCGGCTTCTGGTCATTGAAAACAGCGCCGATGAAGTGCGTATGGATGCCCTGCCTGGCGTGTACTACAGCAGCACCGTGCGTGGCGCCTGGGTCGAAAGTTACGTGCGTACCCAGCAGTTGCTCGCCGAGGGGGCCGGCCGCAACCTGACCAACGTCGAAGAAGACCAGTACAAGGAATTCGAAGACCGCCTGCAGGCGCAGATCGCCAACTACCAGAAGAGCATCTTCGAGGATCAGGATCGCAACGACTTCGCCCAGTTTCTGCAGATGCGCGAACGTTATGGGCTGGTGCTCAATGGCATTCTGGCGGCCTATCAGGGCGACAACTATGCACTGGCGCAGCGCATCTTCAATGAACAGCTGACCCCGCTGTGGTTCGACGGGCGCAAAGTGCTCAACGCCCTGGGCACCAAGAACAAGGTCAATGCCGACCGTTCCGCCGACAACATTCAATCGGCGGTGTCGGTGTCCAAGGTCACCCTGGGTATTTCCCTGATCATCGCCGTGCTGGCTGCCGCGGCCTGCGGCCTGTGGCTGATGCGCACCATCCTTTCCCCGATGAACCGCATCGTGAACATTCTGGAAGTGATGCGCACGGGCGATCTGAGCAACCGCCTGAACCTCGAGCGCCAGGACGAATTCAACACCGTGCAGACCGGCTTCAATGACATGGTCACCGAACTCGCGGCGCTGGTGTCCCAGGCGCAGCGCTCGTCGGTGCAGGTCACCACGTCGGTGACCGAGATCGCCGCCACTTCCAAGCAACAACAGGCCACGGCCACCGAAACCGCGGCCACCACCACCGAGATCGGCGCGACTTCGCGGGAAATCGCCGCAACGTCTCGCGATCTGGTGCGCACCATGACCGAGGTGACCTCTGCCGCCGATCAGGCCTCGATCCTCGCCGGTTCCGGCCAGCAAGGCCTGGCGCGCATGGAAGACACCATGCACTCGGTGATGGGCGCAGCGGATCTGGTGAATTCGAAGCTGGCGATCCTTAACGAGAAGGCCGGCAACATCAATCAGGTGGTGGTGACCATCGTCAAGGTCGCCGACCAGACCAACCTCTTGTCCCTGAACGCTGCCATCGAAGCCGAGAAGGCCGGCGAATACGGCCGCGGCTTTGCCGTGGTCGCCACCGAAGTGCGACGCCTGGCCGACCAGACCGCCGTGGCCACCTACGACATCGAGCAGATGGTCCGCGAGATCCAGTCGGCGGTGTCGGCGGGTGTGATGGGCATGGACAAGTTCTCCGAAGAAGTGCGCCGCGGCATGTTCGAAGTGACCCAGGTCGGCGAGCAGCTTTCGCAGATCATCCATCAGGTTCAGGCGCTGGCGCCGCGGGTGTTGATGGTCAACGAAGGCATGCAGGCCCAGGCCACCGGCGCCGAGCAGATCAACCAGGCGCTGGTGCAGTTGGGCGATGCCAGCAGCCAGACCGTGGAATCCCTGCGCCAGGCCAGTTTCGCCATCGACGAACTGAGCCAGGTGGCCGTGGGGCTGCGCAGCGGCGTTTCGCGCTTCAAGGTCTGAGTCGGCGCCCATGAGCGAGCCTTCAGCCAAGCGCAACGCGGCGGTACTGCCCAAGAACAAGCTGTTCCTGCTGTTTCGCATCGGCACGGAACGCTACGCCCTGGAAGCGACAGAAGTCGCCGAGGTCTTGCCGCGTCTGCTGCTCAAGCCCATCGCCCGGGCGCCGCACTGGGTGGCCGGCGTATTCGCCCATCGCGGCGCGGTGGTGCCGGTGATCGACCTGAGCGCACTGACCTTCGGCGAACCCGCGCCGCTGCGTACCAGCACGCGGCTGGTGCTGGTGCACTACCGGCCCGGCGCCGACCGGGCGCCGCAGTGGCTGGGGCTGATTCTGGAACAGGCCACCGACACCCTGCGTTGCAGCCCGCTGGAATTCAAGGCGTATGGCCTGGACAACCGCCAAGCGCCGTACCTCGGGCCGGTGCGTGAGGACGCACAGGGCCTGTTGCAGTGGATTCGCGTGCCGGACCTGCTCAACGATGAGGTGCGCGATCTGTTGTTCCCGCAGCAGCCCATCAGCCTTGAACAACTGAGCCTTGAACAATTCGGGGCAGTGCCATGAGCGACGACGCGCGCTTCTTCGGCTTTCTGAAAAACCGCATCGGGCTGGACGTGGCCTCGGTGGGCGAAGCCATTGTCGAGCGCGCGGTGCGCCAGCGCTGCAGTCAATCGGGCTCTGCCGATCATGACGCCTACTGGCTGTTGCTGCTGGGCTCGGCCGAAGAACAGCAGGCGCTGATCGAAGCGGTGATCGTGCCCGAGACCTGGTTCTTCCGCTATCCGGAATCGTTCGTCACCTTGGGCAAGCTCGCGGCGGCGCGGCTGGCCCAGCTCAACGGTGCACGGCCGCTGCGCATTCTCAGCCTGCCTTGCTCGACGGGCGAGGAGCCTTATTCGATCGCCATGGCGCTGTTCGATGCCGGCCTGCAGCCGCAGCAGTTCAAGGTCGAAGCGGTGGACATCAGCCCGCTCTCGCTGCAGCGCGCGCGCCGGGCGGTCTACGGCAAGAATTCGTTTCGTGGCGAAGACCTGGGCTTTCGCCAGCGCTATTTCGCGCAGGTCGAGGAGGGCTATCGGGTCGAGGAGCGGGTGCGCGAGCGAGTGAGTTTCCAGGCCGGCAATCTGCTCGATCCGAGCCTGCCGGTGGCGCAGTCGGCCTACGATTTCGTGTTCTGCCGCAACCTGCTGATCTACTTCGACGTCGACACCCAGCGCCGCGGTTTCGAAGCGCTCAAGCGCATGACCCGCGACGACGGCGTGCTGTTCATTGGGCCCGCCGAGGGCAGCCTGCTGGGGCGCATGGGCATGGCCTCGATTGGTGTGGCGCAGTCGTTCGCCTTTCGTCATCGTCCGGACGCGCCAGCCGAGCCTCCGCCTGTGCCGGCGCCAGCGGTACGTAGCGAGCCGGTTGCGAGCAGCGCAAGGCCGATTCCGCCCGCGGCGCCGCGCGCCAAAACCACGGTGCGCCCGTTCACCACGCCGCCCCGTGCGCCGATTGCGCCCGCTGCTGAAAACGGCGAGGCCGCGACGCTGCTGGATAACATCAAGACCCTGGCCAACGAAGGCAAGACCGCCGAGGCCAGGGCCGCGTGCGAGCAGTACCTCAAGCGCTTCGAGCCCGCGGCGCGAGTGTTCTACTACCTCGGGTTGCTGGCCGAAGTCGGGGGCGACGCAACGGGTGCGCAAGGTTTCTACCGCAAGGCGCTGTACCTTGAGCCGCAGCATCCCGAGGCGCTTGCTCAACTGGCCGCCTTGCTCGCCGCCCAAGGCGATACGGCGGGTGCCCGACGCTTGCAGGAACGTGCCGCGCGCGGTGTGAATAAAGAAGGACGCAACCGATGACCGGCCTGCACAGCGAACTGATCAGCAACGATGCCCAGGCCATCGACGATTGCTGGAACCGCATCGGCATCCACGGCGACCGCTCGTGCCCGCTGCTGGAAGAACACATTCATTGCCGCAACTGTTCGGTGTACTCGGCGGCGGCCACGCGTTTGCTGGATCGCTACGCATTGGCCCAGGAGCATCGCGTTGCAACCACGGGTGAGGACCTGGCCAGCGATGTGCAGACGCGCTCGCTGGTGGTGTTCCGCCTGGGTGAGGAATGGCTCGGCCTGCCGACCCGCTGCCTGGTCGAGGTGTCGCCGGTGCAGGCCATTCATTCGCTGCCGCACCAGCGTTCCCGGGCGTTGTTGGGTGTGGCGAACGTACGTGGCGCGCTGGTGGCGTGCCTGTCGTTCGTCGAGCTGCTGGGGCTGGACGTGTCCTTCGCCCCGGCCAGCAACGGCCGCGTCATGCCGCGCATGCTGATCGTCGCGGCCGAAGGCGGCCCGGTGGTGGTGCCGGTCGATGAGGTCGACGGCATTCACGCCATCGAAGCACGCCTACTGGATGCCGCCTCGGCTCCTGCGCAGAACACCCAGGCCCGCTTTACCCGTGGCGTCGTGCAATGGCGCAACCGCAGTTTGCGCCTGCTGGATGAAGAACACCTGCTGTCGGCAGTGAACCGGAGCCTGACATGACGCCCGATCAGATGCGCGACGCTTCGCTGTTCGAACTCTTTACCCTGGAAGCCGAGGCCCAGACCCAGGTGCTCAGTGCCGGCCTGCTGGCGCTGGAACGCAACCCCACGCAAGCCGATCAGCTGGAAGCCTGCATGCGTGCGGCGCACTCGCTCAAGGGCGCGGCACGGATCGTCGGGGTCAACGCGGGCGTCAGCGTGTCTCACGTGATGGAGGATTGCCTGGTCGAGGCGCAATCCGGCCGCCTGAAGCTGGCGCCCGAGCACATTGACGCGCTGCTGATGGGCACCGACATGCTCATGCGCATCGCCACCCCCGGCGAAAGCAGCGTGGGGCAGGGCGATGTCGACGGTTACGTTGCGCTGATGAACGACCTGATCAACCCGGGTGCCCGGCCGGCTTCGACGGCGGCGGCAGCGGTTGCGCCGTCGATGGAAGACATCCTGCTGGCCAACGCCCAGTCGCTGGTCGAATCCGTGCAGTCGGCTCTGGGCCCGGCGGCGTTCGATCACCCGATTGCCGCGCCCGCCGAGCCTGCGTCACCGCCTGTTGTCGAGCCTGCGCCCGCGCTCGTCAGCGAGCCGGAAGAAGAGCCGGTGGCCAAGGCCGAGCCCCGTCGCGAGCGGCGCGTGGCCGAAGGCGGCGAGCGGGTGCTGCGGGTCACTGCCGAGCGCCTGAACAATCTGCTGGACCTGTCGAGCAAGTCGCTGGTCGAGACCCAGCGCTTGAAGCCCTATCTGACTGCCATGCAGCGGGTCAAACGCTCGCAGAGCGGCGCCAGCCGGGCGCTGGACAACCTCGATGCGCTGCTCGGCGCCAATGCCGACCCGGACGCACAAAAAGCGTTGGAAGAAGCCCGTCGCCTGCTCGGTGAAGCGCAGCAGATGCTGATTCAGCAGACCTCGGACCTGGACGAGTTCGGCTGGCAGGCCAGCCAGCGCGCGCAGTTGCTGTACGACACGGCGCTGGCCTGTCGCATGCGTCCGTTCGCCGATGTGCTGGCCGGTCAGGCGCGCATGGTGCGTGACCTGGGGCGCTCGCTGGGCAAGCAGGTGCGCCTGGAGATCGAAGGCGAGAAGACCCAGGTCGACCGCGACGTGTTGGAAAAACTCGAAGCGCCGCTGACCCACTTGCTGCGCAACGCCGTGGATCACGGCATCGAAGCCCCCGAGCAACGGTTGGCCATGGGCAAGCCGGCCGAAGGGCTGATTCAGCTCAAGGCCTCGCATCAGGCCGGCTTGCTGGTGGTCGAGCTGATCGACGATGGCGCCGGGGTCGACCTGGAGCGCCTGCGCCGCAGCATCATCGAGCGTAAGCTGTCGCCGGCCGAAACCGCTGCCCAGTTGAGCGAGGAAGAGCTGCTGAGCTTCCTGTTCCTGCCCGGCTTCAGCATGCGCGACAAGGTCACCGAGGTGTCGGGCCGTGGCGTCGGGCTGGACGCGGTGCTGCACATGGTTCGCCAACTGCGGGGCGGCGTGGATCTGCATCAGCAGGCGGGCCAGGGCAGCCGTTTTCATCTGGAAGTGCCGCTGACCCTGTCGGTGGTGCGCAGCCTGGTGGTCGAAGTGGGCGGCGAAGCGTACGCCTTCCCGCTGGCGCACATCGAGCGCATGCGCGACGTGCAGGCCGAAGAGATCGTGCAGCTGGAAGGGCGCCAGCATTTCTGGCACGAAGAGCGCCACGTCGGCCTGGTCGCCGCCAGTCAGTTGCTCAACCGTCCGCCCAGCGAGCATCGCGAAGACGTGTTGAAAGTGGTGGTGATTCGCGAGCGTGATGCGGTGTACGGCGTGGCGGTGGAGCGCTTCATCGGCGAACGCACGCTGGTGGTGCTGCCGCTGGACCCGCGCCTGGGCAAGGTTCAGGATATTTCGGCGGGCGCGCTGCTCGACGACGGCTCGGCGGTCTTGATCATCGACGTCGAAGACATGCTGCGCTCGGTGGAAAAACTGCTGAACACCGGGCGCCTGGAGCGCATCGACAAACGCAACCGACACGCTGAAGCGCAGTCGCGCAAGCGTGTGCTGGTGGTCGACGACTCGCTGACCGTACGCGAACTGGAGCGCAAACTGCTGCTCAGTCGCGGCTATGAAGTGGCGGTGGCGGTGGACGGCATGGACGGCTGGAACGCCCTGCGCGCCGAGGATTTCGATTTGCTGATCACCGACATCGACATGCCGCGCATGGACGGTATTGAGCTTGTGACCTTGTTGCGACGCGACAGCCGTCTGCAGTCGTTGCCGGTGATGGTAGTGTCTTACAAGGACCGCGAAGAAGACCGGCGCCGTGGGCTGGACGCCGGTGCCGACTATTATCTGGCCAAAGCCAGTTTCCATGACGATGCGTTGCTCGACGCGGTCGTTGAGTTGATAGGAGATGCGCAAGGATGAAGATCGCCATCGTCAACGACATGCCCATGGCCGTGGAAGCCCTGCGTCGGGCGCTGGCCTTCGAACCGGCGCATCAGGTGGTCTGGGTCGCGCGCAACGGCGCCGAGGCGGTGCAGCAATGTGCCGAAGTGCTGCCGGACCTGATCCTGATGGACCTGATCATGCCGGTCATGGATGGCGTCGAGGCCACCCGCCGGATCATGGCCGCCACGCCGTGCGCCATCGTGATCGTCACCGTGGACCGCGAACAGAACGTGCACCGGGTGTTCGAGGCCATGGGCCACGGTGCGCTGGATGTGGTGGATACGCCAGCGATCGGTGCAGGAGACCCCAAAGAGGCTGCCGCCCCTTTGTTACGCAAGATTCTTAATATAGGCTGGCTGATTGGCCAGCGTGACAGCCGCGTGCGCCAGGCGCCGGCGCCGGTGCGCGATGCAGTGCAGCGTCGTGGGCTGGTGGCGATCGGTTCGTCCGCGGGCGGGCCGGCGGCGCTGGAAGTCTTGCTCAAGGGCCTGCCGAAGGACTTTTCGGCGCCCATCGTGCTAGTCCAGCACGTCGACCAGGTGTTCGCCGCCGGCATGGCGCAGTGGCTGAGCAGCTCGTCGGGGCTGGCGGTGCGTCTGGCCCGTGACGGCGAGCCGCCGCAGCCCGGCGCGGTGCTGCTGGCCGGCACCAATCACCATATACGTTTGTTGAAAAACGGCACGCTGGCTTACACCGCCGAGCCGGTGAACGAAATTTACAGGCCCTCGATCGATGTCTTTTTCGAGAGCGTAGCCAGTTACTGGAGCGGCGATGCAGTGGGTGTTCTGTTGACGGGAATGGGGCGTGACGGTGCCCAGGGGCTCAAGCTGATGCGTCAGCGGGGCTTTCTGACCATTGCCCAGAATCAGGAGAGTTGCGCGGTGTACGGCATGCCCAAGGCGGCAGCGGCCATCGATGCAGCCGTTGAAATCCGCCCGCTGGACACCATCGCAAGCCGTTTGAAAGAGGTTTTCACCCAATGAATTTTCAGGTGAACTCACAGCCTGCCTGTGACCAGGAGAGCCCTGATGCATGACTTGCAACTGGACGATGTAAACACCACGGATGAAAACGCTGCCATGGTGTTGCTCGTCGACGATCAGGCAATGATCGGCGAGGCAGTCCGGCGCGGGCTCGCGAACGAGGAAAACATCGATTTCCACTTTTGCGCCGACCCCCATCAGGCCATTGCCCAGGCGATCCAGATCAAGCCGACGGTGATCCTGCAGGACCTGGTCATGCCGGGTCTGGATGGCCTGACGCTGGTGCGTGAGTACCGCAACAACCCGATCACCCGGGACATTCCGATCATCGTGCTTTCCACCAAGGAAGACCCGATGATCAAGAGTGCGGCATTCGCGGCCGGGGCCAACGATTACCTGGTCAAGCTGCCGGACAACATCGAGCTGGTGGCGCGCATTCGCTACCACTCGCGTTCCTACATGACCCTGTTGCAGCGCGACGAGGCCTACCGCGCGTTGCGCGTCAGCCAGCAGCAGTTACTCGACACCAACCTGGTGCTGCAGCGCCTGATGAACTCCGACGGCCTGACCGGGCTGTCCAACCGCCGGCACTTCGACGAATACCTGGAACTGGAATGGCGCCGGGCGATCCGCGAGCAGACGCAAATGTCGCTGATGATGATCGATGTCGACTACTTCAAGGCGTATAACGACACGTTCGGCCATCTTGAAGGCGACGAGGCCCTGCGTCAGGTGGCCAAGGCGATCCGCGCCAGTTGCAGCCGTCCTTCGGATTTGCCCGCGCGCTACGGCGGTGAAGAGTTCGCCCTGGTGCTGCCCAATACTTCACCGGGCGGCGCGCGTCTGCTGGCTGAAAAGCTGCGCCAGACCGTGGCCGGCATGAACATCCCGCACATGGCGCCCAAGGAAGGCTCGACGCTGACCGTCAGCATCGGCCTGGCGACCGTGGTGCCGGGTGTGGGCAGCCACAGCCGGCAACTGATCCAGAGCGCGGACCAGGGGCTGTATGCGGCCAAGAACAATGGCCGCAATCAGGTGGCGGTCGGCTCATAGGCGTATACAACTCCCGTAGCAGCACGGCTTGCCGGCGGGAGCGGTGTGTCAGGCACTGCATCATAGCCAGATACACCGCTCCCGCCGGCAAGCCGTGCTGCTACGGGGCCGGGTAATTTCCGTTGTCAAACCCACTGCCCAACGGGCTGCCATCGCCGCCGTTGCTGGGGTATACTCGCGGGCTTTGTGAAATTCGCCTGCGAGTCCTGTCGACCATGGAAATCAATCCGATCCTGAACACCATCAAGGACCTCTCCGAACGCTCCCAGTCCATTCGGGGGTATCTTTGACTACGATCACAAGAATGATCGTCTAGTCGAAGTCAATCGCGAGCTGGAAGACCCTAACGTCTGGAACAAGCCTGAATACGCTCAGGCCCTGGGCCGCGAGCGCGCCATGCTGGCGCAGATCGTCGAGACCCTGGATGAAATGTCCAGCGGCCTGACCGATTCCCGCGAGCTGCTGGAAATGGCCGTCGAAGAGAACGACGAAGGCGCGGTCAACGACGTGGTCGAGTTGCTTCAGGGGCTGGAAGAGTCGCTGGCCAAGCTGGAATTCCGCCGCATGTTCAGCGGCGAAATGGACATGAACAACGCCTACCTGGACATCCAGGCCGGTTCCGGCGGCACCGAGGCCCAGGACTGGGCCAACATCCTGCTGCGCATGTACCTGCGCTGGGCCGACAAGCGTGGCTTCGATGCCACCATCATCGAGCTGTCCGAAGGTGAAGTCGCCGGCATCAAGGGCGCCACCGTGCACATCAAGGGCGAGTATGCCTTTGGCTGGCTGCGCACCGAGATCGGCGTGCATCGCCTGGTGCGCAAGAGCCCGTTCGACTCCGGCGCCCGTCGCCACACCTCGTTCTCGGCGGTGTTCGTGTCCCCCGAGATCGACGACAAGGTCGAAATCGAGATCAACCCGTCGGACCTGCGCATCGACACCTACCGCTCCTCGGGCGCCGGTGGTCAGCACGTCAACACCACGGATTCTGCGGTGCGGATCACCCACGTGCCGACCAACACCGTGGTCGCGTGCCAGAACGAACGCTCGCAGCACGCCAACAAGGACACCGCCATGAAAATGCTGCGGGCCAAGTTGTACGAGCTGGAGATGCAGAAGCGCAACGCCGCTTCCCAGGCCCTGGAAGACACCAAGTCGGACATCGGCTGGGGGCACCAGATCCGCTCGTACGTCCTGGATGACTCGCGCATCAAGGACCTGCGTACCGGCGTCGAGCGCAGCGACTGCCAGAAGGTGCTGGACGGCGACCTGGACGGCTATCTGGAAGCGAGCCTCAAGCAAGGCCTGTAATCGCGACACTCCCGTTGCGGGTCCGGCGCGCCGCAGAGCGTGACCGGCCCGCGATCCCTCGGCTGAACGAGGGGCAACGAACCTGATGGAAAAACTGAAGACATGAGCGACCAACAACTCGATTCGCAAGCCCAGCAACAGGAAGAAAACAGCCTGATCGCCCTGCGCAAGGAAAAGCTTGCTGCCGAGCGCGCGAAGGGCAACGCCTTCCCGAACGACTTCCGCCGCGAAAACTACTGCAACGACCTGCAGAAACAGTACGCGGACAAGACCAAGGAAGAACTGGCTGAAGCGGCGATTCCGGTCAAGGTTGCCGGTCGCATCATGCTCAACCGTGGCTCGTTCATGGTGATCCAGGACATGACCGGTCGCATCCAGGTCTACGTCAACCGCAAGACCCTGTCGGAAGACACCCTGGCCGCGGTCAAGACCTGGGACATGGGCGATATCATCGCCGCCGAAGGTACCCTGGCCCGGTCCGGCAAGGGCGACCTGTACGTGGAAATGACCAACGTGCGTCTGGTGACCAAGTCCCTGCGCCCGCTGCCGGACAAGCACCACGGCCTGACCGACACCGAACAGCGCTACCGTCAGCGTTACGTCGACCTGATCGTCAACGAAGAAGTGCGCGACACCTTCCGCGTACGCTCGCAGGTCATCGCCCACATCCGCAGCTTCCTGATGAAGCGCGACTTCCTGGAAGTCGAAACGCCGATGCTGCAGACCATCCCGGGCGGCGCTGCGGCCAAACCGTTCGAAACCCACCACAACGCGCTGGACATGGCGATGTTCCTGCGTATCGCGCCGGAGCTGTACCTCAAGCGTCTGGTGGTTGGCGGGTTTGAAAAAGTGTTCGAGATCAACCGCAACTTCCGTAACGAAGGCGTCTCGACCCGTCACAACCCGGAATTCACCATGTTGGAGTTCTACCAGGCCTACGCCGACTACGAAGACAACATGGACCTGACCGAAGAGCTGTTCCGCGAGCTGGCGCAGCTGGTGCTGGGCACCACTGACGTGCCGTACGGCGACAAGGTGTTCCACTTCGGCGAGCCGTTCGCGCGCCTGTCGGTGTTCGACTCGATCCTCAAGTACAACCCGGATCTGACCGCCGACGACCTGAACGACATCGACAAGGCCCGTGCCATCGCCAAGAAGGCCGGTGCCAAGGTGCTGGGCTTCGAAGGCTTGGGCAAGCTGCAGGTGATGATTTTCGAAGAGCTGGTCGAGCACAAGCTGGAGCAGCCGCACTTCATTACCCAGTACCCGTTCGAAGTGTCGCCACTGGCGCGCCGCAACGACGAAAACCCGAACGTCACCGACCGCTTCGAGCTGTTCATCGGTGGCCGTGAAATCGCCAACGCCTACTCCGAGTTGAACGACGCGGAAGACCAGGCCGAGCGCTTCATGGCCCAGGTCGCCGACAAGGACGCCGGCGACGACGAAGCCATGCATTACGACGCCGACTTCGTCCGTGCCCTGGAATACGGCATGCCGCCGACAGCGGGCGAGGGCATCGGTATCGACCGTCTGGTGATGCTGCTGACCAACTCGCCGTCGATTCGCGACGTGATCCTGTTCCCGCACATGCGGCCACAGGCGTAAGCGATGCAGAAAAAGCCGCCTGTGCAGGGCGGCTTTTTTTTGTCTGTCACAATGAGCGCCGATCCCCTGTAGGAGCGAATTCATTCGCGAAGGTTTGCCAGGCGACAGCGATGTATGGCCTGACAAATCTTCGCGAATGAATTCGCTCCTACAGGTGTAGACCTGTGAACATCCGAGCAATATCGTTCCACCGTTGTTACCCGTTTCAAGCACCGACCAGAAAAAGGAAAACCTGTCGTGAATCGTACGATCGCTCAAAAGGGAGCCGCGGGCCTGGCCACGGCTGTGGCGCAGAGTGTTCAGTATCAGGGCCGCAAGGCGAGCCGACAGGGCAGTGAACAGCGTCGCCAGCAGATTCTCGATGCGGCCATGCGCATCCTCATCCGCGACGGCGTGCGGGCCGTGCGCCATCGTGCGGTGGCCGCCGAGGCCCAAGTGCCGCTGTCAGCCACCACCTACTATTTCAAGGACATCGACGACCTGCTCACCGATGCCTTCGCCCAATACGTCGAGCGCAGCGCGGCTTACATGGCCAAGTTGTGGACCAACACCGAAGTGCTGCTGCGCGAAATGGTCGCGCGCAACGACGGCAGCGCCGAAGCCCGCGGCCGGCTGGCCAACGACATCGCCCACATGACCATGGAGTACGTGCGTCATCAACTGCTGACCCGTCGTGACCAGTTGATCGCCGAGCATGCCTTTCGTCTCGAAGCCCTGATCAACCCGCGCCTGGCGCCGCTGGTGAGTGCGCACCAGCAGATTCTGTTGCAGGGAAGTGCCCAGTTTCTCGAGGTCATGGGCTCGACCCAGCCGCAAACGGACGCTCAAGTGTTGACGGGGATAATCGGCCGGATGGAATATCAGGGGCTGCTCGAAGGGCCACGTCCCGACGCAGACCAGGAAATGCTCGCTATTCTTGTTCGCCAGATGCATCTGGTGCTGGGCACCGCAAGACCCACGGCGGGCTGACCAGCCCAAGACCACGGATCGATTGAGGAGGATGGATGAAAGTCTGGAGCGTCTTGCTCGCCTTGTCGTTCGCTCTGCTCAGCGGCTGCCTGGTGACCTTCAAGGACCCGATCCCGACCCGCGACACGGCGCCCGCCAAGTTGCTCGGCACCTGGACCAGCAAGAACGCCTGGGGCGAGCCGCTGGAGCTGGAAATCAGCCGCGCGGGCACCAATCAGTACAAGGCCGTGAGCTACCGCAAGGGCGATCGCAAGAACCGTGACGAATACAGCTTCACGGTGGCGCGCCACGGCAGCCGCTGGTACCTGTCCGCCGCACTGCCCGACAAGTACGGCGCCAATTACGTGATCGCCGGATTCGAGCTCGTCGACAACGAAAATGCCGCTGACGAGCTGGAGGTCTACGACCTGGACCTGGAACGCTTTCAGCAACTGGTGCAACAGAAGGTGTTCGAAGGCCAGACCGTGGACACCGAAAAGGGCGACGGCATCCTGATCACCAGCTCCATGGACAAGGTGTTCGCCTACCTGGACGACACCGCCAATTCCGACATCTTCATCAACGCGGCCAAATATCAGCGCATGAGCAAATAGCGCTACCGGTTAATAAAGGGGTACTGGGTGGACGATTACCAACAGACCATACGCACGCTGTCCGATCGTATTGTGTTGGCGCAGACGCCGATTCGCGTACTCGACGCGGTGAAATGGGACGACAGCATCCGCAAGAGTTTCCTCGCCGCCAAGGGCAAGGAACTGCCCGAAGTCGATCGCGCCTATTACCAGAACCGCCCGCTGGGGTTCGACTCGGGCGCTGTGAAGCTCGAATTCCAGAACATCGAGCGCGACATCACCCGGCAACTGGGGCAGTTCAACCCAGTGGGGCAGATCATGCGGCGCATGTGCAAGGAATACCGCATGGTGATCCGCATGCTCGAAGCGCGCGGCACCGCGGATTTCGGCCTGATTTCCCAAGAACTGTACGGCGCGGCGTCCGATGCCTTTCACGCCGGCGACCCGACCCTGTCCGATTTGGGGCTGATGCTCTCGGACTACCTGAACAACATCGCCGGGCGCGGGGACCTGAAAGACGAGCCCAAGACCCTCAACGCCAAGGACGCGGTGGCCATGCTGCAAAGCCGCCTGAACCGCACCTTTGGCGAGGCCGAAGAGACGATCCGGGTGTTCGAGTCCGATGGCATCGTCGCCGACGCGGCGGCGGGCGCGGACTACATCAAGATCCGCAGCGACGCGATGTTCAACGAGCGCGACGTGCGCGCGCTGGAAGTCCACGAAGGGCTGGTGCATGTGGGTACCACGCTCAACGGCTTGAACCAGCCGATCTGCACCTTCCTGGCCAAGGGCCCGCCCTCATCGACAGTGACCCAGGAAGGCCTGGCGATCCTGATGGAAGTCATCGGCTTCGCGTCCTACCCCAGTCGCCTGCGCAAACTGACAAACCGCACCCGCGCCATACACATGGCCGAGGAGGGCGCGGATTTCCTGCAGGTGTTCGATTTCTATCGCGAGCAAGGCTTCGGCATGCCGGAAAGCTATGGCAACGCCAGCCGCGTTTTCCGGGGCTCTGTGCCCAACGGTCTGCCCTTCACCAAGGACTTGTCCTACCTGAAGGGTTTCATCATGGTCTACAACTACATCCAACTGGCGGTGCGCAAGGGCAAGCTGGAACAGGTGCCACTGTTGTTCTGCGGCAAGACCACCCTGGAAGACATGCGTACTTTGCGCCAGCTGGTGGACGAAGGCCTGGTGGTGCCCCCTAAATACCTGCCCGACCAGTTCCGCGACATGAACGCGCTGTCGGCGTGGATGTGCTTCTCCAACTTCCTCAACCACCTGAGCCTGGACCGGATCGAGGCGGATTATTCCAATATCCTTTGATTGATGCATGCCCCGTAGCAGCGCGGCTTGCCGGCGGGGCGATGGATCTGTCAATGATGCATCGCCTGACACACCGCCCCGCCGGCAAGCCGTGCTGCTACGGGGCATTGAAACCCGTCATCGGATTCGAACAAGAAAGGACCTCAGGCTTGAAGCTCCTCACCTCGCTGCTTTTGCTGCTGTGCCTCACCGGCTGCAGCGAACTGCTGTTCTACCCCGAACGCCACATACCCATGACCCCGGACAAGGCCCAGCTGGCTTACCGTGAGGTCACGCTCACCGCAGCCGACGGCACCCGGCTCAGCGGCTGGTGGCTGCCGGCGAAGGCGGGCGAACCGGTCAAGGGCACGGTCCTGCACCTGCACGGCAACGGCGGCAACATGGCCTGGCATCTGGGTGGCAGCGGCTGGTTGCCGGAGCGGGGTTATCAGGTGCTGATGCTGGACTATCGCGGCTACGGCCGCTCCGAGGGCGACCCCAGCCTGCCTGCGGTGTATCAGGATGTCGACGCAGCGTTCGACTGGCTGAGCAAGGCCCCCGAGGTACAAGGCAAGCCGCTGGTGGTGCTGGGTCAGAGCCTGGGTGGCGCGATCGGAGTGCATTATCTGGCCGAACATCCACAGCAACGCGCGCGCCTAAAGGCCTTGGTGCTCGATGGCGTCCCCGCAAGCTACCGGGATATCGCGCGTTACACCCTGAGCACCTCCTGGCTGACCTGGGCGTTCAAACGGCCGCTGTCGTGGGTCATCCCGGACGGCGACAGCGCGATCAATGGCATGGCGCAGCTCAAGGGTACGCCGATCCTGCTGTTCCAGAGCCTAGACGACGCGCAGATTCCGCTGCAAAACGGCATCGATTTGTACAAGGCCGCGCCACCGCCGCGAGTGCTGCAACTGACCCGCGGCCCCCATGTGCAGACCTTTGCCGACCCGACGTGGCAGGAGGTGATGCTGCGTTATCTGGACGATCCGCAGCATTTCAATGGCTTGCGGCGTCTGGGCGAGATTCCCAATTATCCTGATCCTGCGGCGAGTCCATCGCCGGTAAAACAAGAGAGTCGTCAATGAGTGAAGAGCGTAACGTCATCCCGCAGATACTGACGGGTATCGCCTGTATTTTCGGTACGGTGGGGGTGTTGTGGTACTACGGGTATCTGCATTTCGCCAGGCCTGAGGATGCTTTGGAGTTGAGTCAGTTCACCATGCTCAAGACGATGCCGGGCGAGGATTACAAGATCACCCTGGAGCCTGCGGCGCAGCGGGCGCAGTGTATCGATGGGGTGTTGGTGTTGTTCGATACCGAGCAGAAGGGGCTGACTGGGGTTTTGGTCAATGATCGCAAGCAGGCGGTGAGGTGTCTGGGGCAGGAGACGCCGCAAAAGGTTTCGCCTTGACAAGATCAAGATCAAGATCAAGATCAAAGTCAAAAGCGCTCTTCCTAACGTCAGATCTATTTCGACTTCGTCGAGTTACTTGGAAAAGCCCCAAGTAACCAAGGGCTTTTGCTCCTGGTTTGGGTCCGACTTCGTCGGACTTCCTTCATTCCAGTCTCGTTCCGTGGGCCCGGCGCGAATGGGCCATCCATGGCCCCGCGCCTCGCGCGGCATCCTGCCGCTTGGCCCACTCCACGAGACTTCCATTCAGCCTGCACCCAAGTCGCGATTTGTGTCGCCTGAGCCATCGCGCGCCCAGATCAAAAGCATCGCGAGCTTCGCTCCCTCCCACAATTGAGATTTGTGTTGTTCGCAGGACCTGCCTCTGATCTCAAATCGAAGTGCATTCTCAATCACCCCACCGATTCCAATGTGGGAGGGAGCGAAGCTCGCGATGCCGTTGCCGTTGCCGTTGCTGTTGCTGTTGCTGTTGCTGTTGCTGTTGATCTTGCTCTTGATCTTCATGCGCGCTGGTTCAGGCACCACAAATCGCGACTTGGGTGCAGGCTGAATGGAGGTCTCGCGCAGTGGGTCAAGCGGCAGGATGCCGCGCGAGGCGCGGGGCCATGGATGGCCCATTCGCGCCGGGCCCACGGAGCGGGACCGGAATGAAGGTACCCCGACGAAGGAGGGGCCCAACCAGGAGCAGGACCCCTTGGTTACTTGGGGGTCTTTTCCAAGTAACTCGACGAAGTCGAAACAGATCTGACGTTAGGAAGAGCGCCCTTGATCTTGATCTTCAAAACCAAAAAAAGCCCCGCCAGGTTCGAACCTGACGGGGCTCCCAATCAAAGCGACAGCGCTTATTGAATAGAAGACCGCGGCGCAACCGGCTGGTTGTCGTTGGAAATGGTCACTTCCACCCGACGGTTCATCGCACGGCCCGAACCACTGGCGTTATCCGCCACCGGATACTCCTTGCCATACCCCTGGGCAACCACACGGTCCATGCCCACGCCCATCTTCACCAGCGCCATACGCACCGAATTGGCACGACGCTCGGACAGCGACTGGTTGTAGCTATCGGAACCCGTGCTATCGGTATAACCCTCGACAATCACCTTGCGATCCGGGTTCTCCTGAAGGAACTGCGCCAGCTTGTTCACATTCACCAGGCCCGCCGATTTCAGCTCCGACTTGTTCAGGTCGAACAACACATCACCGAAGGTCACCAGCGTACCGCGCTCGGTCTGCTTGGCGTTCAGGCTGTTCTGCAGCGCCTTGATCTGCGCATCGCGAGCATCCAGACGCGCCTGGGCACGTTGGGCCGAGGCGTTTTTCAGATCGTTTTCGGCGGTCTTCAGGTTGATGGTCTGCTTGGCCAGCTCCACGCGCTGATTGGTCAGATAGGCCAGTTGGTCGACCTTCTTCTCATCGTCATGGTTGCGATAGGCGGCGTCGGCCTTGTCCAGCCACTCGCTGGCGTCCTTGGTTTCCAGAGCCGCCAGTTCGGTGGCTTTAGGGTTGCTTTGCAGCGCCGAGTAGTTGGTACGCGCCTGTTCCAGGTTCACGTTCGGTTTCGAGGAGCAAGCAGCCAGACCAACGCTCAGGGCCAGCAGGGCAGGAATCAGTACTTGTTTACGCATGATGGTTTCATCCTTAAATCAATGGCAATGCAGCAGAGGCGAAGGGTTACTGGCTGACCGGCTGGGCCTGGCGCATGCCTTCTTCACGCAGTTCGTTGACGCCCTGACGCGCGTCCTGCACCGCTTTCTGTGCCTTGGCCGCTTGCGCCTTGCGCTCGGCGACGCGGGCGTCCCATTCGGCCTGCTCGGCGTATTTGCGAGCGTCGTCGTATTTTTTCTCCTGCATGGACAGTTCCGATTGCTTGAACTTGTCCTGTGCCGCTTTCATTTCGACCGGTGCGTATTCGGTGGCGCCCGCGGTCACGGCCGCGTTGACCGCCGACTGGGTCACGGCGTATTGCTCGGTAGGAGGTTTACCCGCACAACCGGCAAGCAGTGCGCTGGTGCCCAGCACCAGCGCGGCCAGTTTCAGCCCGCGCAGGCCAGAGCCCTTAAGACCGTTGTACTTGGGTGTGGTAGTGCTGATGTTCATGGTGGTCAACTCCATTTTGAAACTCCTGAAAACGTGAGGGTCCATTTCAGTCTTGGGCCTGGGCGGGAGAAAGGCGGCTTGTGAAATCCGGCTTGCTCACCTGACACCATTGGTCGGCTTTTTCTGTCATGGCTAACTGCTCGGACCAACGCCGTTTTTGAATAGTTCAGCGTTTTTACACCCCGCAATCGGGTGATTTGTTGCGCGTTGTAAAATTGACGCTGGTTTTGTGACACAAAAAAAGACGCGCCGCCCCCGGATTCAAAGGGCGGCGCGGTGCTTTACGCTGTTCTGAAAACGACGTCGTGATCAGTGCTGCTGGCTGTCCTGCTGATCGGACAAGTCCTGCAGAAAACGACGGGACAAGGCAAGAAAGCGCGGTGTCGGGCCGACATCTTCGTAGAGCGGGTCGCCTTCCTCGTCAGTGGCGACCACGTGACTGCCCTGGATGTAGGGAAAGCTTTCTTCCAGCTCTTCAAGGGCGGCGCCGATCAGCTCACCCAGCAGTTCTTCCGGGGAGCGTTTGGGGTACATTTCGGCCAGTGCGGCCAGGCGCGCGGCGGCTTCGACATCCAGATGCACGGCGTAGCCGGTCTTGGTCAGGCGGCCTTTGGCGGTCTGTTCCCATTGTTGTGCGAGCTCGCGGATTTTCATATGGACCTCTTCAGGTTTCTCGCAGGCAGCCCCTGCACTGTGGTGCGGGCGGTCGAGTGTTCAGGCCTTCGTGGGGCCTGTGGATGAGCCTAGACTGCCCGCGCCAGATGTGTGGCAAAGGGTTGCGTGCTTGTATGAATTTGTCGCTCTATGCACAGTAGATAGAGAAGGATTTTCACCGAGCGTTCAGTTTCAGCGCCGTCGCAGGCCTGAAACCACCCTGAAACCATGTAGCGCCGGAACAACAAAAAATCGCTGAAGGAGAAGGCTGGATGGCTGATATCGATGCACGTTTGCGCGAGGACGTTCACCTGTTGGGTGAGCTGTTGGGCAACACCATTCGTGATCAGCACGGGGCTGATTTTCTCGAGAAGATCGAGCGTATCCGCAAGAGCGCCAAGGCCGGCCGACACGCTGAAACTCAAAGCACCGAGCAATTGAGCTCCAACCTGGAAAGCCTGCGCGAAGACGAGCTTCTGCCCGTGGCGCGGGCCTTCAACCAGTTTCTCAACCTGGCCAACATCGCCGAGCAGTACCAACTGATCCATCGCCGCGATGACAGCAAGCCGCAGCCTTTCGAATCCCGCGTGTTGCCCGAACTGCTTGAGCGTTTGAAGGCGGCGGGGCAGTCACCTGAAGCACTGGCCCGGCAACTGGGCAAGCTGGAAATCGAACTGGTGCTGACTGCCCACCCCACAGAAGTCGCCCGGCGTACGTTGATCCAGAAATACGACGCCATCGCCGCGCAACTGGCGGCCCTCGATCATCGCGACCTCAACGCCATCGAGCGGGCGCAGATCACCGAGCGCCTGCAGCGCCTGATCGCCGAAGCTTGGCACACCGAAGAAATCCGCCGTGTAAGACCCACGCCCGTCGACGAGGCGAAATGGGGCTTTGCAGTGATCGAAAACTCGCTGTGGCAAGCCATCCCCAACTACCTGCGCAAGGCCGACAAAGCGCTCAAGGCCGCCACCGGCCTGCATTTGCCATTGGAAGCGGCGCCGATCCGCTTCGCCTCCTGGATGGGCGGCGACCGCGACGGCAACCCTAACGTCACCGCTGCGGTGACTCGCGAAGTGTTGCTGCTGGCGCGCTGGATGGCGGCGGATCTGTACCTGCGCGACGTCGACCAACTGGCCGCCGATCTGTCGATGCAGCAGGCCAGCCCTGCGCTGATGGCTGTGGCAGGCGACAGCGCCGAGCCGTATCGCACCGTGCTCAAGCAACTGCGTGAACGCCTGCGGGCCACGCGCAACTGGGCCCACGCTTCTCTGCGCGTCACCCAGCCTGCGCCCGACGATGTGCTGCACGACAATCGCGAGCTGCTGGAGCCGCTGCAGCTGTGCTACCGCTCCCTCCACGAGTGCGGCATGGGTGTGATCGCCGATGGCCCGCTGCTCGATTGCCTGCGCCGGGCAGTGACGTTCGGCCTGTTCCTGGTCAAGCTCGATGTGCGTCAGGACTCCACGCGGCACAGCTCGGCGATGACCGAGATCACCGATTACCTCGGGCTGGGGCGCTACGACGAGTGGGACGAGCCGACCCGCATCGAATTCCTGCTCAGCGAATTGGGCAACAAACGCCCGCTGTTGCCCGCGCATTTCAAACCCGCAGCCGACACCGCCGAAGTGCTGGCGACCTGTCGCGTGGTGGCCCAGGCGCCTGCGGCGTCGCTGGGTTCTTACGTGATTTCCATGGCAGGCGCGGCTTCCGATGTGCTGGCAGTGCAACTGCTGCTCAAGGAAGCCGGCCTGCAACGGCCGATCCGGGTGGTGCCGCTGTTCGAAACCCTGGCCGACCTGGACAACGCAGGGCCTGTGATCGAACACCTGCTCAGCCTGCCGGATTATCGCCAGCGGCTGCAGGGCCCGCAGGAAGTAATGATCGGTTACTCCGACTCGGCCAAGGACGCCGGCACCACGGCGGCGGCCTGGGCGCAGTATCGCGCCCAGGAAAAACTGGTGCAGATCTGCAAGGCGCAGCAGGTCGAGCTGTTGCTGTTCCATGGCCGTGGCGGCACCGTCGGGCGTGGCGGCGGTCCTGCTCACGCGGCGATTCTCTCGCAGCCGCCGGGCTCGGTGGCGGGGCGTTTCCGCACCACTGAACAGGGCGAAATGATCCGCTTCAAGTTTGGCCTGCCGGACATCGCCGAGCAGAACCTGAACCTGTATCTGGCCGCCGTGCTGGAGGCCACCTTGCAGCCGCCGCCGATGCCAGAGCCGCAGTGGCGTCAATTGATGGATCAACTGGCGTCAGATGGCGTGAATGCCTACCGCGCCGTGGTGCGCGAGAATCCGGAGTTCGTCGAGTACTTCCGCCAGGCCACGCCGGAGCAGGAATTGGGACGCCTGCCACTGGGCAGCCGCCCGGCCAAGCGGCGCGAGGGTGGGGTGGAAAGCTTGCGCGCGATTCCGTGGATTTTCGCCTGGACCCAGACACGTCTGATGCTTCCCGCCTGGCTGGGTTGGGAGGATGCCTTGAGCAAGGCGCTGGCGCGCGGGCAGGGCGAGTTGCTGGGACAGATGCGCGAGCAATGGCCGTTCTTCCGCACCCGCATCGACATGCTGGAGATGGTGCTGGCCAAGGCCGACAGCGACATCGCCCAGCTCTATGACGAGCGTCTGGTGCAGCCGCAACTGTTGCATTTGGGTGCGCACTTGCGCGACCTATTGTCGCAGGCGTGTGAGGTGGTGCTTGGCCTGACCGGCCAGTCGCAGCTGCTCGCCCACAGCCCGGAAACCCTTGAATTCATCAGCTTGCGCAATACCTACCTCGATCCTCTTCATCTATTGCAGGCCGAGTTGCTGGCGCGCTCGCGCAGCCAGGAGGTCAGTCTGGACAGTCCTCTGGTACAGGCGCTGCTGGTGTCTGTCGCAGGCATTGCCGCCGGTTTGCGCAATACTGGCTAAGCGGGGCCGAACCCCGTCTGCGCGCCTCGCACGCTTCATTTCATGGCGCGCGGACGATCGCCACTGACGCAGCGCATTGCAGGCTGTCATGGCTGCGACCAAAGTAGGATCGTTGACGGGCAATGGGTTGTGGCAGCTTGGTGCGACTTTCGGCGTCTTGTGCGGCATGGACCGGCTGTGTATCTTGAGCAGCCTTTGGCCGTTGGGTCAGTTAATTTTCTTTTTGTGATTGGCCCCATTCAGGCGAATCCGACGAAATCTCTATAAAAATTGAGGAGCACAACAATGCGCGTGATTCTGCTGGGAGCTCCCGGGGCCGGTAAAGGTACTCAGGCAACGTTCATCACCGAAAAATTCGGCATTCCACAGATTTCCACCGGCGACATGCTGCGCGCTGCGGTCAAGGCCGGCACCGAGCTGGGCCTGAAGGCCAAGAGCGTCATGGACAGCGGCGGCCTGGTGTCCGATGACCTGATCATCGGCCTGATCAAGGATCGCCTGTCGCAGCCTGACTGCGCCAACGGCTGCCTGTTCGACGGCTTCCCGCGCACCATTCCTCAGGCTGAAGCCCTGAAGAATGCCGGCCTGGCCATCGACCACGTGGTCGAGATCAAGGTCGACGACGAAGAAATCGTCCAGCGTATTTCCGGCCGTCGCGTGCACGAAGGTTCGGGCCGCGTCTATCACGTCGTCTACAACCCGCCGAAGGTTGAAGGCAAGGACGATGTCACCGGTGAAGACCTGGTGCAGCGCAAGGACGACAACGAAGAGACCGTGCGTCATCGTCTGTCGGTTTACCACGCGCAGACCGAGCCTCTGGTCGAGTTCTACAAGAAGCTCGAAGAGAAAGACGGCACGCCGAAGTTCAGCAGCATTCCGGGCGTCGGCTCGGTGAAGGAAATCACCGCCAAGGTGAGCGCAGCACTGGCCTGATCCTCACAGGCACGAGTGAACGACGGCCCGCTTGCGGGCCGTTGTCGTTTATACTGCGGCACTTTTTTCTGTAACCCCTTTGCCCCATGGAACCCTCGATGACCACCTTGCTGGCCCTGGACACCGCCACTGAAGCCTGCTCTGTTGCCCTGCTGCACGACGGAAAGATCACCACGCACTACGAGGTGATCCCGCGGCTGCACGCGCAGAAGCTTCTGCCGATGATCAAGGAGCTGCTGGCAGATTCCGGCATCGGGCTTTCGGCGCTGGACGCCATCGCGTTCGGTCGTGGCCCAGGTGCGTTCACCGGCGTACGTATTGCCATCGGCGTGGTGCAGGGGTTGGCGTTCGGCCTCGATCGTCCGGTGTTGCCGGTGTCCAATCTGGCGGTGCTGGCCCAGCGCGCATTGCGTGAGCATGGCGCGACGCAAGTGGCAGCCGCCATCGATGCGCGGATGGATGAGGTGTATTGGGGCTGCTACCGCGAAACTGGCGGTGAGATGCGTCTGGTGGGCGAGGAGGCAGTGATGCCGCCTGAGCATGCTGTCTTGCCGGTTGATGCTTCGGGGGAGTGGTTCGGTGCGGGGACGGGGTGGGGTTATGCGCAGCGCATTTCTGTTGCGTTGGCTGGTCAGGACGCCGGTATGCTCCCTCACGCGCAGGATCTGTTGAGCTTGGCGACCTTCGCCTGGCAGCGTGGCGAGGCCATTGTGGCGGATCAGGCGCAGCCGGTTTATTTGCGGGACAAGGTGGCGACGCCGAAGGTGCCTCGCTGACGCCAGAGCTGTTTCGACTTCGTCGAATCACAATCAAGAGCGCTCTTCCTAACGTCAGACCTGTTTCGACTTCGTCGAGTTACTTGGAAAAGACCCCCAAGTAACCAAAGGGTCTTGCTCCTGGTTGGGCCTCGACTTCGTCGAGGTTCCCTCACTCCGGCGATGTTCCGTGGGCCCGGCGCGAAAGGGCCATCCATGGCCCACGCGCCTCTCGCGACATCCTGTCGCTCGACCCACTCCACATCGCCTCCGTTCAGCCTGCACCCAAGTCGCGTTTGGCGTCGTCTGGACTATCGCGCATAAAGATCAAAATCAAGAGCGGGTATATACCGCCCCGTAGCAGCACGGCTTGCCGGCGGGGCGATCTTGAGGGCGACCCGCGAGCAAGCTCGGCTGCTACGGGGACGGCGTTAGCCGGTCGCTTTTGATCTGGCTTTTGATCTTCGTGCACAAATCTCCCAGACGACGCCAAACGCGACTTGGGTGCAGGCTGAATGGAGGTCTCGCGGAGTGGGCCAAGCGGCAGGATGCCGCGCGAGGCGCGGGGCCATGGATGGCCCATTCGCGCCGGGCCCACGGAGCGAGACCGGAATGAAGGAAGTCCGACGCAGTCGGACCCAAACCAGGAGCAAGACCCCTTGGTTACTTGGGGGTCTTTTCCAAGTAACTCGGCGAAGCCGAAACAGGCCTGGCGTTAGCCAGGACAAAAAACTCCAGACCCAACCACATGCCCAATCTGCGACCTAAGTCACAGCTTTTACTACCGTTCGGCGACAATCCTTCATTTTCTGCCCGGTGGGCTCAAACGTTTTGTCATAACTGTGGTCTAGTTATCGTTCGCGAGTTTGCTTAAGGCGCTTCGTGAGATTAAATTGCCACTATATAGACGCCGAGTAAGCATCAATGCGGATCACCGGTCCTTCAAATCGTTCGTACCCGATCAAGCGCAAGCCCCGCAAAGGCTCTGCGACGATCGACAACGCTTCCGAAGAAGTGATCGACGACGTCGAAGTCGTGCCGCAGCAGTCTCGTCGCCAGACCGGCAGCACCGCCAACGTGCCGGCTCGCCAGCAAGACATCA
Source organism: Pseudomonas sp. 2 (assembly GCF_056627435.1). Classification (NCBI taxonomy): domain Bacteria; kingdom Pseudomonadati; phylum Pseudomonadota; class Gammaproteobacteria; order Pseudomonadales; family Pseudomonadaceae; genus Pseudomonas; species Pseudomonas sp. 2. The sequence continues at coordinate 323,966 of NZ_JBWXNG010000003.1, forward strand.
TCTTTCCCCGGGCCATGAGCTCCCGTGTGGCGCACGCCCTGAGCAGCTACCTGACCACCTCGACCTTCGTCGATTGGGACCTTGAGGTCTCCGGACTCGATCTTCACGTTTGAACGTCGCCAACCCGCCTTACTACATCGGTTGCCCGTCCTGGAGTGAAAACGCCTGGCGCGACTCGCTGTACCCGTCCGACGCACGCAGCACCGATTTCCTCGAGCTGTACGCCCAGGTCTTCAACGCCGTAGAAGGCAACACCACGTTCTACGCCCGCCCCAAAGACACCACCGTGCAGCGCTGGGCGCAGGTATTGCCTGCGCATTTTCGTTTTACCGCCAAGTTTCCCGGCGACATCAGCCATGCCGGTGATCTGCGCGAGCACCTGACGGCCGCCGAAGACTTCCTCAAACTGATGGCTCCGCTGGGTGAGCGTCTGCAGCCTTTGTGGCTGCAATTGCCCGCCAGCTTCACGCCCAACCGCCTTGGCGAACTGGCGACGTTCATCGATGCCCTGGAAGGCCGCCAGTTGGCCGTGGAAGTGCGCCACATGGCGTTCTTCGACAAGGGCGAGGAAGAGCGGATGCTCAACCGCCTGCTGCTCGATCGTGGCGTGGAACGCATCTGTCTGGATTCGCGGCCGCTGTTCAGTTGTATCTCAAGCGATCCGGCGGTGCTGCACGCGCAGTCGAAAAAACCGAAAGTCCCGGTGCGTCCCGCCGCGCTGACGCCTTTTCCGCAGGTGCGTTTCATCGGCCGCCCCGAGCTTGAGGCCAATGACGGGTTCGTCGAGCAATGGACGCAGAAGGTTGCCGGCTGGATCGAGGAGGGGCGCACGCCCTATGTGTTCCTGCACACGCCGGACAATATCCGAGCGCCGGAGCTGGCCAGACGTTTTCACCAGCAATTGACCACACTGCTGCCCGGATTGCCGGCGTTGCCCGAGCTCGATCGTGGGCCGCAGATAGAACAACTCGGTTTGTTGTAATCCGCCCCGTAGCAGCCTGGCTTGCCAGCGGGTTCGATCTTGAGGGCGCTCCCGCCGGCAAGCCGTGCTGCTACGGGGCGGCGCGTGTGATCAGGCAGCGATACGCAGATTCTGCAACACGATCGGCCTTGCCCAGCCATTGTCGAAGTTCAGGCTGCGCTGCTGTTCGTTCATTTCTTCGGCGCTGTACGGCGTGGCGGGTTTGTCGGCCAGGTCCCATTCGAACTCGGCGATTGGCAGGAACAATGGACGCGGCTGCGGACCCGGGCCGGGCTCGACGCTGTCGTCGTACGGGTTGAGCACGTTCGGGCGGACCCAGTTCTCGTCGATTTCCAGTTTACGCTGTTGCTCGATCAGCTCGGCAGTGCTGAACGGCACGGCGGGCTTGTCGGCCAGGTTCCATTCGAATTCGGCAATGGGCAGGAACAGCGGCTCGGGCGGGGCGATTTCGGTGTCCTGGACCGGGCACTCACGTTGCTCGACGATCTTGCTCAAGGTCTGCGCGCCGGCAATCGGCTCGCCGGTCGTGCTGTCCGTTGTGGCGGCGACGGCGCTGTATTCAGGCGTCGAAGCGGCGTTGTCATCGACCTGCTGGGCCATCGCACGGGCAAACGCATCCTGCCAGAGCTGCGTGACGCCGCTCAGGGTTTCGGTATTGCGTACGCTGTAGTCGCCTGCGTACGTCAAATAGCCTATCGAGGATGTTTGCTGAATGTCTGACATAAGCGCTCAGTACATGCCGTGGGTCTGGCAGAATGCCGGATACTTTCGTTATCGGCAGATGTTGCCAATCATTAAGAAAATTTGAGTGTGTTAACGCAATGACTGAGCAACACGCGGGCAGCCGCATTCGAGTGCAGGCACTGAGCGCCGACGCACAGCAAACCGCCGCGCAGTGGGCCGAGCGTCTGGGCCTGCCGCTGGGCGAGGTCGAGGCCGATTTTGCCCTGCAATTGGGCGACGATGGCCTGCAATTGCAGCAATTGGGCGATGACGCGCCGGGGCCGGTGCGGGTGGATTTCGTCGAAGGCAAGGCCGCTCACCGGCGCCTGTTCGGCGGTGGCAGCGGGCAGATGATCGCCAAGGCCGTGGGCATTCAACCCGGCGTGCGCCCGCGGGTGCACGACGCTACGGCGGGGCTGGGCAAGGACGCGTTCGTGCTGGCGAGCCTGGGTTGCGAGATGAGTCTGAGCGAGCGCCAGCCGATCATCGCTGCATTGCTCGAAGACGGCCTGGCCCGAGGGGCGCAGGATCTTGAGGTCGGCCCGATCATCAGTCAGATGCGTTTGCTCACCGGTAACTCCATTGAATTGATGAACAACTGGCAGGGCGAGCCGCCGCAGGTGATCTACCTAGACCCGATGTTCCCGCACCGCGAGAAAACCGCGCTGGTGAAAAAGGAAATGCGCCTGTTCCGCCCGCTGGTGGGCGATGATCTGGACGCCCCGGCGTTGCTGGCAGCGGCCCTGGCCCTGGCGACCCACCGGGTGGTGGTCAAGCGCCCGCGCAAGGCGCCGTGCATCGAAGGCGCCAAGCCGGGGTATGCGCTGGATGGCAAATCGAGCCGGTATGACATCTATCCCAAGAAGGCCTTGAAACCGCAGTGAAACCCGGCCTGTAGGAGCGAATTCATTCGCGAAAAATCGTTCAGGCGATAGAGATGTGTCGGATGTACCGGCCAATCGCGAATGAATTCGCTCCTACAGAGGTACCGCGCCAGCCGGCTAATTTGTGTTGGCTTCAGGCTTTGTACGCCTTCAAAAACAACCCCACCACTTCCTGCACATGCTGCTCACCTGCCTGCTCATCGGGCGCGGCGGCGTTGCCGATCAACAGGCGGAAATTGCACACGCCCTTGATCAGGCTCAGAAAATGCCCCGCTGCCCGTAAGGGCGAGTCGAAGTGCAGCCCTTGGGTGTCGTTGACCCGCGTCAGAAAGCGCTCCATCTCCTGCAGGATGTGCTGCGGCCCCGCCTCGAAAAACGACTGGGACAACTTTGAATCCTGCGTGCCGAGGGCGATCATCAGGCGATGCAGCTCGATGGATTCGGGGCTGTTGATCAGGATCTGAAAGCCTCTGGCAATACCCAGCAACACTTTTTCCACGGGTTCCTGGGGTGAGACATCCACGAACAGCTCGGGCACCTGCTCCTCGCAGCGGGCCAGCACCGCCGCGGAAAACAGCGTCTCCTTGTCGGTGAAATGGCTGTACACCGTCAGCTTGGAAACCCCGGCTTCAGCGGCGACAGCGTCCATGCTGGTACTCGCGTAGCCATTGCGCACGAACAGATTCTTGGCGGCCTCAAGGATCGCCTGGCGCTTGGCCGGGTCCTTCGGGCGGCCAGGGCCGGTGGTGGAAGCGTCGTTCATTCGGTCGTCAGGCATAGCGTTTTATTAGTGGACTCTTCAGTTCGGTAATTTTTAATATACTCGCCAGTACAATTATTCAAAGCTCCCTCTTGCCAAGGTGCCACATCATGTTTCGCGATGCCTTGTTCCTTGCTGTGCCCATCAGTCTGGTGTCGCTGCTGACGGGGTGTGGCCAGGAAGTCTCGACGCCCGCCACGATACGTCCGGCCATGGTAGTGCAACCGCTGCCATCCTCCCAATCCATGGACAGCTATCCGGGTGAAGTGCGCGCCCGTTTCGAGCCGGATCTGGCATTCCGCATTCCCGGCAAGGTCAGCAAGCGCCTGGTCGAGGAGGGCGAGCGGGTCAAGGCCGACCAGCCGCTGGCCGAGCTCGACGCCCAGGACGTGCGCCTGCAACTGGACGCCACCCGCGCACAAGTGGCCGCCGCCGAGGCCAATCTGCAGACAGTCCGCTCCGAGCGCGACCGTTACAAGACGCTGATGGACCGGCAGATGGTCAGCAAGTCCCAGTACGACAACGCTGAGAACCTCTACCGCGCCGGCGATGCCCGCCTCAAGCAGCTCAAGGCCGAACTCAACGTTGCCGACAATCAGACCCGCTACGCGGTGCTTCGTGCCTCGCAGGACGGCGTGGTGGCCAAGCGTCTGGTGGAAGTGGGCCAGGTGGTCGCCGCCGGGCAGACGGTCTTTACCCTGGCCGCCGATGGCGAGCGCGAAGTCTCCATCAGCCTGCCGGAGCAGAATTACGGCCGCTTCAAGATCGGCGACCCGGTCTCGGTGGAGCTCTGGACCCAGCGCGATCAGCGCTTCGCCGGGCGCATCCGTGAGCTGTCCCCGGCGGCCGACCCGCGTTCGCGCACCTTTGCCGCGCGCATCGCGTTTTCCGGCAACAAGGTGCCTGCCGAGCTGGGGCAGAGCGCCCGGGTGTTCATTCAATCCGAACACACTGTGCCGTTGTCGGTGCCGCTTTCTGCCGTGACCGCCGAGAACGGCGCCACCTACGTCTGGCGGCTGCAGAGCGACAACACGCTCAAGCGCACCCCGGTGCAGGTCGGTGCCTATGGCCAGGAGTCGGTGCCGGTGCTCAGCGGCCTGAATGCCAGCGACTGGGTGGTGGCGGCCGGCGTCCATGTGCTGCACGAGGGTGAGCAGGTGCGTCCCGTGGACCGCAGCAATCGCGCGGTCACCCTGGCAGCCAAGTCAGCAGACGGGGAGTAAGCACGGATGCGTTTCAATCTTTCCGAATGGGCCCTGCGCAATCGGCAGATGGTCCTGTACCTGATGATTCTACTGGCGGTGGTCGGTGCGTTGTCCTACACCAAACTGGGACAAAGCGAAGACCCGCCGTTCACCTTCAAGGCCATGGTCATCCGCACGCTCTGGCCCGGTGCCAGTGCCGAAGAAGTGGCGCGCCAGGTCACCGACCGCATTGAAAAGAAGCTGATGGAAACCGGCGACTACGAGCGCATCGTCTCGTTCTCGCGCCCTGGTGAATCCCAGGTGACGTTCATGGCCCGCGACTCGCTGGTCTCGGCCAAACTGCCGGAGCTGTGGTACCAGATCCGCAAGAAGATCGGCGACATTCGGCAAACCCTGCCCACTGGCGTGCAAGGGCCGTTTTTCAACGACGAATTCGGCACTACGTTCGGCAATATCTACGCGCTGACCGGCGACGGTTTCGACTACGCCGTGCTCAAGGATTACGCCGACCGCATCCAGATCCAGCTGCAGCGGGTCAAGGATGTGGGCAAGGTCGAACTGATCGGCCTGCAGGACGAGAAGATCTGGATCGAACTGTCAAACGTCAAGCTGGCGACCCTCGGCCTGCCCTTGTCTGCTGTGCAGCAGGCGCTGGAAGCACAGAACGCCGTGGTGGCCGCAAGCTTCTTCGAAACGCCCAGCGAGCGGATTCAACTGCGGGTGACCGGACGTTTCCAGACGGTCCAGCAGATTCGCGATTTCCCGATCCGTGTCGGTGATCGCACTTTCCGTATCAGCGATCTGGCCGATGTGCGCCGTGGCTTCAACGATCCGCCCGCGCCGCAGATGCGCTTCATGGGCGAAGACGCCATCGGCCTGGCCGTGGCGATGAAAGACGGCGGCGATATCCTGGTCCTCGGCAAGGCGCTGGAAGGCGAGTTCGCCCGGTTGCAGAACAACCTGCCGGCCGGCATGCAGTTGCGCAAGGTGTCGGACCAACCGGCCGCGGTGAAAACCAGCGTGGGCGAGTTCGTTCAGGTGCTGGCCGAGGCGCTGGGCATCGTGCTGCTGGTGAGCTTCTTCTCGCTCGGTGTGCGCACCGGGATGGTAGTCGCGCTGGCGATTCCGGTGGTGCTGGCGATGACCTTCGCCACCATGTATTACCTGGGGATCGGCCTGCACAAGATTTCCCTTGGCGCGCTGGTGTTGGCGCTGGGCTTGCTGGTGGACGATGCGATCATTGCCGTGGAGATGATGGCGATCAAGATGGAGCAGGGTTACGACCGGCTCAAGGCCGCGAGCTTCGCCTGGACCAGCACGGCCTTCCCGATGCTCACCGGCACCCTGATCACCGCAGCGGGCTTTCTGCCCATCGCCACTGCGCAATCCAGCACCGGCGAATACACCCGCTCGATCTTTCAGGTGGTGACCATCGCGCTGCTGGCCTCGTGGGTCGCAGCCGTGGTGTTCGTGCCGTATCTGGGCGAGCGCCTGCTGCCGGATCTGGCCAAGCTGCATGCGGCCAAACACGGGACGGGACCGGGCGCGCCGGCCCCTTATGGCACCGCCTTCTACAAGCGCGTCCGGGCCCTGGTGGGCTGGTGCGTGCGACGGCGCAAGACGGTCATCGTGCTGACCATCGCACTGTTCGTGCTGTCGATCTTCAGCTTCCGTTTCGTGCCGCAGCAGTTCTTCCCGGCGTCGGGGCGTCTGGAGTTGATGGTGGACCTGAAGCTGGCCGAAGGCGCGTCGCTGAGCAACACCGCCGAGCAGGTCAAGCGCCTGGAGGCGATGATCAAGCAGCACGCGGGCGTCGAGAACTACGTGGCCTATGTCGGCACCGGCTCGCCGCGTTTCTATCTGCCGCTGGATCAGCAATTGCCTGCGGCGAGCTTCGCCCAGTTCGTGGTGCTGGCCAAGACCATCGAGGACCGCGAGTCGCTGCGCACCTGGTTGATCCAGACGCTGGACGAGCAATTCCCGATGCTGCGCCCTCGCGTCACGCGCCTGGAAAACGGGCCGCCCGTGGGGTATCCGGTGCAGTTCCGGGTGACCGGCGAGCACATCGAGGACGTCCGTGCACTGGCGCGCAAGGTCGCCGCCAAGGTTCGGGAAAACCCCCATGTGGTCAACGTGCACCTGGATTGGGAAGAGCCGAGCAAGGTCGTCTACCTCAACGTCGATCAGGACCGCGCCCGGGCACTGGGTGTGACCACGGCGGATCTTTCGCGCTTCCTGCAGAGCCAGCTCACTGGTTCCAGCGTCAGCCAGTACCGTGAGGACGACGAACTGATCGAAATCCTGCTGCGCGGCACCGAGCAGGAACGCCACGAGCTGGGCGCGCTGTCGAGCCTGTCGGTACCCACGGCCAATGGCAGCAGCGTGGCGCTGTCTCAGGTCGCAACGCTGGAATACGGTTTCGAGGAAGGCATCATCTGGCACCGTAACCGCTTGCCGAACGTGACCATCCGCGCCGACATCTATGGCAAGGAGCAACCGGCCACGCTGGTCAGCCAGATCTGGCCGACCCTCGATGACGTGCGCGCGCAACTGCCCGACGGCTATCTGCTGGAAGTAGGCGGTACGGTGGAGGATTCGACCCGTGGGCAGAACTCGGTGAACGCCGGTGTGCCGCTGTTCATCGTGGTGGTGCTGACGTTGTTGATGATCCAGCTGCGCAGTTTCTCACGCACCTTCATGGTGTTTCTGACAGCGCCGCTGGGGCTGATCGGGGTGACCCTGTTCCTGCTGATTTTCCGCCAACCGTTCGGCTTCGTGGCCATGCTCGGCACCATCGCGCTGTCCGGGATGATCATGCGCAACTCGGTGATCCTGGTGGATCAGATCGAGCAGGACATCGCCGCCGGCCTGGACCGCTGGCAAGCCATCATCGAAGCCACCGTACGCCGTTTCCGGCCGATCGTGCTGACCGCGCTGGCGGCGGTACTGGCGATGATTCCGCTGTCACGCAGCGTGTTCTTCGGGCCGATGGCCGTGGCGATCATGGGCGGGCTGATTGTGGCGACGGCCCTGACCTTGTTGTTCTTGCCGGCGTTGTATGCGGCGTGGTTTCGGGTCAAGAAGGGGGAGGGGGCGTAACGGTTTGGCTTGCGGTTGGTGGTGATTTCGAAACCGCCCCGCCGGCAAGCCGTGCTGCTACGGAATCTGAGGTCTGCGTACGATTTTGTGAACACCGCTCCCCCGTAGCAGCCGGGCTTGCCCGCGGGAGCGATCTTGAAGGCGCCGATGTACCGGCGCCTGGCGAATTACAACGCCCCAAACACCTTCTTCGCCAGGCTGGTCGCCGCACCGGCCGGGTTGGAACGGATGCTTTCTTCCTGTTTGGCGATCATTTCGAACAGGCCGTCCAGGGCCTTCTCGGTCACGTAGCCTTCGATGTTGGCGCTCTTGGCGTCCAGCACGCCCAGGGTGGCGGCCTGGCCTGCGAAGGAGTTGTACTGCTGGGCCAGGCCGACCTTGTCGGTGGCCTGTTTGACGATCGGCAGGAACTTGGCGCGGATCTGTTCGCGGCTGGATTTGTTCAGGTATTCGGTGGCCGAATCCTTGCCGCCGGTGAGGATGCCCTTGGCGTCGGTCACGCTCATCTTCTTCACGGCATCCACCAGGATCGCCTGGGCCTGCGGCACGGCGGCTTCGGCGGCCTGGTTCATGCTGGTTTCCAGTTGATCGACCTGGGCGCCCATGCCGAATTTCTTCATCTTGCTCGCCACTTTGCCCAGGTTGCCCGGCAACTCGATGCGCACGTCCTTGTTGTTACTGAAGCCGCCGGGCACGCCCAGTTGCTTGACGGCGATCTGCGCGCCCTGGGTCAGCGCGTCTTTCAGGCCGCCCGTGGCATCCGATTGCGAGAGATCACCCAGAGACAGCGCGAAGGCGCTGGCCGACAGCAACAGGCCGGCGCACAGGCCAGTGAACGACAGTGAGCGAAGCAGCATGAGGTAACGTCCTTATGAATGTTTGGAAACGCCAGGTAACTAACGGGCCGGGTTCACGCGGATCTTGACCGGCGGTTTTTCTTCCAGCGTAAGGTCCACAGTGTAGCGCTCGGTACTGATCATCAACAGTTGGCCGGCCTCTTCGATGCGCGCACTGACGGCATAGGTGTGGCCGGGTTTGACCTGCTTCTGATCGTAGGTGAGGTGAAAGGGCAGCGGCACCTGGCCCTTGATCGGCCCGCTCTGGCTGGCCAGGGTGGTGGCCGGTGCATCGGCCAGGGAAACGTCCTGCAGCGCCACGGTCAGGGTCGCGGTCGGCGGCAGGGCCATGCGTTGCAGGTAGAACACTTCGCCATCGACCTTGCCGGGCAGGTTGTCTGGGGAATGGCCTGCGCAGGCGGCGAGCAGTGCGGCGGTCAGGGCGAGAAAAAGCTGTTTCATGAGAGCGATCTCCTTGAGGCATCTCGTATGCGGCTGGTTGGAAACGGCGCCGACTTTCTGAACGACACAATCCCGTAGCAGCACGGCTTGCCGGCGGGAGCGGTGTGTCAGGCGGTATCTTCGTCACAGATACACCGCCCCGCCGGCAAGCCGTGCTGCTACGAGGGATCGGGGTCAGCCAATCGGGCCCGGTTCTACGACCTCATCCTCGCGATGCAGTGCCACCTGACGAATCGACAGACGTATTTCGGCAGGTAACACACGCTTGGCCGCGCCTTCGGCCAGTTCGCCCAGCAACTCGTGATAACCCAGCTTGCCGTTCTCGTCCTTGCTCAACACATCCTGTTCCAGCAGCGTCTGGATGAAGTGGCGGAACAGGCTCTTGTCGAAGAATTCCGGGGCGTTGAGGCCATGCAGGATCGACAGGCGCTGGGCCATGATCGTGCACAGGTCTTCCAGTTCTTCGGCGCTCAGGCTGTTCTGGCCGCTGTTGAGCAGCAGCGAAATGGCCATGTAGAAGCGCTGCAGCGTCTGAGCGATGGCGCGGGACAGCAACGTCAGCAGCACGAAATGCCGCGAGCTTGGCGCCGGGCGCAGATACACGTCGTTCTCGAAGCGTAGCAAACCCTGTTCGACGAACGCGGCCAGCCACTGATCGATGGCCCCGTCGAGTTCATCCAGCGACCAGCGGATAAACAGCTCCGACTGCAAGTACGGATACAGCGCCCGGGCATAGCGAAGCACCTGTTCACGGCTCATGCGCGACGAACTCTGGAAGAAACTCGCCAGCAGCGACGGCAAGGCGAAGATGTGCAGCACATTGTTGCGGTAGTAGGTCATGAGCACGGCGTTCTGTTCTTGCAGATACAGAATCCGGCCCAGCGCGTCCTTCTGTTCGGACAGCAGATCCATGCCCTTGACGTGCTCGATCAGCGCCAGGCCGTCGCCTTCCGGCAGCGTGGTGTGAGGCGAGTAGGGCACGCTGCGCAGCAGGGTCAGGTACAGGTCCAGAACGCGGGCCAGGGCCTGATCGTCCAGCGCGTGCTTGTTGGTCGACAGCAGCGCCAGCGCCACCAGATTGACCGGGTTGACCGCCGCTGCTTCGTTCAGGTGACGGGCCACACGCTCACCCAAGCGGTGAGTGGTTTCATTGAGCCAGGCCGGTTTGAACACCGGGCCCAGTTCCTGGCTGCGCCAGTCGGGCTGCTCGTGGTCGAGGAAATCGGCGAGCTTGATCGGTTCGCCGAAGTTGACTGCGACCTGGCCGAAGCGCTGCTTGAGCGCGCCGATGACCTTGAAGATGTCGAAGATCGATTCCTTTTTCTTCGCCGCGCCACGCAGTTCACCCAGATAGGTGCGGCCTTCGAGCACGCGCTCGTAGCCGATATATACGGGCACGAACACGATCGGCGTGCGCGAGTTGCGCAGGTAGCTGCGCAGAGTGATGGCCAGCATGCCGGTCTTGGGCTGCAACATGCGCCCGGTGCGCGAGCGGCCGCCTTCGACGAAATACTCCACCGGGAAACCCTTGGTAAACAGGGTGTGCAGGTATTCGTTAAACACCGCGGTGTACAGCGGGTTGCCCTTGAAGGTGCGGCGCATGAAAAACGCCCCGCCACGACGCAGCAGGCCGCCGATCACCGGCATGTTGAGGTTGATCCCGGCGGCGATGTGCGGCGGGGTCAGGCCGTTGCGGAACAGCAGGTAGGACAGCAGCAGGTAGTCGATATGGCTGCGATGGCACGGCACGTAGATGATTTCGTTGCCCTGGGCGACGTTCTGTACGCCTTCCAGATGGCTGACCTTGATGCCGTCGTAGATCTTGTTCCAGAACCAGCTGAGCACCACTTCCAGAAAGCGGATGGCGGTGTAGGTGTAGTCCGAGGCGATTTCGTTGCCGTAATGCAGGGCTTTTTCCCGTGCCTTGGCTTCCGGGATCTTCTCCCGCGCGGCTTCCTCGAGAATGGCTTGCTTGACCAGCGGATCGGCCACCAGGCCTTTCACCAGATTGCGTCGGTGGGAGATGTCCGGGCCGATCACGGCGGCTTTCAAATTGCGGAAGTGCACCCGCAGCAGGCGCTGGGCCATGCGCACGGTGCGCTCGTAGCCCTTGTTTTCGTCGACCAGTTCGCGCAGGTGAATAGGCGCGGAGAACTGCACGCGAGTCTTGCGGCCCAGAATCAGGATGGTGACCAGTTTGCGCAGGCGCCCGGTGACGGCCCAGCTGTCGGCGAACAGCAGTTTCCAGGGGCTGTCTTCCTTGTCCGGCGACTGACCCCAGAACACGCTGACCGGGATGATCTGCGCATCCTCGCTGGCATTCTGGCTGACAGCGCCGACCAGACGCTCCAGCACCGGCGGCGCGCCGCGCTTGTCCTGGCGGCCCAGCCAGTCGGGCTCAGGCGTCAGGTAGAAGAACGCGGCAGGCTCCGACAGATCGCCCACGGCCACCGGCAACACCGGACGCGGCAGCCCGGCCTTGCGGCATTCGCGGTCCAGCACCGCCAGGTCAGCCAGCGACGGGTTCTGCAACGCATAGAACACCGGGCGACTGCGGTCCAGATTGAGGGTGAAGGACGATTGATTGATCGTCTCCGAACGTACCCACAGGTACAACAGACGACGCAGGGTGCCGAACACGAGACGGCGAAACGGGGAACGGGTCATACGAATTCTGCGCTAGGGGGCGATGCCCACGAAGCGGTCAGTGTGCCGGATATGGCGGGGATGGGCAAAGTTGCGCGAGAACGGAGGAAATCCCCTGTAGGAGCGAATTTATTCGCGAATGACCGTATGTGCGACGCATTTGTATCGGTCATACGGTTTTTCGCGAATGAATTCGCTCCTACAGAATGCCCCGCCGGCAAGCCGTGCTGCTACGGGGCGTACGTTCTAGGAAGTACGCCAGGTGATCTCTTCTTCACCATCGGCGCTGATGCGAATCCAGCGGTCGGCGTCTTCCTCGCTTTCTTCTTCGACCCACGTGCCCGGCGCGCAACGCACTTCGACGTTCATGGCCACGAAGGCCGCGCGGGCGCAGGCGATGTCGTCGTCCCACGGGGTCTTGTCGCTGTCCAGGCACAGGCTGTTCCACTTGCCCACGGCCTTGGGAATCCAGGTCACCGGGATGTCGCCGGCCTTGCATTTCCAGGTCTGGCCCTTCTGGACCCACTCGGTGCACGGGCCGATGTCGGCGGTCAGCCAGGTGGTGATGGCCTTGTGATCGACGTCAGCGTCTTTCAGGTAAATCTCGATGTCGGGTTGGCGCATGGAGGCCTCGTGATAATTCAGGAAAAGTGGATAAAGGCCGCTTACTGCAGGACGAAATAATCGTAGCGCATCGACACCGTGGTCTCGAACGGCTCGGCCTGCTCGATCACGCGAGCCCTGCGCTCGGCACTGGCGCGCCAGCCGTGGGGCGTCATGGCCAGCAGATTGGCGCGATCCTGGCCGTCGATCAGCGTCAGCTTGAAGCTCAGGGTTTCGCTGTGGGCCAGGCTCATGCCTTCGGGCACCAGGGCCAGATGCTTGTCATCGCTGTAGTCGCGGACTTCGTCGTACAGGCGTTGACGCAATTCCATCAGGTGGTCGTTGGTCGGTCCTACGCGCATCAGGCCACCGCCCGGCGACAGCAGGCGCTTGGCCTCATTCCAGTCCAGCGGGCTGAACACGCTGGCGATGAACTGGATGCTCGCCGCCGGCAGCGGCACCCGCGCCATGCTGGCGACCATCCAGTTCAGCCTTGGATTGCGTTTGCAGGCGCGCTTGACCGCCTCGCGGGAGATGTCCAGCGCATAGCCGTCGGCCTGGGGCAGGGCGTCGGCGATCTGCGCGGTGTAGTAACCCTCGCCGCAGCCGATGTCCAGCCAGTGCGCCGGGGCGCGTTCGGCGGCAAGCTCGGCCAGGCGCCTGGCCACCGGGGCGTAATGCCCGGCGTTGAGAAAGTCGCGGCGCGCCTCGACCATCGCCTGATTGTCGCCAGGGTCGCGGCTGTTCTTGTGCTGCACCGGCAGCAGGTTCAGGTAACCCTGACGGGCGCGGTCGAAGCGGTGGCCTGCCGAGCAGACCACGCCATTGTCTGCGTTATCGAGCGCAGATGAGCAGATCGGGCACGTCAGCATCAGGCGAGCAACTTGACCAGGGTCTGGTAGTAGATCTCGGTCAGCACGTCGAGATCGCTGGCCAGGATGCGTTCGTTGACCTGGTGAATCGTCGCGTTGACCGGGCCCAGTTCCACCACTTGCGTACCCAGGGTGGCGATGAAGCGACCGTCGGAGGTGCCACCGCTGGTGGATGCCTTGGTTTCACGGCCGGTGACGTTCCTGATGCTGGCCGACACCGCATCGAGCAGCGCGCCCGGCTCGGTGAGGAACGGCAGGCCCGACAGCGCCCACTCCACGTGCCAGTCCAGACTGTGTTTGTCGAGGATGTCGGCGACGCGCTTCTGCAGGCCTTCGACCGTGGATTCGGTGGAGAAACGGAAGTTGAACACCGCGGTCAGGTCGCCCGGGATCACGTTGGTCGCGCCGGTGCCGGAATGAATGTTGGAAATCTGGAAGCTGGTCGGCGGGAAGAACGCGTTGCCTTCGTCCCAGTGCTCGGCGGCCAGTTCCGCCAGCGCAGGCGCGGCCAGGTGGATCGGGTTCTTCGCCAGGTGCGGATAGGCCACGTGGCCCTGCACGCCCTTGACGGTCAGGGTAGCGCCCAGCGAGCCGCGACGGCCGTTCTTGACCACGTCACCGACCAGCGTGGTGCTCGACGGCTCGCCGACGATGCACCAGTCCAGACGCTCCTTGCGCGCGGCCAGGCGTTCGACCACCGCCTTGGTGCCGTGGTGCGCCGGGCCTTCTTCGTCGCTGGTGATCAGGTAGGCGACCTTGCCCTTGTGGTTCGGGTAGTCGGCGACAAAGCGCTCGGTGGCGACGATCATCGACGCCAGGCTGCCTTTCATGTCGGCCGCACCACGGCCGCAGAGCATGCCGTTGTCATCGATCAGCGCGTCGAACGGATCGTTCTGCCAGGCCTGCACGGGACCTGTCGGGACCACATCGGTGTGGCCGGCGAAGCACAGCACCGGGCCTTCGTCGCTGCCGTGGGTGGCCCAGAAGTTGTCCACGTCTTCGATGCGCATCGGCTCAAGGGTGAAACCGGCGTCGCCCAGGCGTTTCATCATCACCGCCTGGCAATCGGCGTCGAGCGGCGTGACCGATGGGCGACGGATCAGGTCGCAGGCGAGTTGCAGAGTGGGCGAGAGGTCTGTCATGAAGAGTCCGCGAGAAGTCAGTGTGAAAACGCCATAGGAGCACGCTCCTGTGAAACGGCGGTTATCTTAAAGCAAAACGACGGCGCGAAGGCCGCGAATGCACTATCCCGTAGCAGTGCGGCTTGCCGGCGGGAGCGGTGGGTCAGGCGGCTTATCCGTCACAGATGCGCCGCCCCGCCGGCAGGCCGTGTTGCTACGGTGTGCATTTGTTGAACAGGGCCTATAATGCGCGCCGGTTTTTTTGGGGATTGGTCATGAGCACAGCAGATCCACGTTTCGCAGGCATCGCCCGCCTCTATGGCATCGAGGGCCTGGAGCGGTTGCGCGCGGCCCATGTGGCGGTGATCGGCATCGGCGGCGTGGGCTCCTGGGCGGCGGAGGCCATGGCCCGCAGTGGCGTCGGCGAAATCTCGCTGTTCGATCTGGACGACGTCTGCGTCAGCAACAGCAACCGCCAGTTGCACACCCTGACCAGCACCGTGGGCAAGGCCAAGGTCGACGTGATGGCCGAGCGCATTCGAGAGATCAACCCGGAGTGCGTGGTGCATGCGGTGGCGGATTTCGTCACCCGCGAGACCATGGCCGAATACATCACGGCCGAGATCGACTGCGTGATCGACTGCATTGACAGCGTCAACGCCAAGGCGGCGCTGATCGCCTGGTGCAAGCGGCGCAAGATCCAGATCATCACCACCGGCGGGGCGGGCGGGCAGATCGACCCGACGCAGATTCAGATCACCGACCTGAACCGCACCTACAACGACCCGCTGGCCTCGAAGGTGCGCTCAACCCTGCGCCGCGACTACAACTTTTCCCGCACGCCCAACCGCACCTACAGCGTGCCCTGCGTGTTTTCCACCGAGCAGCTGCGCTACCCGAAACCGGACGGCGGCATCTGCCTGCAGAAGAGTTTTGTCGGCGATGGTGTAAAGCTCGACTGTGCCGGCGGTTTCGGCGCGGTGATGATGGTCACGGCGACCTTCGGCATGGTGGCCGCGAGCAAGGCGGTGGAGAAGATCGTCGCGGGGGCGCGCCGGCCGTCGGAGCGGGTCAAACCTCAGCAGTGAGTTACGCACTCGTAGCAGTCCGGCTTGCCGGCGACAGCGATCACAAGGGCGCTGTCGCCGGCAAGCCGGACTGCTACGGGACTATGTTCAATTGGACATTTCCCGCATCCGCTGCAACACCGCATTCAACCCGTTGCTGCGCGAAGGCGATAATTGCCGGCTTAGTCCCAGCTGATTGAACCAGGCTGGCAGATCCACTTCTTGCAATTCCTGCGCAGAAAGCCCGTTGACCCGTGCCAGCAGCAGTGCCACCAGCCCGCGAATCAGCCGCGCATCGCTGGCGGCGCGGAATTGCCAGTGGCCGTCGATCACCTCGCCCAGCAGCCAGACTTTGCTTTCGCAGCCATCGACCAGATGCTCGTCGGACTTCTCTTCGTCAGGCAGCACCGGCAGGCGCTCGCCCCATTGCATCAGCAGGCGCGCGCGCTGCTCCCAGCTGAGGGACTCGTTGAACGCCTGCAGCGCTTGCCGGGCGTCGTCGGGCAGGCTCATCGCAGCAGCTCCAGTGCCTGATCCAGCGCGTTGAAGAAGCGCTCGAGATCTTCGGAGTCGTTGTACAAGCCCAGTGACACGCGAATGGCGCCGCTCAGGCCCAGGCTGCCGATCAGCGGAATGGCGCAATGATGACCTGCGCGCACGGCGATGCCTTGTTCGGTCAGCAGATGCGCCAGATCGGCGTTGTGCACGCCTTCGACCACGAAACTGGCCAGCGCCGTCTGCGGGTTACCTACCAGGCGCACGCCCTTGTGCAGGCGCAAACCTGCACACAGCAATTCGTGCAGGCGCGCTTCGTGCTCGGCGGCCGCGACCTGGTTGACGTCGTTCAGGTAATCCAGGGTCGCGCCCAGGCCAATGACCCCGGACACCGGCGGCGTGCCCGCCTCGAACCCCAGCGGGGCAGGGCGGAACGTGGCGTCGTGGTAGCTGGCCTGCAGCACCATTTCGCCGCCGAACTGCCAGGGCTGAAGCTGGGCCAGCGCGTGATGGCGGCCGTACAGCACGCCGACGCCATCCGGGCCATACAGCTTGTGGCTGGAAAACACGTAAAAATCGCAGCCCAGTGCCTGCACATCGTGCCGGCCATGGACCACACCCTGGGCGCCGTCGATCACGGTCAGGGCGCCCTGGGCCTTGGCCAGCTCGACCAGCCGCGCCACCGGCTGCCAGGTGCCGAGCACGTTGGACAACTGGCTCACCGCCAGCAGGCGAGTACGCGAGCTGATCAGGCTGGCGGCCGCATCGGTGTCGATCACACCGTCGGCGGTCAGCGGCAGCACGACCAGCGCAAGGCCCCGGCGTTTGGCCAGTTGCTGCCAGGGCAGAAGGTTGGCGTGGTGCTCGAGGGCGCTGACGACAATCTCGTCGCCGGGCTGGAACAGCGGCTCCAATCCGTACGCCAAGAGGTTGAACGCCGACGTCGCGCCATGGGTAAAGACGACCTGGCCCGAGGTGCCGACATTGAGCCAGTGAGCGACCTTGTGGCGAGTGTCTTCGAAGGTCTGGGTCGCCATCGCGCCGGGCAGATGCTGGGCGCGGTGCACGTTCGCTGCGCCATTGGCGTAGTAGTGCGTCAGGGCATCGATCAGGGCTTGGGGTTTCTGTGCGGTGGCGGCGCTGTCCAGGTAGGTCTGGCCTTGCCGTTGCAGGGCATCGAGTGCGGGGAAATCAGCGCGCCAGGGCGAAATGAGGGGCATGAGATTCAGGCTCTGTAATGCGACGGGAGCCCGCCTTGGGCTCCAGTCCTTGCAGCGCGCAGCGATCAGTTGTGAGCGTGCAGCGCTTCGTTCAGCTCGATCGCCGACTTGTGGGTCTTGCATTCCACGGCGCCGGTCTGCGAGTTGCGACGGAACAGCAGGTCGGTCTGGCCAGCCAGATCACGGGCCTTGACCACTTTGACCAGCTCGTTCTTCTCGTCCAGCAGCGCGACCTTGGTGCCCGCGGTGATGTACAGGCCGGCTTCGACGGTGTTGCGGTCGCCCAGCGGAATGCCGATACCGGCGTTGGCGCCGATCAGGCAGCCTTCGCCGACCTTGATCACGATGTTGCCGCCGCCCGACAGGGTGCCCATGGTCGAGCAGCCGCCGCCCAGGTCCGAACCCTTGCTAACGAACACGCCCGCCGAAACACGGCCTTCGATCATACCTGGGCCTTCGGTGCCGCCGTTGAAGTTGACGAAGCCTTCGTGCATGACGGTAGTGCCTTCGCCGATGTAAGCGCCCAGACGCACGCGCGCGGTGTCAGCGATACGCACGCCGGCTGGCACGACGTAGTCGGTCATTTTTGGGAACTTGTCGACGCTGAGCACTTCCAGCAGCTCGCCCTTCAGACGCGCTTCCAGTTGACGCTCGGCCAGCTCCGAGAGGTCGATGGCGCCCTGGCTGGTCCAGGCCACGTTCGGCAGCAGCGGGAACACGCCTGCCAGGCTCAGGCCGTGGGGCTTGACCAGACGGTGGGACAGCAGGTGCAGCTTCAGGTACGCCTCCGGGGTGGAGGTCAGCGCGGCGTCTTCGGCCAGCAGGGTAGCGACCAGCGGCTTGTGGCTCTCGGCCAGGCGGGTCAGCAGCGCAGCTTGGGTGGCGTCGACGTTTTTCAGTGCGTCGGCCAGTTTCGAGGCCAGGTCAGTATTGAACGCGATGGCCTGGTTGCCACCGGTGTAACCCAGGATCGGCGCAACGGCGGCGACGATTTCAGCCGATGGGTTGAGCAGAGGCTGGGCGTAGAAAACTTCCAGCCAGGCGCCTTGACGGTTTTGGGTGCCAACGCCGAAGGCCAGGCTGAACAGGGAAGTGGACATGCGATTACCTCTTTATAAGCTATCTCAATCAGTCGATAGCGGCTGCGTACAATTCAGGTTTGAAGCCAATCAGGGTCTTGCCGCCAAGATCGAGCACCGGGCGCTTGATCATCGATGGCTGGGCGAGCATCAGTTCGATCGCCTTGTCCTGGTCGATATCGGCTTTCTGCGAATCGTCCAGTTTGCGAAAGGTCGTACCGGCGCGGTTCAACACCGTCTGCCAGCCGTGCTCGTTGCACCACTGGGTCAGGTGTTCGCGGTCGATGCCCTGGGTTTTGTAATCGTGGAAATCGTAGCTCACCGGTTTTTCATCGAGCCAGGTGCGCGCCTTTTTCATCGTGTCGCACGCCTTGATGCCGAAAAGGTGCAACTTTTTGGATGCTGCCATGAGCTTGCCCCCTTTGAGACGGTTGAAAAACGGTGACGGATTATGCCACGGACGCGCCGCTTGGGTGCGCCTTGACGTTGCTTTGTCTTGATCGGAAGGTTTCAGATGCGGCTTAAGACCTATGTATGAAGTCGAATCCGCAGGTTAAACCGCTAATATGGCACTTCGACGCTGCGCCCGCGTTGCCCGGGCGGTGGCGACACGTCGCTCGTTTTGGGGATACACGCAATGCAGACCGCCTATACCGTCCTGATTCTGCTGACGCTGGTAGGTGTCTCGCGATTGCTGGCCCGTGTGCTGCCATTACCGCTGCCGTTGCTGCAGATCGCGGCCGGCGCCTTGCTGGCCTGGCCGACTCTGGGCCTGCACGTGGCGCTGGACCCTGAGCTCTTTCTGTTCCTGTTTCTGCCGCCCTTGCTGTTCTCCGATGGCTGGCGCATGCCCAAGCGCGATTTCTGGCGCTATCGCGGGCCGATCCTGACCATGGCGGTGGGGCTGGTGATTTTCACGGTGGTGGGCGCCGGTTACTTCATTCACTGGCTGTTGCCCTCTGTGCCGCTGCCGGTGGCATTCGCACTGGCGGCAGTGCTTTCTCCTACCGACGCCGTGGCTGTTTCGGCCATTGCCCAGGACCGTTTGCCGGCGCCGATCATGCGTTTGCTGCAGGGCGAAGCGTTGATGAACGATGCATCGGGCCTGGTGACCTTCAAGTTCGCCCTGGCTGCGGCCATCACCGGGGTGTTTTCCCTGACCGATGCCAGCCTCACTTTTGTGCTGGTGGCCTGTGGTGGCCTGGCCGTTGGCGTGGGGCTGAGCTGGCTGGTGGGGCGGTTTCGCAGCTGGATGATCGCCCGGGGCTGGGATGACCCGGCCACCCACGTGGTGTTCATGTTGCTGCTGCCCTTTGCCGCCTATGTGCTGGCCGAACGGCTGGAAGTGTCGGGCATTCTCTCGGCGGTGGCTGCCGGCATGATGCAAAGCTGGGTCGACCTGCTGCCACGGCAGACCAGCACCCGGCTGCTCAACCGCAGCGTGTGGACGCTGCTGGAGTTCGCTTTCAATGGGCTGATCTTCCTGCTGCTGGGCCTGCAATTGCCGGACATCGTCAGCGCCGTGACCCACCATGAAGCGACCGTATGGCCCACCTTGCTGTGGCGCTGCCTGGATGTGCTGGCGATCTTCGTCGTGCTGGCGCTGCTGCGCTACGTGTGGGTGCGCAGTGTCTGGCGCCTGATGGTGCAGGTGCGTCGCTGGCGTGGGCGCGGCGATGGTTCGCTGGAGTTGTCGATGCGCTCATCCTTGCTGCTGACCGTGGGCGGGGTGCGCGGTGCGGTGACGCTGGCCGGTACCTTGTCGGTGCCGATGCTGATTGCCGCCGGCGTCGAGTTTCCCGAGCGTGACTTGCTGATCTTCATCGCCGCCGGGGTGATTCTGCTGTCGCTGGTGGTGGCCTGTATTTGCCTGCCGCTGTTATTGCGCGGGCTGGTCAGCGAACCGGATCTGCGCCTCAAGCGCGAGGTGCGCGAGGCCTGGAAACGCACCACGCCTGCAGCGATTCAGGCGCTTGAAAGCGAGGCGTTGCCCGATGCGATTCACACCGCCGATGCCGCCCAGGCGGTGCTGGCCACCGAAGTGAAGTCGCGGATCATGTCCGAATACCGCCACCGCCTGGAAATCTTCGACGATACCGCCGAGGCCCAGGCGCTGGCGTTCCAGATGGACCAGCTGGAAAAACGCATGCGCCTGAACGCCCTGCGTGCCCAGCGGCTGGCGCTGTACAGCCTGCATCGTCATCACCAGATCGGCGATGACGTACTGCGCATCGTGCTGGCGGAGCTGGACCTCAACGAGGCCAACCTGGGCGTGGTCAAGTAGACGAAGGTGCGTCGAATGGCCCGCGCGCGTTCGGACGATCGCCGTAGATCATGCTCATGAATTCGATGTCCTTGTTGCTCAGCCGGTTGCTGGTGTTATCGATCTCGAAGTCACCCACCGTCAGGTGTTGAGGCACGTTGTAGTGCATCACTGAGTGCGGGTCATAGGCAGAGTAGGAATAGTCCGCAGCCTCATAGCGATCCAGTACGTTCCTGCGTACGTAGTCGGCGCTATGACCGGCGTTCTGGTATTCCTTAAGTACCGCGTGCACGTCCCAGGGAATGTTGGCGTCCGGATGTTGATGCTCGTGTTCGGCGCCCAGCGCATGGCCGAATTCGTGCAGGACAATGCGTGCGAAATCGGACGCCAGTACGTTGCGCAGGTCAAAGCTGCGCACGGCGCGCCCTTGCTGAATGATCAATTTTCGGGTGTCGATCAGCCGGGTGAGATCGAACCCCATCGTAGGGATGCCCTGGAGTTTGAAGGCCAGCAACGCGTCCGTACCGACCGCGCTCCAGTGCGAGCTCTGATTGAGGGAGATGCGAATCTCGGCGTCACCAGAGGTGACGAGTTCAAACTTCAGGTTGACGTGGGGCAGCCATTTGCACGCGGTGTCGAAAAACAGCTGCTGCAAAAAGGGCGGGGTGGGTTCAATGAAACTGACCCTGAGCGTGCGACCGCGGGCCCAGTATTTGGTAAACGCGGTGACGATGCGTGCTTGCCTGTCCGATGTCTGCTGCCCCTCAGTCAGGTAGCTGGGGGTAAAGGCGGCATTTGCCGAGTTTTCCTTGAGGGCGGCATCGTAAGCGGCCTGAAGGTCCGGGTAGTGCCTGGTGTTGCACAGGCGTAGCGACTCTTTCAATTTCGATTCCTTTCGGGTGATGGTGCTGCCGACATGGCAGCGTCTGAATTCCCGAAAGACTACGCAACGTGTGCATTGCGCAGGTGGTAGATATGTATTGATAGCCTGATACCTGAAAAAGGGCCGCCTGCAGCGCAAGGCGACCCTTTTGGTCAAGCGCAGCCCCGCATCAGCGACGGGTCACGAACTCGCGAATTCGCTGCGCAGCCTCGACGCATTCGGCCAGCGGTGCCACCAGCGCCATGCGCACGCGGCCCGCGCCCGGGTTGAAGCCGTCGACATCCCGGGACAGGTAGGAACCCGGCACCACGGTAACGTGCTCGGCCTCGAACAGGTCGCGGCAGAAGGCTGCATCATCGCCGCCGACATTCGGCCACAGGTAGAAACTGCCATCCGGGCGCTGCACGTCCATCACCGGCGAGAGGATTTCCAGCACGGCGTCATATTTCTCGCGGTACAGGTCGCGGTTGGCGCGCACGTGGGCCTCGTCGTTCCAGGCGGCGATGCTCGCCAGTTGGGTCTGCACCGGCATCGCGCAGCCGTGGTAGGTGCGGTACAGCAAGAAGCCCTTGAGGATATCGGCGTCGCCGGCGACGAAGCCGGAACGCAGGCCCGGCAGGTTGGAACGCTTGGACAGGCTGTGGAACACCACGCAGCGCTTGAAATCCTTGCGGCCCAGTTCTGCGCACGCGGTGAGCAGGCCTGGCGGTGGAGTGGCTTCGTCGAAGTACAGCTCGCTGTAGCACTCGTCGGCGGCGATCACGAAGTCGTGTTCATCGGCCAGGGCGATGAGTTTTTTCAGGGTCTGCACCGGAATCAGCGCGCCGGTCGGGTTGCCCGGCGAGCACAGGAACAGGATCTGGCAGCGTTTCCAGATGTCGGCCGGGACGGCGTCGAAATCCGGGTTGAAGCCGTGTTCGGCCAGGCACGGCAGGTAGTGCGGCTTGGCTCCGGCGAGGAACGCCGCGCCTTCGTAGATCTGATAGAACGGGTTGGGGCTGACCACCAGACCGTCGTCGCTGCGGTTGACTACGGTCTGGGTGAAGGCGAACAGCGCCTCGCGGGTGCCATTGACCGGCAGCACATGTTTGGCGGCATCCAGCCAGCCTTGCGGCACGCTGAAGCGGCGCTCGCACCATTGCGCAATGGCTTCGCGCAGCGCTGGCAGGCCGGCGGTAGTGGGGTAGACCGCCATCTGATCGAGACTGTCGGCCAGCGCCTTGGCCACGAACTCCGGGGATTTGTGCTTGGGTTCGCCGATGGACAGGGCGATCGGGCGTTTGTCCGGGTTCGGCGTGACGCTGCCGAGCAGGGCGCGAAGCTTTTCGAACGGGTAGGGCTGGAGCTGTTGCAGAGCGTTATTCATAGGCAATCGGTCTCGGGAAGCTGAACGCCTGGCGCGCGGGCCAGGCGTCGTTGAATCGGATCAAAAGGGCGTTCAGATACTGATGCGCAGCTCCAGCCCCGGCTCTGGATTGACGCTCAACTGCTCGACGATGGCGTCTTGCAGGCGGCGGCACAGTTGCGGGTCGGACAGCGGCTGGTTGTTTTCGTCGGTAAGGAAGAACACGTCTTCCACGCGCTCGCCCAGGGTGGCGATCTTGGCGTTTTGCAGCGACAGGTCGAACTCCAGGAAAATCTTGCCCACCCGTGCCAGCAGGCCAGGGCGATCCGGGGCGCTCAGTTCCAGCACGGTGACCGGACGCTGGGCGTCGTTGGAGATGGTCACCACCGGGGCGAAGGCGAAGTGCTTGAGCTGGCGAGGCACGCGACGCTTGATGATGGTCGGGTAGTCGTCCGGGTTGCGCAGCGCCTCGGTCAGGCCCTGGCGAATGGCATTGACGCGTTCGGGGTTGTCGCCGATCGAGCCGCCATCGTTGTCCAGCACGATGTAGGTGTCGAGGGTGAACTGGCTGGTGGAGGTGATGACCCGGGCGTCGTGAATGTTCAGGTTCAGCTGGTCCATGGCCGCCACCGTCACGGCGAAGAAGTCGTGCTGGTCCGGCGCGTAGATGAAGATCTGCGTGCCACCCTCGAACTCGCGCTGGGTGGTTTCCTTGATCAGCACCAGCGGGCCGCCGTCAGCCGGTTGCTGCAGGATCGCATCGCTGTGCCAGGCCACGTCGCCTGCGGTGTGGCGCAGGAAGTAGTCGTCGCCCAGCTGCGACCATAACTGCTCGACGTCGTCCGGATCGGTGCCGGAGCGCACCAGGATATCCAGCGCCGCGCTCTGGGTGCGGCGGATCTGCTCCTCGCGGTCCACCGGGTTTTCCAGGCCGCGCTTGAGTGCACGCTTGGTCTCGGTGTACAGCTGGCGCAAGAGGCTCGCGCGCCAGGAGTTCCACAGGGTCGGGTTGGTGGCGTTGATGTCGGCGATGGTCAGCACATACAGGTAATCCAGATGCACTTCGTCGCGCACGAACAGGGCGAAATCGTGGATCACCTGCGGGTCCGACAGGTCCTTGCGCTGGGCGGTGGTCGACATCACCAGGTGGTTCTGCACCAGCCAGACGATCAGCTGGGTGTCCCAGTTGGGAAGCTGATGGCGGATGCCGAAGGCTTCGGCGTCCACTGCGCCCAACTCCGAGTGATCGCCGCCACGGCCCTTGCCGATGTCGTGGTACAGGCCGGCCAGGTAGATCAGCTCGGGCTTGGGCAGCTTGGCCATGAGCTTGCTGGCCAGCGGGAATTTCTCCGACACCTGTGTGTACTGCAGCTTGCGCAGGTGCTTGATCAGATTCAGCGTGTGGGCATCGACCGTATAGATGTGGAACAGGTCGTGCTGCATCTGCCCGACGATATGTCCGAACTCCGGCAGGTACAGGCCCAGGATGCCGTAACGGTTCATTCGCCGCAGGTTGCGGTGGATGCCGATCTCGCACTTGAAGAGCTCGATGAACAGGCTGGTGTTGCGGATATCGTTGCGGAAGTCGTCGTTGATCAGGTGTCGGTGTTCGCGCAGCAGGCGAATGGTGTCGGCGCGCACGCCCTTGATTTCCGGGCGCTGGGCCATCAGCACGAAAATCTCCAGCATGGCGAATGGCGTGCGCTTGAAGACGTTCGGGTTGCTCGCCTCGATGTAGCCGTCGTGCAGCTGGAAGCGCGAGTTGATCGCTTCGGTCACCGTGTTCTGATCGTCGGAGAGGATGACCTCCTCGAAGTGCTGGATGATCAGGTCGCTCAACTGGGCGATGCTCATGACCACCCGGTAGTACTTCTGCATGAAGCGTTCGATGGCCAGCTTCGCGTCGCTGTCCTGATAACCGAGCAGGCGGGCGATGTTGGTCTGGTAGTCGAACAGCAGGCGGTCTTCGGCGCGCCCGGCGAGCATGTGCAGCGCGTACCGCACCTTCCACAGAAATTCCTGGGACGAGGCGAGCAGGGCGTTTTCGCTTTCCAGCAGAAAACCCTCGTCGGCCAGCGCGTGCAGGTTCAGCGTGCCGTACTGGCGGCGGGCGACCCAGAGGATGGTCTGGATGTCGCGCAGCCCGCCGGGCGAGCCCTTGACGTTGGGCTCCAGGTTGTACTCGGTGTCGAAATACTTGTGGTGCCGGGTCTTCTGCTCGGCGCGCTTGGCCAGGAAGAACTCCTTGCTCGGCCACATGCGCTCGGTGCTGGTGACGTCCAGCATGCGCTGGCGCAGGCGCTCGGGGCCGGCGATGGTGCGGCTTTCCATCAGGTTGGTGACCACCGTCAGGTCAGCCTGGGCCTCGGTGGCGCATTCCTCGACCGAGCGCACGCTCTGGCCGACTTCCAGGCCGATGTCCCACAGCAGGGTGAGAAAACGCTCGATGGAGTCGCGGAAAAGTTCGTGGTCGGCGCTGTCCAGCAGGATCAGCAGGTCGATGTCCGAGTAGGGATGCAGTTCGCCACGGCCATAGCCGCCCACCGCCAGCAAGGCGATGTCGGCGTCGTCGCTCCAGTCGAACTGCTCCCAGGCCTGTTGCAGGATGTTATCGACGAACCAGGCGCGGTCTTCGATCAGGCGGCGGATCTCGCGGCCGGACTTGAAGCGTTCGTCCAGCACCTCGCGGGCATGACGGATGGCTTTTTTGAAGGCGGCGATGGGGCTGGCCTTCAGCGCCAGTTCGGCCTGGAACTGGCCGCGATCGAACAAATCTGGGTCCACCTGCGGCATCGAACTGCTTTCCTTCTATCTATGCATGCTTTCTATATGAGTCAGGCAGAGGTGCGGGCGATGGTGTCGTCGCTGCGCAAGGTGAAGATCTCGTAGCCTGTGGCGGTGACCAGAATGGTGTGTTCCCACTGCGCCGACAGCTTGCGGTCCTTGGTGATGGCTGTCCAGCCGTCGCCCAAGAGGCGGGTGTCGGCCTTGCCCTGGTTGATCATCGGCTCGATGGTGAAGGTCATGCCTTCCTTGAGCTCCATGCCGGTGCCGGCCTTGCCGTAGTGCAGTACCTGTGGCTCTTCGTGGAACACCTTGCCGATGCCGTGGCCGCAATACTCGCGCACCACCGAGAAACCGTTCTTCTCGGCGTGCTTCTGGATCACTTCGCCGATATCGCCCAGGTGCGCGCCGGGCTTGACCAGCTCGATGCCCTTGTACATGCACTCCTGGGTGATCTTCGACAGGCGCTCGGCCCACTCGGGCACCTTGCCTACATGGAACATCTTGCTGGTGTCGCCGTGGTAGCCGTCCTTGATGACGGTGACGTCGATGTTCAGCACGTCGCCTTCCTTGAGCGGCTTCTCGTTCGGGATGCCGTGGCAGACCACGTGGTTGATCGAGGTGCAGATGGATTTCGGAAAACCCTTGTAGTTCAGCGGCGCGGGAATGGCGTTCTGCTCATTGACGATGTAGTCGTGGCAGATGCGGTCCAGCTCGTCGGTGGTCACGCCGGGCTTGACGTACGCGCCGATCATTTCCAGGACTTCGGCCGCCAGACGGCCGGCGATGCGCATCTTTTCGATGTCTTCGGGGGTTTTCAGGGTAACGGACATACAAGGCTCTCTCGGCGCGGCAAGGCCGCAGCTAAACACGGAAAACCGCGATTCTACCAGACCGCCGCCGGGCGGGTTATCATCGCTTCCTTATATAAGGTGTCGGGGAGCAGAATCGCAGCCTCGCCATCCGGACAAAAGCCTTCGAAAAACAGGATCTTATTTCAGGTTCCGTTATCCAGACTTTTGTGATATAAAATGCGCCGCTTTACGGGGTATGCCCCGAAAGCTCTAACCCACACACGTGTCGACACGATGACCTGGGTGCCCTCGGCTCTCGCCGCTGGTTGGTCATTGGGATACGTGGAGGCCTAACCCGACTTATCAAGGAACTATCATGTCCCAAGTCAACATGCGCGATATGCTGAAGGCCGGTGTGCACTTCGGCCACCAGACCCGTTACTGGAACCCGAAAATGGGCAAGTACATTTTCGGCGCGCGCAACAAGATTCACATCATCAACCTTGAAAAAACCCTGCCAATGTTCAACGACGCTCTGACGTTCGTAGAGCGCCTGGCCCAGGGCAAAAACAAGATTCTGTTCGTCGGCACCAAGCGTTCCGCTGGCAAGATCGTTGCTGAAGAAGCAGTACGTTGCGGTTCGCCGTACGTCGATCATCGCTGGTTGGGCGGCATGCTGACCAACTTCAAGACCATCCGTGCCTCCATCAAGCGTCTGCGCGAGCTGGAAGTTCAGGCTGAAGACGGTACCTTCGCCAAACTGACCAAGAAAGAGGCGCTGATGCGCACTCGCGATCTGGAAAAACTGGATCGCAGCCTGGGCGGTATCAAGGACATGGGCGGTCTGCCAGACGCACTGTTCGTCATCGACGTCGATCACGAGCGCATCGCGATCACCGAAGCCAACAAGCTGGGCATCCCGGTCATCGGCATCGTCGATACCAACAGCAGCCCGGAAGGCGTTGACTACATCATCCCAGGCAACGATGACGCCATTCGCGCCATCCAGCTGTACATGGGTTCGATGGCTGACGCCGTGATTCGTGGCCGCAACAACGTTGCTGGCGGCACCGAAGTTTACGCTGAAGAAGCGGCTGCACCTGCTGCCGAGTAAGTGACGTTTAGCGTCTGCTTGGCACGCAAAAAGGGGGCTTGGCCCCCTTTTTGCCACCTCGAAAACCATCTGGCGTTGCCATCGATCTGATGTCATGTGCAGCGGTCATCATGGATTTTCAAGAATTGAAAAGCGCCCGCCCGGCGGGTGGAATGGTTGAAGACCTATCCAAGAGGATTTTGAAATGGCAGCAATTACTGCAGCGTTGGTCAAAGAACTGCGTGAGCGTACCGGCGAAGGCATGATGGACTGCAAGAAGGCCCTGGAAAAGGCCGGCGGCGACATCGAAAAAGCCATCGACGATATGCGTGCTTCGGGCGCCATCAAGGCCGCCAAGAAAGCTGGCAACATTGCCGCTGAAGGCGCTATCGGCGTGAAGAGCGACGGCAAGCGTGCAGTCCTGATCGAAGTCAACTCCCAGACCGACTTCCTGGCTCTGCAGGACGACTTCAAGAACTTCGTCGCTTCCAGCGTTGACAAGGCGTTCGCTGAACAGGCTTTCACCGTTGAGCAACTGATCGAAGCTCAGGAAGCCGAGCGTACCGCTCTGGTTGCCAAGGTTGGCGAGAACGTCAACATCCGTCGTCTGGCCCGCATCGAAGGCGACGTACTGGGTGCTTACCTGCACGGCAACAAGATCGGCGTCGTTGTCGCTCTGAAAGGCGGTAACGAAGAACTGGCCAAAGACATCGCCATGCACGTCGCTGCCAGCAATCCTGAGTTCCTGGTGCCGACCGACGTTTCCCCGGAAGCGATCGAGCGCGAGAAGAACGTCTTCCTGCAACTGAACGAAGACAAGCTCAAGGGCAAGCCTGCCGATATCGCCGAGAAGATGGTTGCCGGCCGTATCGCCAAGTTCCTGGCCGAAGCCAGCCTGGTCGAGCAAGCGTTCGTCAAGGACCCGGAAATCAAGGTCGGCGCTCTGGCCAAGAAAGCCGGTGCTGAAATCGTTTCGTTCACCTACTTCAAGGTCGGTGAAGGCATCGAGAAGCCAGTTGACAACTTCGCTGAAGAAGTCGCTGCTCAAGTAGCTGCCAGCAAGCAATAAGACGGTTTTCGACTGTCGACCCAAAGAGGCTGCCCGCTCACGCGCGCAGCCTCTTTGTCAAAACGGCAGGACCATTTGTTTTTCGGTGGGCGGCCCACAAGGCCACAACCGGTGCAGTAGCCTAGAGTTAGCGCAGGTGCGAAAACGGCCGCCTACTCAGATATTTTTTTTACAAAATGCCGCAGGAGAGATTCGCAATGGCTCAGCAGGGCAGTGGTTATCAAGCTCGCTATAAACGCATTCTACTCAAGCTTAGCGGCGAGGCCCTGATGGGGTCCGAAGAGTTCGGTATCGACCCCAAAGTGCTCGACCGCATGGCGCTGGAAGTGGGTCAACTGGTAGGAATCGGTGTTCAGGTCGGTCTGGTCATCGGCGGTGGCAACCTGTTCCGCGGTGCTGCATTGAGTGCAGCGGGCATGGATCGCGTCACGGGCGACCACATGGGTATGCTGGCCACCGTGATGAACGGTCTTGCGATGCGCGATGCGCTGGAGCGTGCCAATATCTCCGCCATCGTGATGTCGGCCATTTCCATGGTCGGCGTGACCGATCACTACGACCGTCGCAAGGCAATGCGCCACCTCAACTCCAAGGAAGTGGTGATTTTTGCAGCCGGTACCGGCAACCCGTTCTTCACCACCGATTCGGCCGCATGCCTGCGCGCCATCGAAATCGATGCCGACGTCGTGTTGAAGGCAACCAAGGTCGATGGTGTGTACACTGCCGATCCATTCAAGGACCCGCATGCCGAGAAGTTCGATCATCTGACTTACGATGAAGTGCTGGATCGCAAGCTGGGCGTAATGGACCTGACGGCCATCTGCCTGTGCCGTGACCACAAGATGCCGCTGCGTGTCTTTAATATGAACAAACCTGGCGCCCTGCTGAACATCGTGCATGGCGGCGCGGAAGGAACCTTGATCGAGGAAGGCGAACAATGATCAACGAAATCAAGAAAGACGCTCAAGAGCGCATGAAGAAGTCCATCGAGTCCCTGCACCACGCGTTCGGCCAGATCCGCACCGGCAAGGCTCACCCAAGCATCCTGGGCGCGGTCATGGTGCCTTACTACGGCGTGGACACTCCGCTGACCGGCGTCGCCAACGTCACTGTGAAAGATACCCGCACCCTGCAGGTCGTTCCGTTCGAGCGCAACATGCTGGCCGCCATCGACAAGGCCATCGGCAGTGCCGGCCTGAACCTGAATCCGACCAACCTGGGCGAGTTGCTGCTGATTTCCATGCCGCCGCTGACCGAGGAGACCCGTAAGGGCTTCACCAAGCAGGCCCGTAGCGCTGCCGAAGACGCTCGCGTGGCCGTGCGCAACATCCGTCGCGATGCCATGGGTGACCTGAAGAAACTGGTCAAGGACAAGGAAATCAGCGAAGACGAAGAGCGTCGCGCCAGCGCTGAAATCGACAAGCTGATCAAGGATTTCGAAGGCCAGATCACCAAGGCCACGGAAGACAAAGAAGCGGACCTGATGGCCGTATAAGGGTCGGGAAGCTTTCATGGAAAAGACAAAGCTGGCTGGGCCGTCTTCGGTACCGCGTCATGTCGCGATCATCATGGATGGGAACAATCGCTGGGCCAAGAAGCGTCTGCTGCCGGGTGTGGCAGGCCACAAGGCCGGCGTGGACGCCGTTCGGGCGGTCATCGAGGTGTGTGCCGAGGCCAAGGTTGAGGTCCTGACCCTGTTCGCGTTCTCCAGCGAGAACTGGCAGCGCCCGGCCGAAGAGGTCGGTGCGCTGATGGAGCTGTTCTTCACAGCGCTGCGTCGCGAGACCAAGCGCCTGAACGAAAACGGTATCAGCCTGCGCATCATCGGCGATCGCTCGCGCTTTCACCCCGAGCTGCAGGCTGCCATTCGCGAAGCCGAGGCCGCCACGGCCGGCAACAGCCGCTTCGTCCTGCAGATCGCCGCCAACTACGGCGGCCAGTGGGACATCGCGCAAGCGGCGCAGCGCCTGGCGCGTGAAGTCCAGGCCGGCCATCTGCGGCCCGAGGACATCACCCCGGAATTGCTGCAGACTTGCCTGGCGACCGGTGATCTGCCGCTGCCGGATCTGTGCATCCGCACCGGCGGCGAACATCGCATCAGCAACTTCCTGTTGTGGCAGCTCGCCTATGCCGAGCTGTACTTTTCCGACCTGTTCTGGCCGGACTTCAAACACGATGCCATGCGCCATGCGCTGGCCGATTTCGCTTCACGCCAGCGCCGCTTCGGTAAGACCAGCGAGCAGGTTGAAGCCGGAGCCCGTGCTTAATGCTCAAACAACGAATCATCACCGCGTTGATCCTCGCGCCGCTGGCCCTGTGCGGCTTTTTTCTGCTCGAGGGCGGCTATTTCGCGCTGTTCATCGCGGTGGTCGTGATGCTGGGGGCGTGGGAATGGGCGCGTCTGGCCGGTTTCGATGCGCAACCAGCCCGTGTGCTGTTTGCGGTCGTGGTCGGCGTGCTGCTGTTTCTGCTCTACCTGCTGCCGGGCCTGGCGCCTTGGATTCTGGTCGCTGCGCTGTTGTGGTGGCTTACTGCGACCTGGCTGGTGCTGACGTATCCTGAGTCCAGCGAGCACTGGTCCAGCGTCATCTACAAGCTGGCGATCGGCCTGTTGATCCTGTTGCCAGCCTGGCAAGGGCTGGTGCTGATCAAGCTCGAACCCATGGGTAACTGGCTGATTTTCGCGGTCATGATCCTGGTCTGGGGTGCCGACATCGGTGCCTATTTTTCCGGCAAGGCCTTTGGCAAGCGCAAGCTGGCGCCGAAAGTCAGTCCGGGCAAAAGCTGGGAAGGCCTGTACGGCGGCCTGGCGGCGTGCCTGCTGATCACCGCTGGCGTGGGTATTTTCCGTGGCTGGAGCTTCGGTGAGATTCTTTTCGCACTGGTATGCGCCGCCATCGTGGTGGCGGTCTCGGTGGTGGGCGATCTGACCGAGAGCATGTTCAAGCGCAAGTCGGGCATCAAGGACAGCAGCAACCTGCTGCCGGGCCATGGCGGCGTGCTGGATCGCATCGACAGCCTGACGGCCGCGATCCCGGTTTTCGCCCTGCTGCTGTGGGCCGCCAAAGACTGGGGCATGATGTGAGCCGGCCACAACTCATTACTGTCCTGGGGGCGACCGGCTCGATCGGGCTGAGCACGCTGGACGTCATCGCGCGTCATCCTTCGCGCTATCAGGTGTTTGCCCTCACGGGGTTCACCCGTATTGCCGAATTGCTGGCACTCTGCGTGCGTCACACGCCGCAGTTTGCGGTGGTGCCGACCACGGCGGCTGCGCGCCAGTTGCAGGACGACCTGCGCGCTGCCGGCCTGGATACCCGGGTGCTGGTAGGGGAGGGCGGCCTGTGTGAAGTGTCAGCCCATCCTCAAGTGGACACCGTGCTGGCCGCCATTGTCGGTGCCGCCGGGTTGCGTCCTACGCTGGCTGCCGTCGAGGCCGGCAAGAAGGTGCTGCTGGCCAACAAGGAAGCGCTGGTCACCTCCGGCGCCCTGTTCATGCAGGCGGTGCGCCGCAGCGGCACGGTATTGTTGCCGCTGGACAGCGAACACAACGCGATTTTCCAGTGCCTGCCGGGCAATTACGCTAACGGTCTGCCCCAGGTCGGCGTACGCCGCATTCTGCTGACCGCCTCGGGCGGCCCGTTTCGCGAAACGCCGCTGGCCGACATCGAGCACGTCACGCCCGAGCAGGCCTGCGCGCACCCGAACTGGTCCATGGGGCGCAAGATATCCGTGGATTCGGCGAGCATGATGAACAAGGGCCTCGAACTGATCGAAGCCTGCTGGCTGTTCGATACCCCGCCGTCGAGCATCGAAGTGGTGATTCATCCGCAAAGTGTCATCCACTCGATGGTTGATTACGTGGATGGCTCGGTGCTGGCGCAGTTGGGCAATCCCGACATGCGCACGCCCATCGCCCACGCACTGGCCTGGCCGGACCGGATCGATTCGGGCGTGTCGCCGCTGGATCTGTTCAGCATTGCGCGTCTGGATTTCCAGGCGCCGGACGAAGTGCGCTTCCCTTGCCTGCGTCTGGCGCGGCAAGCTGCGCAGACCGGGGACAGCGCCCCGGCGGTATTGAACGCCGCCAACGAGGTCGCCGTGGCGGCGTTTCTGGATCGGCGCATCCGCTTCCCGGAAATCGCGAGTATGATCGACGAAGTGCTGAACATTGAACCTGTGATTGCCCTGAACGAGCTGGAAACGGTGTTCGAAGTCGACACCCGGGCTCGTATGCTGGCTGAGCAGTGGCTCAGCCGAAACGGGCGGTAAGCGACACATGCCCAAAGGCGCAGGTCAGGCGAGCCGGACAATTGGCGCGATGCCAGTTGCCCGTTGCGTCAGGCCGGTACCCGGAGAACCGCGATGAGCGCGCTATATATGATTGTCGGCACCCTGATTGCGCTGGGTGTTCTGGTGACTTTCCACGAATTCGGCCACTTCTGGGTGGCGCGGCGCTGTGGCGTCAAGGTACTGCGTTTCTCCGTAGGCTTCGGCATGCCGCTGCTTCGCTGGCATGACCGCCATGGCACCGAGTTCGTCGTAGCGGCCGTTCCGCTGGGTGGCTACGTCAAGATGCTCGACGAGCGCGAAGGCGAGGTGCCTGCCGAGCTGGTCGATCAGTCGTTCAATCGCAAGTCGGTCTATCAGCGCATCGCCATCGTTATCGCCGGGCCTGTGGCCAACTTTCTGCTGGCCATCGTGTTTTTCTGGGTGCTGGCCATGCTCGGCAGCCAGCAGGTGCGCCCGGTCATCGGTGGCGTCGAGGCGGGCAGCATCGCCGAGAAGGCCGGCCTGGTGTCCGGTCAGGAAATTGTTTCGGTAGATGGCGAAGCCACGACCGGTTGGGCGGCGGTCAATCTGCAACTGGTGCGTCGCCTGGGCGAAAGCGGCAGCATCGCCCTGAAGGTGCGTGAGCAGGGTTCGGACGTCGACACACCGCGTACCCTGGCGCTGGACAACTGGCTCAAGGGCGTGGATGAACCCGATCCGATCCGTTCGCTGGGCATTCGCCCATGGCGCCCGGCCTTGCCGCCGGTGCTGGCCGAGCTTGATGCCAAGGGCCCTGCCCAGGCGGCGGGCCTGAAGACCGGTGATCGCCTGCTGGCCCTCGACGGCCAGGCGCTGGATGACTGGCAGCAGGTCGTTGATCGTGTTCGTGTCCGTCCTGATACCCGAATTACGCTGAGCGTGCAGCGCGATGGTGCGACAATCGACGTGCCGGTGACGCTGGCTGCGCGTGGTGAGGGCAAGGCCGCAACAGGCTATCTGGGTGCTGGCGTCAAAGGCGTCGACTGGCCGCCGGAAATGCTTCGCGAAGTCAGCTATGGGCCCGTGGCTGCCGTGGCAGAGGGCGCGCGGCGTACCTGGACCATGAGCGTGCTGACCTTCGATTCGCTGAAGAAAATGCTGTTCGGCGAGCTCTCGGTAAAAAACTTGAGCGGACCGATAACCATTGCTAAAGTGGCGGGCGCTTCGGCCCAGTCAGGTGTCGGTGACTTCTTGAATTTCCTCGCTTATCTGAGCATAAGCCTGGGGGTTCTCAATTTGCTGCCCATTCCAGTGTTGGACGGGGGGCACTTGCTGTTTTATCTGATCGAGTGGGCGCGTGGTCGTCCGCTGTCGGAAAAGGTTCAGGGTTGGGGGGTTCAGATCGGTATCAGCCTGGTGGTCGGAGTCATGTTGCTCGCACTGGTCAACGATCTGGGACGACTGTAAAAGCTACGCCGAATTGTGAATCTGCCGCATTTTGCGGCAGTTTGTTTATTGCCAGTTGGAATAAGAAAGGACTTCATGAAACGTCTGCTGCTAACTGCGGTTCTTTCCGCACTGATGATCGCCGAAGTTCACGCCGAGTCCTTCACTATCTCCGATATCCGTGTCAACGGCCTGCAGCGGGTGTCCGCCGGCAGCGTCTTTGGCGCGTTGCCGTTGAACGTGGGCGAGACCGCCGATGACGCGCATCTGGTCGATGCCACCCGCGCTCTGTTCAAAACCGGATTCTTCCAGGACATCCAGCTGGGCCGTGATGGCAACGTGCTGGTTATCACCGTGGTCGAGCGTCCGTCCGTTTCGAGCATCGAGATCGAGGGCAACAAGGCGATCACCACCGAAGACCTGATGAAGGGTCTGAAGCAGTCGGGCCTGGCCGAAGGCGAGATCTTTCAGCGGGCAACCCTGGAAGGCGTGCGTAACGAACTGCAGCGCCAGTACGTGGCCCAGGGCCGCTACTCGGCAGAAGTCCAGACCGAAGTCGTTCCTCAGCCGCGCAACCGCGTGGGCCTGAAAATCAACATCAACGAAGGCGCGGTCGCGGCCATCCAGCACATCAACGTGGTGGGCAACTCGGTATTCAAGGAAGAAGACCTGACCGACCTGTTCGAGCTCAAGACCACCAACTGGCTCTCCTTCTTCAAGAACGACGACAAGTACGCCCGGGAAAAACTGTCCGGCGACCTGGAACGTCTGCGTTCGTATTACCTGGACCGCGGCTATATCAACATGGATATCGCCTCGACCCAGGTCTCCATCACGCCTGACAAGAAAAGCGTGTACATCACCGTCAACATCCATGAAGGCGAGAAGTACAGCGTCAAGTCGGTCAAGCTCAGCGGTGACCTGAAGGTCCCTGAGGATCAGGTCAAGTCGCTGCTGCTGGTCAAGCCGGGCCAGGTGTTCTCGCGCAAGGTCATGACCACCACCTCCGAGCTGATCACTCGTCGTCTGGGTAACGAGGGTTACACCTTCGCCAACGTCAACGGCGTACCGACCCCGAACGATGAAGACCACACGGTCGATATCCTGTTCGCCGTCGACCCGGGCAAGCGTGCCTATGTCAACCGCATCAACTTCCGCGGCAACACCAAGACCGCCGACGAAGTACTGCGTCGCGAAATGCGTCAGATGGAAGGCGGTTGGGCTTCTACCTACCTGATCGACCAGTCCAAGACTCGTCTTGACCGTCTGGGCTTCTTCAAGGAAGTGAACGTCGAAACCCCGGCCGTGCCTGGCACCGACGACCAGGTCGACGTCAACTACGCCGTGGAAGAACAGGCGTCCGGTTCGATCACCGCCAGTGTGGGCTTCGCGCAGAGCGCGGGTCTGATCCTGGGTGGTTCGATCAGCCAGAACAACTTCCTGGGTACCGGTAACAAGGTCAGCATCGGCCTGACCAAAAGTGAATACCAGACCCGCTACAACTTCAGCTACGTCGATCCGTACTTCACGCCGGACGGTGTGAGCCTGGGTTACAGTGCGTTCTACCGCAAGACCAACTACGACGACCTCGATGTCGATATCGCCAGCTACTCGGTCGACAGCCTGGGTGCCGGTATCAACATGGGCTACCCGATCAGCGAGACCGCGCGTCTGAACTTCGGCCTGTCGGTACAGCGCGACGAAATCAACACCGGTACCTACACCGTTGATGAAATCTTCGACTTCCTGGAGAAGGAAGGCGACAGCTTCACCAACTTCAAGGCGTCCGTGGGCTGGTCCGAGTCGACCCTGAACAAGGGCACGCTGCCGACCCGTGGCCATTCCCAGAGCCTGACCCTGGAAACCACCATTCCGGGCAGCGACCTGTCGTTCTATAAACTCGACTACCGCGGCCAGCTGTTCCACCCGATCACCACCAACACCACGCTGCGTCTGCACTCGGAGCTGGGCTACGGTGACGGTTTCGGTTCGACCTCCGGTCTGCCGTTCTACGAGAACTACTACGCCGGTGGTTTCAACTCGGTTCGTGGCTTCAAGGACAGCACCCTGGGTCCGCGCAGTACCCCGAGCAGTGGTCGCAACGCCGGTACCTCGGCTGACCCGGATCAGGATCCGCTGCCGTTCGGTGGTAACGTGCTGATCACCGGTGGTGCGGAAATCCTCTTCCCGCTGCCGTTCATCAAGGATCAGCGCTCGCTGCGTACCTCGCTGTTCTGGGATGTGGGTAACGTGTTCAACACCAACTGCGGCGCGCAGAAGTTCACGACCAACAACGAGAAAGTCGAGTGTAATGGTCCTGACCTGTCTGGCCTGGCCAGTTCCGTGGGTGTCGGCGTGACCTGGATCACCGCATTGGGTCCATTGAGCTTCGCTCTGGCCATGCCGATCAAGAAACCGGACGACAACACCGAAACCCAGGTTTTCCAATTCTCTCTCGGTCAGACCTTCTAAGGGTCTGATCACTGATAACGACAACGGATTCTGTAGGAGTTACATCGTGCGTAAGTTGACTCAATTGGCTCTGCTGGCAACGGTCCTGGTTGCAGGCCCTGCATTTGCCGACATGAAAATCGCGGTACTGAACTATCAGATGGCGCTGCTCGAATCCGACGCCGCCAAGAAATACGCCGTCGACGCCGAGAAGAAATTCGGTCCGCAACTGACCAAGCTCAAGGCCCTGGAAAGCAGCGCCAAAGGCATCCAGGACCGCCTGGTCGCCGGTGGCGACAAGATGGCCCAGCCTGAACGCGAAAAACTCGAGCTGGACTTCAAGCAGAAAGCCCGTGACTTCCAGTTCCAGTCCAAGGAGCTGAACGAAGCCAAGGCCGTTGCCGACCGTGACATGCTCAAGCAACTGAAGCCAAAACTGGACTCGGCGGTTGAAGAAGTGATCAAGAAAGGCGGTTACGACCTGGTGTTCGAGCGCGGTGCCGTGATTGACGTCAAGCCACAGTACGACGTCACTCGCCAGGTCATCGAGCGCATGAACCAGCTGAAGTAAGTACATGACCGCGAAAATCACCCTCGGCCAGCTGGCCGAGTTCCTCGGGGCCACCTTGCGCGGCCCTGCGGACAAGGAAATCACCGGGCTGGCGACCTTGCAGGAAGCCGGTGCCGGGCAGGTCAGCTTCCTGGCCAATCCTCAGTACCGTAAATTCCTCGCCACTACCCACGCTGCTGCCGTGCTGCTCAAGCCCGCGGATGCCGAAGGCTATGCGGGGGATGCGCTGCTGATTGCCGACCCTTACCTGGCGTACGCACGCATCTCGCACCTGTTCGATCCCAAGCCCAAGGCGGCCCCTGGCATTCACCCAACGGCGGTCGTCGCTGATGACGCCGTGGTCGATCCGGGCGCCAGCGTTGGCCCGTATGTGGTCATCGAGAGCGGTGCGCGCATCGCGGCCGGCGTGACCCTGGGCGCTCACTGCTTCATCGGCGCGCGCAGCGTGATCGGCGAAGGCGGCTGGCTGGCCCCGCGCGTGACGCTGTATCACGACGTGCGCATCGGTCAGCGGGTGGTTATTCAGTCTGGCGCGGTGCTCGGCGGGGAAGGCTTCGGTTTCGCCAACGAGAAGGGCGTGTGGAACAAGATCGCGCAGATCGGTGGCGTCACCGTGGGCGATGACGTGGAAATTGGCGTGAACACGGCCATTGACCGTGGCGCCATGGACGATACCCGCATCGGCAACGGCGTGAAGCTCGACAACCAGATCCAGATCGCCCACAACGTTCAGGTAGGCGATCACACGGCAATGGCGGCCTGCGTCGGCATTTCCGGAAGCACGAAGATCGGCAAGCACTGTATGCTCGCCGGCGGTGTCGGCCTGGTCGGCCACATCGACATCTGCGACGGTGTTTTCATCACCGGGATGACCATGGTGACCCATTCGATCACCGAACCCGGCTCCTATTCTTCCGGCACGGCGATGCAGCCGGCGGCAGAGTGGCGCAAGAGCGCGGCGCGCATTCGCAAGCTCGATGGCATGTCGCGCCGGCTGCAGCAGTTGGAAAAGCTTGTCGAGGCAGTGACCTCAGGCGGTAAAGCGTCATCTGATGGCTGATACTTTTTTCTTATCAAGTGTGCATAGCCGATAAACTGCCTCCTTGATTTGCCAGAGGAGTGCCGCGCACTCGTCGCGCACTCCCTATATTGACTACAGGCTTCCTCTCGAAATGATGGACATCAACGAAATCCGCGAATATCTGCCCCACCGTTACCCGTTCCTGCTCGTGGACCGTGTGGTGGCGCTCGATGTCGAGAACAAGAGCATTCGTGCCTACAAGAATGTCAGCATCAATGAGCCGTTCTTCAATGGCCACTTCCCCGCGCATCCAATCATGCCGGGCGTGCTGATCATTGAAGCCATGGCTCAGGCCGCCGGCATCCTGGGCTTCAAGATGCTTGACGTGAAGCCTGCCGATGGCACGCTGTATTACTTCGTCGGCTCCGACAAGCTGCGCTTCCGCCAGCCGGTGCTGCCGGGCGACCAACTGATCCTTGAAGCCAAGTTCCTCAGCTGCAAGCGTCAGATCTGGAAGTTCGAATGCCAGGCGTCGGTCGATGGCAAGCCGGTGTGCTCGGCTGAAATCATCTGTGCGGAACGCAAGCTATGAGTTTGATTGACCCTCGCGCCATCATCGATCCGACGGCCATCCTGGCTGACAATGTGGAGGTCGGCCCGTGGTCGATCGTCGGACCCGGTGTGGAAATCGGTGAGGGTACGGTGATCGGTCCGCACGTGATCCTGCGCGGCCCGACCACAATCGGCAAACACAACCATATCTACCAGTTCTCTTCGGTCGGCGAGGATACGCCGGACCTGAAGTACAAGGGCGAAGCGACCCGGCTGGTGATTGGTGATCACAACGTGATCCGCGAAGGCGTGACGATTCATCGTGGCACCATCCAGGACCGCGCCGAGACCACCATAGGTGATCACAACCTGATCATGGCCTATGCCCACATTGGCCACGACAGCGTCATCGGCAACCACTGCATTCTGGTCAACAACACCGCGCTGGCCGGCCACGTGCATGTGGACGATTGGGCGATCCTCTCCGGCTTCACGCTGGTGCACCAGTACTGCCACATCGGCGCCCACAGCTTTTCCGGCATGGGCACTGCCATCGGCAAGGACGTCCCGGCGTTCGTGACCGTGTTCGGCAACCCAGCCGAGGCGCGCAGCATGAACTTCGAAGGCATGCGCCGTCGCGGTTTCTCCGACGACGCGATCCACGCCCTGCGCCGTGCCTACAAGACGGTCTACCGTCAGGGGCTGACCGTGGAGCAGGCGGTGGTCGAGCTGGCCGAGCCGGCGGCGCAGTTTCCGGAAGTCGCGCTGTTCCTTGATTCGATCAAGAACTCGACTCGCGGCATCACCCGCTGACTATGGGCGCCTTGCGGATTGCGCTGGTCGCCGGAGAAGCCTCCGGCGACATCCTGGGTTCGGGTCTGATGCGCGCCATCAAGGCTCGCCATCCTGACGCGCAGTTCATTGGCGTCGGCGGCCCGTTGATGGAAGCCGAGGGCATGCAGTCCTACTTCCCCATGGAGCGCCTGTCGGTCATGGGGCTGGTGGAAGTGCTGGGCCGTCTCAAGGAGCTGCTGGCGCGGCGCAAGCTGCTGATCCAGACCCTGATCGAGCAGAAGCCCGATGTGTTCATCGGTATCGATGCCCCGGACTTCACCCTCAATATCGAGCTCAAACTGCGTCAGGCCGGGATCAAGACCGTTCATTACGTCAGCCCGTCCGTCTGGGCGTGGCGGCAGAAGCGCGTGCTGAAGATCCGCGAAGGTTGCGACCTGATGCTGACGCTGCTGCCGTTCGAGGCCCGTTTCTACGAAGAAAAGGGCGTGCCGGTGCGGTTCGTCGGCCACCCGCTGGCCGACACCATTCCCCTCGAAGCGGACCGTGGCGCTGCCCGGGCCGAACTGGGCCTGGGCGACGGGCCGGTTGTGGCGTTGATGCCGGGCAGCCGTGGTGGCGAAGTCGGGCGTCTTGGCGCGCTGTTCTTCGATGCCGCCGAGCGCCTGCTGGCGCAGCGTCCCGATATCCGTTTCGTGCTGCCGTGCGCCAGCCCCCAGCGCCGGGCGCAGATCGAAGCATTGTTGCAGGGCCGCAATCTGCCGCTGACCCTGCTCGACGGCCGCTCTCACGTGGCCCTGGCGGCCTGCGATGCGGTGCTGATCGCCTCGGGCACCGCCACGCTGGAAGCGCTGCTGTACAAACGACCGATGGTGGTGGCCTATCGTCTGGCGCCACTGACCTACTGGATTCTCAAGCGGATGGTGAAAAGTCCGTACGTCTCGCTGCCCAACCTCTTGGCCCAGCGTTTGCTGGTGCCTGAGTTGTTGCAGGACGCGGCGACCGCCGATGCGTTGGCCCAGACGCTGCTGCCGTTGCTCGACGATGGCAGCGCGCAGACTGACGGCTTCGACGCCATTCACCGGACCTTGCGTCGCGATGCGTCCAATCAGGCCGCCGAAGCGGTGTTGAACCTGATCGGCCGCTCGCCTTCACCATGAGTGTGCAATCAATGCAAATGGGTTTGGACTTCAATCTGGTCGAGGACCTGGTCGCTGGCGTCGACGAAGTGGGCCGTGGCCCGCTGTGCGGCGACGTGGTCACGGCGGCGGTGATCCTCGATCCCAACCGCCCCATTCTGGGCCTGAACGACTCGAAAAAGCTCACCGAAGCCAAGCGCGAGAAGCTGTTCGACGAGATCTGCGAAAAAGCCCTGTGCTGGCACATCGCGCGGGCAGAGGTCCATGAGATCGACGAGCTGAACATTCTTCACGCCACCATGCTGGCGATGAAGCGCGCGGTCGAAGGCTTGCTGATCACCCCGAAACTGGCGCTGATCGACGGCAATCGTTGCCCGCAACTGTCAGTGCCCTGCGCGCCGGTGGTGCAGGGCGATGCGCAGGTGCCAGCGATTGCCGCAGCGTCGATTCTGGCCAAGGTCACCCGCGACCGCGAGATGGCCCAGATGGAAATCCTTTACCCGGGCTACGGCATCGGCGGGCACAAGGGTTACCCGACCGCGGTGCACATGGAAGCCCTGGCGCGGCTGGGGCCGACGCCGATCCACCGGCGTTCCTTCGCGCCCGTGCGTGCAGCCTACGAGGCGCGCGGGATGTTGCTGTCCACCGGTTTCTCCTCATTGCCGCTGAGTTGATCGCGGGCTGATGTTTTCACACAAGGCCGGTACAATCCGGCCTTTGCTTTCCGTGCGCCACAGGAATCACCCCCATTATGTCGGCTTCTTTCGTTCACCTTCGCCTGCACACCGAATACTCGCTGGTCGACGGTCTGGTCCGGGTCAAACCGCTGGCCAAGGCGCTGACGGCCATGAACATGCCGGCGGTGGCGGTGACCGACCAGAACAACCTGTGCTCGCTGGTCAAGTTCTACAAGACCGCCATGGGCGCCGGCATCAAGCCGATCTGCGGCGCCGATATCTGGCTGGCCGGGCGCGACCGCGATGCGCCGCTCAGCCGCATGAGCCTGTTGGTGATGAACCCCAAGGGCTACCTGAACCTCACCGAGCTGATTTCCCGCGGCTTCATGACCGGCCAGCGCAATGGCCTGGTGATCATCGAGCGCGAGTGGGTCGCTGAAGCCAGCGAAGGTTTGATCGCGCTGTCGGCGGCCAAGGAAGGTGAAATCGGCATGGCCCTGCTCGGTGGTAACCCGGCCGAGGCCGACGCGTTGCTCCAAGAGTGGATGGCGGTTTTCCCGGACCGTTTCTATGTCGAAGTGCAGCGCACCAACCGGGTCAATGACGAAGAACACCTGCACGCCGCCGTTGCGCTCGCCGAGCGCCATGGCGCGCCGCTGGTGGCGACCAACGATGTGCGCTTCATCAAGCAGGAAGATTTCGAAGCCCACGAAACCCGCGTGTGCATCGGTGAAGGCCGGGCGCTGGACGACCCGCGCCGCTCGCGCAACTACAGCGACCAGCAGTATCTGAAAAGCGCCGAGGAAATGGCCGAGCTGTTCAGCGACCTGCCCGATGCGCTGGCCAACACCGTCGAGATCGCCAAGCGCTGCAACATCGAGGTCAAGCTGGGTACGCACTTTTTGCCCAACTTCCCGATCCCCGATGGCCTGACCATCGACGAGTATTTCCGCAAGGTGTCCTTCGAAGGCCTCGAAGAACGCCTGGCCGTGCTGTGGCCCAAAGAGACCACGCCCAATTACGAAGAGAAGCGCCAGGTCTACGTCGACCGGCTGAATTTCGAGCTGGATATCATCATCCAGATGGGCTTCCCCGGTTACTTCCTGATCGTTATGGACTTCATCCAGTGGGCCAAGAACAACGGCGTGCCGGTCGGCCCGGGCCGGGGTTCGGGTGCCGGCTCGCTGGTGGCTTATGTACAGAAGATCACCGACCTCGACCCGCTGGCCTATGACCTGCTGTTCGAACGCTTCCTCAACCCCGAGCGGGTTTCCATGCCCGACTTCGACGTCGACTTCTGCATGGACGGCCGCGACCGGGTGATCGAGTACGTGGCCGACAAATACGGCCGCAACGCGGTGAGCCAGATCATCACCTTCGGTTCCATGGCCGCCAAAGCGGTGGTACGTGACGTGGCGCGGGCCCAGGGCAAGTCGTTCGGCCTGGCCGATCGTCTGTCGAAGATGATCCCGTTCGAAGTCGGCATGACCCTGGAAAAAGCCTACGAGCAGGAGGAAATCCTGCGCGACTTCCTCAAGACCGACGAGGAAGGCGCGGAAATCTGGGAGATGGCGCGCAAGCTCGAAGGCGTGGTGCGTAACGTCGGCAAGCACGCCGGTGGTGTGGTGATCGCGCCGACCAAGCTGACCGACTTCGCCGCCATTTATTGCGATGAAGAAGGCAGCGGTCTGGTCACCCAGTACGACAAGGATGACGTCGAGGCGGCGGGCCTGGTGAAGTTCGACTTCCTCGGTCTGCGGACGCTGACGATCATCGACTGGGCGATGAAGACCATCAACCGCGACCGCGCCAAAGTCGGCGAGGAACCGCTGGACATCGCCTTCATCCCGCTGGATGACGCGCCGACCTACGACCTGCTGCAAAAGGCCGAAACCACGGCGGTGTTCCAGCTTGAATCGCGCGGCATGAAGGAGCTGATCAAGAAGCTCAAGCCCGACTGCCTGGAAGACCTCATCGCACTGGTGGCGCTGTTCCGCCCGGGCCCGTTGCAATCGGGCATGGTGGACGACTTCATCAACCGCAAGCACGGCCGCGCCGAGCTGGCGTATCCGCACCCCGACTATCAGTACGAAGGGCTGCAACCCGTACTGGCGCCGACCTACGGCATCATCCTGTATCAGGAACAGGTGATGCAGATTGCCCAGGTCATGGCGGGCTACACCCTCGGCGGCGCAGACATGCTGCGTCGCGCCATGGGTAAGAAAAAGCCCGAGGAAATGGCCAAGCAGCGCGGTGGCTTCATCGAAGGCTGCGCCAACAACGGCATCGATGCGGACCTGGCCGGTAATATTTTCGACCTGGTGGAAAAATTCGCCGGTTACGGTTTCAACAAATCCCACTCTGCGGCCTACGGCCTGGTCTCGTACCAGACCGCGTGGCTGAAGAAGCACTACCCGGCGCCGTTCATGGCTGCGGTACTTTCGGCGGACATGCACAACACCGACAAGGTTGTGACCTTGATCGAGGAAGTGCGGACCATGAAGCTGCGCCTCGACGCGCCGGACGTGAACAACTCCGAGTTCAAGTTCACGGTGAACGACGATGGTCGCATCGTCTATGGCCTGGGCGCGATCAAGGGCGTCGGCGAAGGTCCGGTGGAAGCCATCACCGAGGCGCGTCAGGCGGGCCCGTTCAAGGATCTGTTCGATTTCTGCGAGCGCATCGACCTCAAACGCGTCAACAAGCGCACCCTGGGCGGCCTGATCAGTAGCGGCGCGCTGGACCGCCTGGGCCCGTACTTTTATGACGAGCCCAAGCAGTACCACGCCAACATCGACCGCAACCGCGGCGTGTTGCTGGCCGCACTGGAAGAAGCCATCCAGGCCGCCGAGCAGACCGCGCGCAGCCACGACAGCGGCCACAGCGACCTGTTCGGCGGGCTATTCGACGAGCCTGATGCCGATGTTTATGCGAACCATCGCAACGCCAAAGAGGTCACTCTCAAGGAGCGTCTGCGCGGCGAGAAGGAAACCCTGGGCCTGTACCTGACCGGGCACCCGATCGACGAATACGAAGGCGAGATCCGCCGATTCGCCCGTCAGCGCATCGTCGACCTGAAACCGGCCCGCGATACCCAGACCGTGGCCGGGCTGATCATCGCGCTGCGGGTGATGAAGAACAAAAAGGGCGACAAGATGGGCTTCATCACTCTGGACGACCGCTCCGGGCGGATCGAAGCCTCGTTGTTCGCCGACTCGTTCCAGGCCGCGCAGTCGCTGTTGCAGACCGACGCGATG
Organism: Pseudomonas sp. 2; assembly: GCF_056627435.1. Taxonomy (NCBI): domain Bacteria; kingdom Pseudomonadati; phylum Pseudomonadota; class Gammaproteobacteria; order Pseudomonadales; family Pseudomonadaceae; genus Pseudomonas; species Pseudomonas sp. 2. Next base: position 368,408 of record NZ_JBWXNG010000003.1, read on the forward strand.
GTAGTAGTGGAAGGCGAGGTCAGCTCCGATGACTTTTCCGGTGGGCTGCGCTTGCGTGCCAAGCGGGTCATGAGCCTGGAGGAAGCGCGGACCGGCCTTGCCGAAAGTCTGCGCCTGACCGTGCGCAGCGAGGCCCTCAAGGGCGATCGCCTGCGCTGGTTGGGTGACCTGTGCAAGAAGCACCGGGGAGCGTGCCCGATCACGCTCGATTACACCGGGCAGGAGGCCCGTGCGTTGCTGCAGTTTGGCGAAGCGTGGCGGATCGATCCCGCAGACAGCCTGATTCAGGCCCTGCGTGACCAGTTCGGACGTGAGAACGTCTTCCTGCAGTATCGTTGAAAGCTGATCTTACGAATTTATTAAAACTCGACCCGCAAGCGTCACTTCCTTTAAGGTATGGCGCTTACGGATCAACCGGCCGGCCTCTTGGCCGTCGACCCAAGACGGATGCCTATGAACCCGAATTTTCTGGATTTCGAACAGCCGATTGCTGACCTGCAAGCCAAGATTGAAGAGCTGCGTCTGGTAGGCAATGACAACTCGCTGAACATCAGCGATGAAATCTCTCGACTGCAAGATAAGAGCAAGACGCTCACCGAAAGCATTTTCGGCAATCTGAGCAGCTGGCAGATCGCGCGTATGGCGCGTCATCCACGCCGTCCGTACACCCTGGACTACATCGAACACATCTTTACCGAGTTCGACGAGCTGCACGGCGATCGTCATTTCTCCGACGACGCCGCCATCGTGGGCGGTATCGCCCGCCTGGACGACAAGCCAGTGATGGTGATCGGTCATCAGAAAGGCCGCGAAGTGCGCGAAAAGGTTCGCCGCAACTTCGGCATGCCGCGCCCTGAAGGCTACCGCAAGGCGTGCCGCCTGATGGAAATGGCTGAGCGCTTCAAGATGCCGATCCTGACCTTCATCGACACCCCGGGCGCCTACCCGGGCATCGACGCCGAAGAGCGTAACCAGAGCGAAGCGATTGCCTGGAACCTGCGCGTGATGGCGCGTCTGAAGACGCCGATCATCGCCACGGTCATCGGCGAGGGCGGTTCCGGCGGTGCACTGGCCATCGGTGTGTGCGACCAGCTGAACATGCTGCAATACTCCACCTACGCGGTGATCTCGCCGGAAGGCTGCGCATCGATTCTGTGGAAAACCGCCGAGAAGGCACCGGATGCCGCCGAAGCGATGGGCATCACCGCCGAGCGCCTCAAGGGCCTGGGCATCGTCGACAAGGTGATCAACGAGCCGCTGGGTGGCGCGCACCGCGACCCGGCTGCGGCGTCTGCCTCGATCCGCGAAACACTGAGCAGCCAGTTGGCAATGCTCAAGAAGTTCAACAACGATGAACTGCTGGCTCGTCGTTACGAGCGTCTGATGAGCTACGGCGTTTAATCCAGCGCCTTTCTCCACAGTCCGGCCAGCTTGAAGGGTAAAACCATGAGCAAGCCGGACTGCATCAGAAAACAACTCGCCAAGCGCCTGCTGCCTCGCCTGGAACCCTGGCGCGGCGCTGTCGCCTGGCGAATTGCCTTCTCCGGTGGGCTCGATTCCACCGTCCTGCTGCACCTGCTGGCCGACCTCGCTCGGCAGCACGCCTTGCCTCCCTTGACTGCTGTTCACATCCATCACGGCTTGCAGGCCGTTGCTGCGTCATGGCCGGGACATTGCCGGCAGATGTGTCAGATCCTCGGTGTGCCGCTGCAAGTCATCGACGTTCAGGTCCGGCCCGGCGCCAGCCTCGAACAGGCGGCACGCGAGGCGCGCTACGCTGCGCTTGAGGATGTGTTGCAGGAAGGCGAGGTGTTGCTGACCGCGCAGCACCGCGACGATCAGGCCGAAACCCTGATGTTCAGGCTGTTGCGCGGCGCAGGCGTGAAGGGTCTGGCGGCGATGCCGGCCCATCGCGCCTTGGGCAAGGGGCAACTGTTTCGCCCGTTGCTCGATGAGCCGCGCTCGGTGCTCGAGGCCTATGCCGAGCAAGAGGGCCTGAGCTGGATCGAAGACCCGAGCAACAAGGACAGCCGCTTCTCGCGCAATTACCTGCGCAGCCATGTCATGCCGATGCTCACGGCGCGCTGGCCCCAGGCTTTCGCCAACATGACCCGCAGCGCTGCACATCTGGCCGAAGCCCAAAGCTTGCTGAGCGAACTGGCGTTGCAGGATCTGACCTCTGCGGACACGTCGTGCCCCTGGCCCTGGCTCGATCTGCCCTCGCTTGAACTCGCCCCGCTGGAGTGCCTGTCCGAAGCGCGCCAGCGCAACGCATTGCGCCACTGGCTGGGCCCGCTGACCCGCCTGCCGGACACCGATCACTGGGCCGGCTGGAATTCGCTGCGTGACGCCGGGCCTGACGGTCGCCCGATCTGGCGTCTGGCCGATGGCCAGCTGCACCGTGCCGAAGGGCGGATCTGGTGGTTGTCGGGCATCTGGCTCAAGGACGTGGCCGGCTCTCAGCACTGGTCCGAGGCGGGGCAACCGCTGCCGTTGCCGGGCAACGGCATCTTGCATCTGCTGGGGGAAATCCCTCGCGGCGGCCTGCATGTGCACTATCGGCGCGGCGGAGAGGTGCTGGACATTCCCGAGCGCGGCCGGCGCGATCTCAAGCGTCTGCTCAACGAGAAACGCGTGCCGGTGTTTCTGCGCAGCCGCCTGCCGCTGCTGTATCGCGGCGAGCAGTTGCTGGCCGTCGCCAACCTCCCGGGGCTGGATGCCGACCCCCGTGGTGACTGGCGTTTGCATTGGCAGCCACCGACGAATGACCACAGTTTGAGATGAGAGCCCGTTTCCGGTAGACTACGCTCCCTTCTTGATACAGCTTATGTCGGTCCATCTGGAACGACGCAAGTTGCCGATTACCAGCCAGTCTTTACTGGGCGATTCTCAAAATGTGGCGAGCAATGGACAGGTCCGTATCCGGCCAGTCGCTATCAGCGCGGCAGTTTCAGAAATGCACTGTGAAACTCGCAGGTCATCGGGGGCTTCGGCCTTCCTTCGCTTTCCCCGGCGGCGCTGACCGCTTTAACGCAGACTTCTAGGGTTTTTCATGACGCGCTACATCTTCGTCACGGGTGGTGTTGTTTCTTCATTGGGGAAAGGCATTGCCTCTGCTTCATTGGCGGCCATCCTGGAGGCGAGGGGACTTAAGGTCACCATGCTCAAGCTGGATCCGTACATCAACGTCGACCCGGGCACCATGAGCCCGTTCCAGCACGGTGAAGTGTTCGTCACCCACGACGGCGCCGAGACCGACCTGGACCTGGGCCACTACGAGCGTTTCATTCGCACCACCATGACCCAGAACAACAACTTCACCACCGGCCGTGTGTACGAACACGTCCTGCGCAAAGAGCGCCGTGGTGATTATCTGGGCGCGACCATTCAGGTGATCCCGCACATCACCGACGAAATCAAGCGTCGCATCATCAAGGGCGCCGGCGATGCCGACGTGGCCCTGGTCGAGATCGGCGGCACCGTGGGTGACATCGAATCGCAACCGTTCCTGGAGGCCATTCGCCAGCTGCGTTTCGAAGTCGGCTCCAAGCGCGCGATGCTGATGCACCTGACCCTGGTTCCGTACATCGCCACCGCTGGCGAGACCAAGACCAAGCCAACCCAGCACTCGGTCAAGGAACTGCGTTCCATCGGCCTGCAGCCTGACGTGTTGGTCTGCCGCTCCGACCACCCGATCGACGTGTCGTCGCGTCGCAAGATCGCCCAGTTCACCAACGTCGAAGAGCGTGCGGTGATCGGTCTGGAAGACGCTGACACCATCTACAAGATCCCGGGCATCCTGCATTCGCAGGGTCTGGACGATTTCGTCGTCGAGCGTTTCGGCCTGCAGTGCGGCGGCGCCGACCTGTCCGAGTGGGACAAGGTCGTCGATGCCAAGCTCAACCCCGAGCACGAAGTCACCATCGCCATGGTCGGCAAGTACATGGAGCTGCTGGACGCGTACAAGTCGCTGATCGAAGCGATGAGCCACGCCGGCATCACCAACCGCACCAAGGTCAACCTGCGCTACATCGATTCCGAAGACATCGAGAACCAGGGCACCGGCCTGCTCGAAGGCGTGGACGCGATCCTGGTTCCAGGCGGCTTCGGTCTGCGCGGCGTGGAAGGCAAGATCACTGCCGTCCAGTTCGCTCGCGAGAACAAGGTGCCGTACCTGGGTATCTGCCTGGGCATGCAAGTGGCGGTCATCGAGTTCGCCCGTAACGTGCTGGGCTGGAAAGACGCCAACTCCACCGAGTTCGACCGCAGCAGCGCTCATCCGGTCGTGGGCCTGATCACCGAGTGGGAAGACGCCACCGGTGCCGTCGAAACCCGTACCGAAGCGTCCGACCTGGGCGGCACCATGCGCCTGGGCGCCCAGGAGTGCCTGCTGGAGCCGGGCTCCCTGGTGCACGATTGCTATGGCAACGACACCATCGTCGAGCGTCATCGCCATCGCTACGAAGTGAACAACAAGCTGCTGCCGCAACTGATCGAAGCCGGCCTGAAGATTTCCGGTCGTTCCGGTGACGGCGCGCTGGTCGAAGTGGTCGAGTCCCCGGATCACCCATGGTTCGTGGCCTGCCAGTTCCACCCGGAATTCACCTCGACGCCTCGCGACGGCCACCCGCTGTTCAGTGGCTTCGTCAAGGCTGCGCTGGCTCAACATCAGAAAAACGGCTGATCGGGAATCCATTACATGGCACAGAAAATCATCCGCGTCGGTGACAAGGGCATCGAGATCGCCAACGACAAGCCGATGGTCTTGTTTGGCGGCATGAATGTCCTGGAATCGCGGGACATGGCCATGCAGGTCTGCGAAGAATACGTACGGGTCACCGAGAAGCTCGGCATCCCTTACGTGTTCAAGGCCAGTTTCGATAAGGCCAACCGCTCCTCCGTGACCTCCTACCGCGGTCCGGGCCTGGAAGCGGGCATGCGCATTTTCGAAGAGATCAAGCGCACCTTCGGCGTGCCGGTGATCACCGACGTGCATGAGCCGCATCAGGCCCAGGCCGTCGCCGAGGTCTGCGACATCATCCAGCTGCCGGCCTTTTTGTCGCGCCAGACCGATCTGGTCGTGGCGATGGCGAAAACCGGCGCCGTGATCAACATCAAGAAGGCCCAGTTCCTCGCGCCTCAGGAAATGAAACACATCCTGAACAAGTGCGAAGAGGCCGGTAACGATCAGTTGATCCTCTGCGAGCGTGGTTCGAGCTTCGGCTACAACAACCTTGTCGTGGACATGCTCGGCTTCGGCATCATGAAGGCGTTCGAGTACCCGGTGTTCTTCGACGTGACCCACGCCCTGCAAATGCCGGGCGGTCGCGCGGATTCTGCCGGTGGTCGTCGTGCCCAGGTCACCGACCTGGCCAAGGCCGGCATCAGCCAGGGCCTGGCGGGTCTGTTCCTGGAAGCGCATCCGGATCCGGACAACGCCAAGTGCGACGGTCCGTGCGCGCTGCGCCTGAACAAGCTGGAGCCGTTCCTGACCCAGCTCAAGGCGCTCGATGACCTGGTCAAGGCGTTCCCGACCATCGAAACGGCTTAAAACCCGCTTCACTGGCACTGTGCCCTCCGGTACAGTGCCGCTCGTTTCTTTCCCGACCAACGGGTCGGGAATTTCTGTCGTCTCGGGCCTGCCCGCTGTCTAGTGCTCCGAGACGCCAGTCGCTTTTCCAGCTGCGTCGTTTTCGTCAATCTTGGAGTGTTAACAACAATGGCAAAAATCGTCGACATCAAAGGTCGTGAAGTTCTCGACTCCCGTGGCAATCCCACCGTGGAAGCAGATGTGCTCCTCGACAACGGCATCATCGGCAGCGCCTGCGCGCCGTCCGGTGCATCCACCGGCTCGCGTGAAGCACTGGAGCTGCGTGATGGCGACAAGAGCCGTTACATGGGCAAGGGCGTTCTGAAGGCTGTGGCCAACATCAACGGCCCGATCCGCGACCTGCTGCTGGGCAAGGACCCGGTTGACCAGAAGGCGCTGGACAAGGCGATGATCGAGCTCGACGGCACCGAGAACAAGGCCAAGCTGGGCGCCAACGCCATCCTCGCCGTGTCCCTGGCCGCTGCCAAGGCTGCCGCACAGGATCAGGACCTGCCGCTGTACGCGCACATTGCCAACCTCAATGGCACGCCAGGCGAGTACTCCATGCCGGTGCCGATGATGAACATCATCAACGGTGGCGAGCACGCCGACAACAACGTCGACATCCAGGAATTCATGGTTCAGCCGGTTGGCGCCAAGTCCTTCTCCGAAGGCCTGCGCATGGGCACCGAGATTTTCCACCACCTCAAGGCTGTGCTGAAGGCCAAGGGCCTGAACACTGCGGTGGGCGACGAAGGCGGTTTCGCACCGAACCTTTCGTCCAACGCCGACGCGCTGGCTGCCATCGCTGAAGCCGTTGAAAAGGCCGGCTACAAGCTGGGCACCGACGTGACCCTAGCACTGGACTGCGCCGCCAGCGAGTTCTACAAGGACGGCAAATACGACCTGGCCGGCGAAGGTAAAGTCTTCGACGCCGCCGGTTTCGCCGACTACCTGGCTGACCTGACCAAGCAATACCCGATCATCTCGATCGAAGACGGCCTGGACGAGTCCGACTGGGCGGGCTGGAAAATCCTCACCGACAAGATCGGCGAGAAGATCCAGCTGGTGGGCGACGACCTGTTCGTGACCAACACCAAGATCCTGAAAGAAGGCATCGACAAGAAGATCGCCAACTCGATCCTGATCAAGTTCAACCAGATCGGCTCGCTGACCGAAACCCTGGAAGCCATCCAGATGGCCAAGGCTGCCGGTTACACCGCCGTGATCTCGCACCGCTCGGGCGAAACCGAAGATTCGACCATCGCCGACCTGGCTGTGGGGACTTCGGCTGGCCAGATCAAGACCGGCTCGCTGTGCCGTTCCGACCGCGTTTCCAAGTACAACCAACTGCTGCGTATCGAAGAGCAATTGGCTGGCAAGGCCAAATACAATGGTCGTGCCGAGTTTCGCGGCTGATAGCAAGATGGTAAAAAGGCAGCAGGCGCTGTAGTGGAAATCGTCGAAAGCGACTTATCCTGAGCGTCCTGATCCATGAGCCCGGTGACCACCGGGCTCTTGGGCATTTGAAATGGTCGGTTTTGCTGTCTTCTTCACCGGGTAACAGATATTCACCATGCGCAGTCCCAACTGGTTGTTCCTCGTTCTGCTCTTGCTGCTCGCTGGCCTGCAGTATCGCCTGTGGGTGGGTAACGGCAGCCTTGCGCAGGTGGCCAGTCTGACTCAGCAAATCGCCGATCAACACGCCGAAAACGACGCGTTGCTCGAACGCAACCGGGTGCTGGACGCCGAGGTGCTTGAGTTGAAAAAAGGCCTGGAAACCGTTGAAGAGCGTGCCCGTCATGAACTGGGCATGGTCAAGGACGGCGAGACCCTTTATCAGTTGGCACAGTGACACCCGCGCAATGACTCAATCCCTTCCTGCCTTCTGGGCAGTGATTCCCGCAGCGGGCGTTGGTGCTCGCATGGCGGCAGACCGTCCCAAGCAGTACCTGCAACTGGGCGGCCTCACGATTCTCGAACACAGCCTGCTCTGCTTTCTCGAACATCCTCGCCTGAAGGGCATGGTGATCAGTCTGGCTGTGGATGACCCTTTCTGGCCCACCTTGCCTTGCGCTCTGGATTCGCGGATCCAGCGGGTCAATGGCGGCAAGGAGCGTGCAGACTCGGTGCTCAACGCGCTGTTGCATCTGCATGCCAGCGGCGCCGATGACAACGACTGGGTACTGGTGCACGACGCTGCGCGACCGAATCTGGCCCGCGCTGATCTGGACAACTTGCTGGGCGAACTGGCGAACGATCCGGTCGGCGGCCTGCTCGCCGTTCCCGCAAAAGACACGCTCAAGCGCGCCGACGCCAATGGCCGGGTCAGCGAAACCGTCGATCGCAGCCTGATCTGGCAGGCTTACACGCCGCAGATGTTCCGGCTCGGCGCATTGCATCGGGCGTTGGCGGACAGCCTGGTGTCGAATGTGTCGATCACCGACGAAGCCTCGGCCATCGAATGGGCCGGGCAATCCCCGCGCCTGATCGAGGGCCGGGCCGACAACATCAAGGTCACTCGGCCTGAAGATCTGGAGTGGCTGCGCCAGCGGCGGGGCGAGTTGAGTCGCTGAGGCTGACGCAGATCTCCTGTAGGAGCGAATTCATTCGCGAACAATGTGTCAGGCGATAAATTTGTGTCGGCTGTACTGGCATTCGCGAATGAATTCGCTCCTACAGTTGGGGAACGGTGTAGGAGCTAGTTCTGATATTCGGGCCTCAACGCCAACCCCACCTTCAGATAATCCACCAGCTTCCTGACCTTCGGTGACAGATGCCGCTGCTGCGGATACAGCGCCCACACCGCTGTATTGGGCGGCTGGTGGGCATCGAGCAGGGAAATCAGCGCGCCGCTTTTCAGGTGCTCCAACACGTAATAGTCCGGCAACTGACACAACCCGACGCCCTGAAGCGCGGCATCCAACACCGCCTGCCCACTGTTGCAGCGCCAGTTTCCCTGCACCCGTTGGGAAAATTCCCGCCCGTTCTGTTGTAACAGCCAGTTGTCGGAACTGCCGATCAGGCAGTTATGCCGGGCCAGTTCCGACAGGCTGTGGGGGCGACCATAACGTTCCAGATAAGACGGCGAGGCGCACAAATACATGCGTCGAGGCGCAAGACGCGTGGCCACCAGCCGCGATTCCTGCAAACGACCGAGGCGGATCGCCAGGTCCATCCCCTCATGCACCAGATCCAGGGTGTTGTTGGTCAGCTCGATGTCCACCCGCAATTGCGGGTATTCATCCATGAAGCGGGTGACCAGCGGTGCGATGAAACGCTCGCCATAGGCCACCGCACAGGTCATGCGCAGCAGGCCCTTGGGTTCGCTGGTCAGATCGCCCACGGCTCGCAGTGCTTCCTCGCGGCCATCCTGCAGGCGCTGGCAATGGTGCAGAAAGGTCTGGCCGGCTTCGGTCAGCGCCACCTTGCGTGTGCTGCGGTATAGCAGGCGGGTCTGCAAGCGTTCTTCGAGCCGCGCGATCTGTCGGCTGATGTGCGAAGAAGACACGCCCATGCGTTCGGCAGCCGCGGTGAACTGGCCGCACTCGGCCACCGCCACGAATTCGTCCAGCCCGTCCCAGCGATTGGTGTACATCGATTATCCCTGTACAGCATTAATGTTTTGCTTTTTCCTGGATTATTCATCAAACGGCACTGCTTTACACTTCTTGCTTGTCGTTACCTATTTAATCCCCTGCTGGAGAAGATTGATGATCAAGTCACGTGCAGCCGTAGCCTTCGCTCCCAACGAGCCCCTGCAAATTGTCGAAGTGGACGTCGAGGCGCCGAAGGCCGGTGAGGTCTTGATTCGTACCGTGGCCTCCGGCGTTTGCCACACCGATGCCTACACCCTGTCCGGCGCTGACTCCGAGGGCGTGTTCCCGTGCATTCTGGGCCACGAAGGCGGCGGCATCGTCGAGGCGGTGGGTGAGGGCGTCACCTCCCTGGCGGTGGGCGACCACGTCATTCCGCTGTACACCGCCGAATGCCGCGAGTGCAAATTCTGCAAATCCGGCAAGACCAACCTGTGCCAGAAAGTCCGTGCCACTCAAGGCAAGGGCCTGATGCCCGACGGCACCACCCGTTTCAGCTACAACGGCCAGCCGGTCTACCACTACATGGGCTGCTCGACGTTCTCCGAATACACCGTGGTCCCGGAAATCTCCTTGGCAAAAATCCCCAAGGAAGCCCCGCTGGAGAAGGTCTGCCTGCTCGGTTGCGGCGTGACCACCGGCATTGGCGCGGTTCTGAACACCGCCAAAGTGGAAGAGGGCGCCACTGTCGCGATCTTCGGTCTGGGCGGTATCGGCCTGGCCGCGATCATCGGCGCGAAAATGGCCAAGGCCTCGCGCATCATCGCCATCGACATCAACCCGGCCAAGTTCGACGTGGCTCGTGAACTGGGCGCCACCGACTTCATCAACCCCAAAGAGCACAGCAAGCCGATCCAGGACGTGATCGTCGAAATGACCGACGGCGGCGTGGACTACAGCTTCGAGTGCATCGGCAACGTGCAGCTGATGCGCGCGGCGCTGGAATGCTGCCACAAGGGCTGGGGCGAGTCGGTGATCATCGGGGTCGCGCCGTCGGGCCATGAAATCGCTACCCGTCCTTTCCAGCTGGTGACCGGCCGCGTCTGGCGCGGTTCGGCGTTCGGCGGCGTGAAAGGCCGTACCGAGCTGCCAAGCTACGTTGAAAAATCCCAGACCGGCGAGATCCCGCTTGACACCTTCATCACCCACACCATGGGCCTGGACAAGATCAACGAAGCTTTCGACCTGATGCACGAAGGCAAAAGCATCCGCTCCGTCATCCACTTCTAAAGGCAGCTCCAAGCTGCAAGTTATGAGCTGCAAGCAGGAGCGCCACGGTGCCCTCTTGCAGCTTGTCGCTTGAAGCTTGTCGCTGAAGCGAGGAACGACCGATGGGTCTGGAAAATATTTCGTGCCAGAAAAGCTTCGGTGGCTGGCACAAACGTTACAAACACCATTCCGATGTGCTGGGCTGCGACATGGTATTCGCCGTGTACCTGCCGCCGCAGGCTGAGCAGGGCGGCAAGCTGCCGGTGGTCTACTGGCTGTCGGGGTTGACCTGCACCGACGAGAACTTCATGCAGAAAGCCGGCGCGCAGCGCATCGCCGCCGAGCTGGGCCTGATCATCGTCGCGCCCGACACCAGCCCGCGCGGTGCCGACGTGCCGGGCGATCCGGACAACGCCTATGACTTCGGCCTGGGCGCCGGTTTCTACCTCAACGCCACCCAGCAGCCCTGGGCGCGCCACTACCGCATGTACGACTATGTGGTCAGCGAGTTGCCGAACCTGATCGAGGCGCATTTCCCGGCTTCGGACAAACGCAGCATCAGCGGGCACTCGATGGGCGGGCATGGTGCGCTGGTCTGCGCGCTGCGCAACCCCGGGCGTTACCAGTCAGTGTCGGCGTTTTCGCCGATCAACAACCCGATGGATTGCCCGTGGGGCCAGAAAGCCTTCTCCCGTTACTTGGGCGAAGACCGCTCGCGCTGGCGCGAATGGGACGCCAGTGTGCTGATCGCCGATGCGCCGGAGCGCCTGCCGCTGTTGGTGGATCAGGGCGATCGCGACGATTTCCTGAGCAATCAGCTCAAGCCCGAAGCGCTGGTGCAGGCGGCGAAGGCGGCGGGGCATCCGCTGGAGCTGCGCATGCAGCCAGGCTACGACCACAGCTATTACTTCATCGCCAGCTTCATCGAAGATCACCTGCGCCATCACGCCCGGGCATTGGCAGCCCAGTGAATGGCATTCACTCTCAATTGCGTGCCAGCAGGTCCTAATGTCGGACAAAGCAGGTAGAATCACGCCCTGACTTTTTCAGGGCGTTTTTTTATGCGTATTGGCCACGGCTACGATGTGCACCGTTTCGCTGAGGGCGATTTCATTACCTTGGGTGGGGTGCGTATCGCGCACAAGTTCGGGCTGCTGGCTCATTCCGATGGCGATGTTCTGCTGCACGCGTTGAGCGATGCCTTGCTGGGCGCCGCGGCGCTGGGCGACATCGGCAAGCACTTCCCGGACACCGATCCGCAATTCAAGGGCGCCGACAGCCGCGTGCTGCTGCGTCATGTGCTCAAGCAGGTGCAGGCAAAAGGCTGGAAAGTCGGCAATGTCGACGCCACCATCGTCGCCCAGGCACCCAAGATGGCGCCTCATATCGACACCATGCGTGCATTGATCGCCGAAGACCTGCAGGTCGAGCTCGACCAGGTCAACGTCAAGGCCACCACCACCGAAAAACTCGGCTTCACCGGCCGTGAAGAAGGCATCGCGGTTCACGCCGTCGCACTGTTGATCGCCCAATGACCGAATTCGAACTGCTCGGCCCGCGGGCCTGGGGCGATGCGCTGGGCACTGCGGTGCTCAAGGCCACTGCCGAAGACTTTCAGGTCGATGAAGTGCTGGACATCCCGTTGTCCGGCGATGGCGAGCACCTCTGGCTGTGGGTAGAGAAACGCGGGCTGAACACTGAAGAAGCCGCCCGTCGTCTGGCCAAGGCCGCAGGCGTGCCGTTGCGCACGGTGGCCTATGCCGGGCTCAAGGACCGCCAGGCCCTGACGCGCCAGTGGTTCAGCATTCAGCTGCCGGGCAAGGCCGATCCGGACATGTCGGCGGCCGAGAACGACACCCTGAAGATTCTCGACAGCAGGCGCCACAAGCGCAAATTGCAGCGTGGCGCCCATGCCGCCAACGGTTTCACCTTGCGCCTGACGCAGCTGCAGGCGGACAAGGCCGGGCTGGACCAGCGCCTTGAGGCGATCAAACAACACGGCATTCCCAATTATTTTGGCGCACAACGTTTCGGCCACGAGGGCGGCAATGTAGGCGAAGCCAGGCATTACGCCGAGCGCCAGGCCCTGCCCGAGCAACGCAACCTGCGTTCACGCCTGCTCTCCACGGCCCGCAGCTACCTGTTCAATCAGGTACTGGCCGCACGAGTGGCCGATGGCAGCTGGCAGCGCGCGCAGGTGGGCGATCTGCTGGCGTTCACCGACAGCCGCAGTTTTTTCCCGGCCGGCGAGGCCGAGTGCAGCGATCCGCGCCTGGCGATCCTTGACCTGCACCCCACTGGCCCACAATGGGGCGCGGGGGATTCTCCCGCCGGTGGCGCTACAGCGGAGCTGGAAAACAGCATCGCCCGGCGCGAGTCATCGCTGTGTAACTGGTTGATAAAAGCCGGAATGGAACACGAACGTCGCATCCTGCGACTGCCCATCGGGCGGTTGTCGTGGCATTATCCCGAGCCTGACATTCTGCAACTGGAATTCGTCCTGCCGGCCGGATGCTTCGCCACCGCCTTGGTGCGTGAACTCGTGGATCTGGCGCCCGCAGGACAGACGGACAGCTCATGCGTATTCTGATTTCAAATGATGACGGGGTCACGGCACCCGGACTGGCCGCGCTTCATGGCGCGCTGGCCGACTATGCCGAGTGCGCGGTCATTGCTCCTGATCAAGACAAGAGCGGTGCCAGCAGTTCGCTGACCCTCGACCGGCCGCTGCACCCCATCGTTCTGGGCAACGGCTTCATCGGCCTGAACGGCACGCCGACCGACTGTGTCCACCTGGGCATTCACGGCCTGCTCGAGCACGAGCCCGACATGGTGGTCTCCGGCATCAACCTGGGCGCCAATCTCGGCGATGACGTGCTGTATTCGGGCACCGTCGCCGCGGCGCTGGAAGGGCGGTTCCTTGAGCGTCCCTCGTTTGCCTTTTCATTTTTGTCCCGTCAGGTCGATAACCTGGCAACCGCCGCGCATTACGCTCGGCTTCTGGTCGAGGCTCACGAACAGCTCGATCTTCCACCGCGTACCGTATTGAACGTGAATATCCCCAATCTGCCGCTCGATCGCGTGCGTGGCATCCAGCTCACCCGCCTGGGCCATCGTGCCCGCGCCGCTGCGCCGGTGAAGGTGGTCGATCCGCGCGGCAAGGCCGGTTACTGGATTGCCGCCGCCGGTGATGTCGAGGACGGCGGGCCGGGCACGGACTTTCATGCCGTGATGCAAGGTTATGTATCGATTACCCCGTTGCAGCTGGATCGGACCTATCAGGACGGTTTCAACAGCCTGAACGCCTGGCTGGAGGGAATGGCCTGATGTCCCGTGAGCAAGATGATCTGTTACGTCGCGGCGTGGGGTTCACCTCGCAGCGTACCCGCGAGCGCCTGATCCAGCGCCTGTACGAAGAAGGCATCGCCAACACCCAGGTGCTGGAGGTCATTCGCAAGACGCCCCGGCATCTGTTCGTCGACGAGGCGCTGGCCCATCGCGCCTACGAAGACACCGCGCTGCCGATCGGCAACAACCAGACCATTTCCCAGCCTTACATGGTCGCTCGCATGAGCGAACTGCTGCTGGCCGCAGGGCCGCTGGATAAAGTGCTGGAGATCGGCACCGGCTCCGGCTACCAGACCGCCGTGCTGGCGCAACTGGTGGAGCGGGTATTCTCGGTGGAGCGGATCAAGGTGCTGCAGGACCGCGCCAAGGAGCGCCTGCAGGAACTGAACCTGCGCAACATGGTGTTTCGCTGGGGCGATGGCTGGGAGGGCTGGCCGGCGCTGGCGCCTTATAACGGCATCATTGTCACGGCGGTGGCCACCGATGTGCCCCAGGCGCTGCTGGACCAACTGGCGCCGGGTGGGCGCCTGGTGATTCCGGTCGGCGCTGGCGAAGTTCAGCAATTGATGCTGATCATTCGTGAAGAACACGGCTTCTCCCGTCATGTGCTGGGGGCCGTACGCTTCGTGCCGCTGCTCAACGGGCCGTTGGCGTAAGCCTGTTTTGCAGCGGCAAGGAATTGTCCGAGGCGCCGCCTGTCTACAGGCTGGCTATTTGCGATGAGGCTTTGCCCGTGGGCTGCTGGCTGTCGTGTACATTTTTCGTAATCAGTTTTTCCATGGCTGCCGGTCATCATCAAGACACAATAGGCAGCTTTAATTCAGTCACCGGTAAAGGGAGTGGCGGGTGAGTCTCACAGTCATTCGGCAGCGTATGTCTTCAACAAGTTTTCAACGTCTGGTGACTGGCATTGCCCTGAGTGCTCTTCTGGCCGGCTGCTCCAGCACGCCATCGGGTGGCGTGCGCGTGGTCGATCGCAACGACGGCAAGCCCGCAGCGCCTGCGCGGCCGCAGGTCACCACCGGCCAGTACGTCGTCAAGCGCGGCGATACGCTGTTTTCCATCGCGTTCCGCTACGGCTGGGACTGGAAGGCGCTGGCCGCACGCAACAACATCCCCGAGCCTTACACCATCCACGTCGGCCAGGCCATCCGCTTCGACGGACGCGCAGGTTCGGCACCGGCAACGGTCGCCGCCGCGCCTGTCGTGGTCGCACCGTCCGCAACAAACAACACAAATTCGCCATCGGGTTCAATCAAGACCACGGTTATTACACGTCCTGTCGGTGCAACTTCCGGTAGCACTTCCACAACTACCGCACCGGCGGCAACAGCGCCGACAACTGCGCCTGTGAATACCCCCGTAGTTGCAGGGGCGCGCTCGCCAAGTGGCTGGGCGTGGCCGACGAGTGGTGTTTTGATCGCCAAATTTTCTTCAAACGGTAGTTTGAATAAAGGAATTGATATCGCCGGTGATTTGGGACAGCCTGTTTTAGCCGCGTCTGATGGTTCAGTGGTGTACGCCGGAAGTGGATTACGGGGCTACGGCGAGTTAGTGATCATCAAACACAGCGATACCTACGTCAGTGCTTACGGCCATAACCGTAGGCTGTTGGTTCGGGAGGGGCAACAGGTCAAGGCAGGGCAGACAATTGCCGAGATGGGGTCAACGGGAACTGACCGGGTGAAACTGCATTTCGAGATTCGCCGTCAGGGTAAGCCTGTAGATCCACTGGAATTTCTGCCGCGTCGTTGATCGGTTTCCAGCCTGTTCCTGCCGTAGAGGGGACAGGCTCAAGTGATGCCAGGGAAAAAGGCGCCACTGGAGCTTGAGGTCGAACTCATCAAAGGACTATAACAATGGCTCTCAACAAAGAAGTGCCGGAGTTTGACATAGACGACGAGGTTCTCCTGATGGAGCACGGGATCGTCCTGGATTCTGCAACGGATGAGAAGCCAGCTACACCTTCTGTTCGTGCGAAGACCAAAAACTCCGCAGCACTCAAGCAGCACAAGTACATCGACTACACGCGGGCACTGGATGCCACGCAGCTGTACCTCAATGAAATCGGCTTTTCTCCCTTGCTCTCTCCCGAGGAGGAGGTCCATTTTGCGCGTCTGTCGCAAAAGGGCGATCCTGCCGGGCGCAAGCGCATGATTGAAAGCAATCTGCGGCTGGTGGTGAAGATCGCCAGGCGCTACGTCAATCGTGGCCTGTCATTGCTGGACCTGATCGAAGAGGGCAACCTTGGCCTGATTCGGGCGGTCGAAAAATTCGATCCGGAGCGCGGTTTCCGGTTCTCTACCTACGCGACCTGGTGGATCCGTCAGACCATCGAACGCGCGATCATGAATCAGACGCGGACCATCCGCCTGCCGATTCATGTGGTCAAGGAGCTCAACGTCTACCTGCGCGCCGCGCGGGAACTGACCCAGAAGCTCGATCACGAACCTTCACCCGAAGAGATCGCCAACCTGCTGGAGAAGCCGGTCTGCGAGGTCAAGCGCATGCTCGGGCTCAACGAGCGGGTGTCTTCCGTGGACGTGTCCCTGGGGCCGGACTCGGACAAGACCCTGCTCGACACCCTGACCGACGACCGCCCCACCGACCCTTGCGAGTTGCTGCAGGACGATGACCTGTCCCAGAGCATCGACCAGTGGCTGTCCGAGTTGACCGACAAGCAGCGTGAGGTGGTCGTGCGCCGCTTCGGCCTGCGTGGGCACGAGAGCAGCACGCTGGAGGACGTGGGCCTGGAGATCGGCCTGACCCGTGAAAGGGTGCGGCAGATCCAGGTGGAGGGCCTCAAGCGCCTGCGTGAGATCCTGGAGAAGAACGGTCTTTCCAGCGAGTCATTGTTCCAGTGAAACATGCCGTTCGCCTAACTTGATGGCGAACTGGCATCAAATAAAGAGCCCCGAATCTTCGGGGCTTTTTCATGTGACAAAACAAAGTGGTCGCTGTGAATATTCGATTAAACGGCCTACAAGTATGTTGCTCTTAATATGAGCGTTGGCTGTGGGATCTATTACTTTAGTTGTAAGTGATTTCTTACGTGACTTGTCAGAGATCGCATTATTTTCTGCCGGTTCACGGCTTGTTATTGTGAATGACATTATTCATGTCGCTGATTTTTCAGATGTTTATTTGTGTTTAGCGAATGTTCATGAATTGTTTTGAAAAATCCAGGGTGTTGCTCTCGTCCGGTAAATCACTAATATCAGAACTGTGCCGACGGAATGGCACAGGCGGTCAAGGAAGACTGCACATGGACATCGCAGGACGCGATTCATCAGGATGATGACAAAAGGACTAAAGGGATTACGGAAAAAATGTGGGCGGGTCAAACCGCCCCTTTTTTTCGTCTGCACAAAAGTGGGTCTGCCAACGGGCAGTGCCCCAAATGCAAAAAAGACCCCGCAGGGTCTTTTCTGATACCACGCTGGCGCTTAGCGCTCCAGGTGTTCGATCTTGCCAGTCTTGCCATCCCACTCTGCGGCGTCCGGCAATGGATCCTTGCGCTCGGTGACGTTCGGCCACACGTCAGCCAGCTCGGCGTTCAGCGCGATGAAGTTTTCCATCCCGGCCGGGATCTCGTCTTCGGAGAAGATCGCGACGGCAGGGCATTCAGGCTCGCACAGAGCGCAGTCGATGCACTCATCCGGGTGAATCACCAGGAAGTTCGGGCCTTCGTAGAAGCAGTCCACCGGACAGACTTCTACGCAGTCGGTGTACTTGCACTTGATGCAGTTGTCGGTGACGACGAAGGTCATTTCTAATTCTCTCCTCAGGCGGCGGCAGCAGAGCCCCTCACGTCAGGGTTGCTCAGTCGGGAAGGTTCCCGGGCATCCAGAACACGAGCAGCCTCGCCTCATCCCCTGGTGGGGTGGCAGGCAAGGCCGTGGTTCGTCGTGTTCGAACGCGGCTCGGATTTCTTGCGGCAAGGCGTCTGGCCGTACCGTTCCCAAACCGCGCGGGATTCTAACAGCTTGTTACGAACACCGTTAGATCCGGTTTTGCAGTCCATATAACCAATCGATAGCTTGGCGCGGCGTCATATCGTCGATTTTCAGCTTCGACAGTTCTTCCAGCACCGGGTGCGGCAGGCTGGCGAACATGTCGGCCTGTTGCGGTGCAGGTGCCTTGCCCGGCTTGGGTTTGGGCTGTTCGTGGGGCAGACTGGTGGTTTCCAGGCGCTGCAGGTGCTCCTTGGCACGGCTGATGACCTTGCCTGGAACCCCCGCCAACTGGGCCACGGCCAGGCCATAGCTCTGGCTGGCAGGCCCCGGCAGCACACGGTGCAGGAAGACGATCCGCTCGTTGTGCTCGGTGGCGTTGAGGTGCACGTTGGCCACCAGCGGCTCGGTTTCCGGCAGCACGGTCAGCTCGAAATAGTGAGTGGCGAACAAGGTGTAGGCGCGCAACTGGGCGAGACATTCTGCCGCAGCCCAGGCCAGCGAAAGACCGTCGAAGGTACTGGTTCCGCGGCCCACTTCGTCCATCAGCACCAGGCTCTTGTCGGTGGCATTGTGCAGGATGTTCGCCGTTTCGCTCATTTCCACCATGAAGGTCGAGCGTCCGCCCGCCAGGTCGTCGCTGGAGCCGATACGGGTGAAGATGCGGTCCACCAGCGACAGCTCGCAACTGGCCGCCGGCACGAAGCTGCCGATGTGAGCCAGCAGCACGATCAGCGCGGTCTGGCGCATGTAGGTGGATTTACCGCCCATGTTCGGACCGGTGATGACCAGCATGCGGGTGTTGTCATTGAGGTCCAGGTCGTTGGCCACGAACGGCGTCGTCAATACCTGCTCGACCACTGGATGGCGGCCCTGCTCGATGCGCATGCACGGCTCATCGGTGAAGCGCGGGCGGCTCAGGTCCAGATTCAGCGCGCGCTCGGCCAGGTTGCTGAGTACGTCCAGTTCGGCCAGGGCGGCAGCGGTGTCCTGCAATGGCGCGAGATGCCCGATCAGGTCTTCGAGCAATGTCTCGTAAAGCATTTTCTCCCGGGCCAGGGCGCGGCTCTTGGCCGACAACGCCTTGTCTTCGAACTCCTTGAGTTCCGGGGTGATGAAGCGCTCGGCGCCCTTGAGGGTCTGGCGACGAATGTAATCGGCAGGCGCCTGTTCGGCCTGTTTGCTCGGCAGCTCGATGAAATAGCCGTGCACCCGGTTGTAACCGACCTTGAGGTTGGCCAGGCCCGTGCGGGCTTTTTCGCGGGCTTCCAGATCGATCAGGAACTGGCCGGCGTTTTCACTCAACGACAGCAGCTCGTCGAGCTCGGCGTCGTAACCGGTCTTCAACACGCCGCCGTCACGAATCACCGCCGGCGGGTTGTCGATGATCGCCCGCTGCAGCAGGTCCGCCAACTCTGGGTAGGTGCTGGTGGTCACGGCCAGTTGCTGGATGTGCGGGGCGTCGAGTTCGGCCAGAGCCCGCTGCAACTCAGGCAGCGCGCCGAGGGCATCGCGCAGGCGCGCCAGATCGCGCGGACGAGCATTGCGCAGGCCGATACGCGCCAGAATACGCTCGATGTCGCCGATTTCCTTGAGCTGCGGTTGCAGGTTTTCGAAGCGGTAGCGTTCCAGGAAGCATTCGATCGATTCCTGACGAGCCTGCAGCACTTTCAGATCGCGCAGCGGGCGGTTCAGCCAGCGGGTCAGCAGGCGCGTGGCCATGGCGGTCTGGCAACGGTCCATCACCGACTGCAAGGTATTGTCGCGCCCGCCTGCCAGGTTGGTGTCCAGCTCCAGGTTACGCCGGCTGGCGCCGTCGAGAATGACCGTATCGTCCATCCGCTCGTGACGCAGGCTGCGCAAATGGGGCAGGGCGGTGCGCTGGGTTTCCTTGGCGTAGCCCAGTAGGCAACCGGCGGCGCCGATGGCCAGGGTCAGCGTCTCGCAGCCAAAACCCTTGAGGTCCTGAGTCGAGAACTGCTGGCACAGGCTCTTGTGGGCCGAATCGCGCTCGAAATCCCATGGCGCGCGGCGGCGCGAGCCCCGGCGTTTCTCGGCCGGCAGGCCCTGCGGCCAGTCATCGGGGATCAGCAGTTCGGCGGGGTTCAGGCGATCCAGCTCGGCCAGCAGGTTCTCCCAGCCCTTGATTTCCTGCACGGTGAAATTGCCACTGGTGATGTCCAGTACCGCCAGACCGAACAGGCGCTCATCACCGAGCACGGCAGCAATGAGGTTGTCGCGGCGCTCGTCGAGCAGCGCCTCATCGCTCACCGTACCCGGCGTGATGATGCGCACCACCTGGCGTTCCACCGGGCCCTTACTGGTGGCCGGGTCGCCGATCTGCTCGCAGATCACCACCGACTCGCCCAGCTTCACCAGCTTGGCCAGGTAGCCCTCGGCCGCGTGATACGGAATGCCGCACATCGGAATGCTTTGCCCCGCCGACTGCCCGCGAGCCGTCAGGGTGATGTCCAGCAGCTTGGCCGCTTTCTTGGCGTCCTCGTAGAAAATCTCGTAGAAGTCGCCCATGCGATAGAACATCAACTGGTCCGGATGCTGGTTCTTCAGCTTCCAGTACTGTTGCATCATGGGGGTGTGCGAGGAAAGATCTGAAATTGCTTTGTTCATCAGTTATTTAGGCAAATTCGTTGGAAGATTGGGGCAAATGGGGCGCAGGGCAGAGGACTTCACCTACGTGAGCCGATGCCTGATCCGATTGCTTTTGCGATGGGCGCAAGGGTATCACGCACGCTCGTGGCCCGCAGGCCCGGCTTATTCGTCACGGGGCGTTTCCGGGGCGCCATCTGATGCCTTTGCGTGTGTAGTCTGTCGTGGCAACTGTCCGATCCCGGGCAGGCACTTAAAAGGACTTTCCTATGCAACGCAAACGCGCAAGGGACGCGACCAACGGGCGCTTCATCACGCTGGAGGAGGCGCGGCGGCGGCCGCGGGAAACCATCATCGAGACCGTCAGGAAACCCAAACCCTGCCCGCCGCCACTGCAGCCGCCTGAATGAGCGCGGTTGTTTCGGCCCGCCCGTCTTGCACTGCCGACACGCTCGTGTAGCGTGTGGCCCTTGCCCGAAACACTCGGAGAACCGCTGTGGATGACATCACTCAACTGGCCACCACGCTTGGCCAGCAGTTGTTAACGATTCAGGCCCAGGTCAGTACCGCCGAGTCCTGTACCGGTGGCGGCATCGCCGAGGCCATTACCCGCATCCCCGGCAGCTCGGCCTGGTTCGAGGCCGGATACGTCACCTATTCCAATGGGCAGAAAACCCGCCAGCTGGGTGTCGATCAGGCGCTGTTCGGTCGCGTGGGCGCTGTCAGTCAGGAAGTGGTCGAGGCCATGGCCCGAGGCGCGCAGAACAACAGCGGCGCGCGTTTTTCGGTTGCGGTCAGCGGCGTGGCAGGCCCTGACGGCGGTTCGCCGGAAAAGCCGGTTGGCACGGTCTGGGTCTGCTGGGGCGCTGCCGAGCGCCTGATCGCGCAACGCTTTCAGTTCGTAGGCGACCGCGATCAGGTCCGCCGACAAACGGTGAAGGCCGCCCTAGAGGGGCTGATTCAGCTCGCTCGGGGAGAAATACCAAATCAGGGGTAGGCGCGCGCGCAACCCTGTGGAATAATACTGTTCACTTATACAGTTATATCGGCCGTCAGGCCTAACCGATTACGAGAGGACTTCAATGGACGACAACAAGAAGAAAGCCTTGGCTGCGGCCTTGGGTCAGATCGAGCGTCAGTTCGGTAAAGGCGCAGTCATGCGCATGGGCGACCACGACCGCCAGGCTATTCCTGCTATCTCCACCGGCTCCCTGGGCCTCGATATCGCGCTGGGTATCGGCGGTCTGCCAAAAGGCCGGATCGTTGAAATCTACGGTCCGGAGTCGTCCGGTAAAACCACCATGACCCTGTCGGTCATCGCCGAAGCCCAGAAAATGGGCGCCACCTGTGCGTTCGTCGACGCCGAGCACGCGCTGGATCCTGAATACGCCGGCAAGCTGGGCGTCAACGTCGACGACCTGCTGGTCTCGCAGCCGGACACCGGTGAGCAGGCGCTGGAAATCACCGACATGCTGGTGCGCTCCAACGCCATCGACGTCATCGTCGTCGACTCCGTGGCCGCGCTGGTACCCAAAGCCGAAATCGAAGGTGAAATGGGCGACATGCACGTCGGCCTGCAAGCCCGCCTGATGTCTCAGGCGCTGCGTAAGATCACCGGTAACATCAAGAACGCCAACTGCCTGGTCATCTTCATCAACCAGATCCGCATGAAGATCGGCGTCATGTTCGGCAGCCCCGAAACCACCACCGGTGGTAACGCGCTGAAGTTCTACGCATCGGTGCGTCTGGACATCCGCCGTACTGGCGCGGTGAAGGAAGGCGACGAAGTGGTGGGCAGCGAAACCCGCGTCAAGGTCGTGAAGAACAAGGTCTCTCCACCGTTCCGTCAGGCTGAATTCCAGATCCTCTACGGCAAGGGCATCTACCGTAACGGCGAAATCATCGACTTGGGCGTGCTGCACGGTCTGCTGGAGAAATCCGGTGCGTGGTACAGCTACCAGGGCAACAAGATCGGTCAGGGCAAGGCCAACTCGGCCAAGTTCCTGGCGGATAACCCGGAAATCGGTGCGACCCTCGAGAAGCAGATCCGCGAGAAACTGCTGACCACTTCGCCAGGTGTCAAAGCCCAATCGTCTCGTGTCGCTGAAGAAGACGACATGGCCGAGATCGAAGCTGACGCCGACCTCTGATTCCGGTCATGTCTGTAGAGCTAGATACGCCGGTTGCAGTCCGGCGTACCGCCATGGACCTGCTCGCACGCCGCGAGCATGGTCGAGTCGAGCTGACGCGCAAGTTGCGTCAGCGCGGCGCCCCTCCTGAATTGATCGAAGCCGAACTCGACCGTCTGACGGAAGAGGGGCTGCTGTCCGAATCCCGTTACCTCGAAAGTTTCGTGTCCTACCGCGCCCGTTCGGGCTACGGCCCTTTGCGCATTCGCGAAGAGCTGGGGCAACGAGGCTTGCAACGTTCCGATATCGAACTGGCACTTCGCGAGTGCGGCATCGACTGGCGCGAAAAGCTGGAAGAGTCCTGGCGGCGCAAGTTTGCCGGGCAACTGCCCAGGGATGCACGGGAACGCGGGCAGCAGATGCGTTTTCTCAGTTATCGCGGCTATCCGCCGGAACTGATCAGCCGATTGCTCAGTGGCAAGGGCCAAGACGACTGACGCTGTATGACGGTTATCGTCCTCGTAGCAGCACGGCTTGCCGGCGATGGCGTCCTCGAAATCGCTCCCGCCGGCAAGCCGTGCTGCTAAGGGATTGTGTCAGGTCGCCTGCAGCGGCTGCCGCCCAACCGTCTGTTTCCCCTGCACAGGCCTTGCCCAGTTCTCGCTCTGGTTGATGAAATTCACCAGCTCACGCAGCCTTCCATGGTTACGCCCGGTGAACTTGAACGCCAGACGCGTGAGGTGGCTGAACTGCGCCTCGTCGTGCTCGTCCTGATGATTGTGCTGGTGGAAATCGTCGCTCAGGCGCAAATCGGCGAAGGTCTCCTGAATCTGGCCCAGCGCCTGTTCACTCAGGGCATGGTGCATGCGGATCACGAAGGTGTTCTTCAGCCATCGGCTTGAATGGAAGTTGCTGTAGAACTGGTTGATCTCGGCCACAGCCTCGTCTGCGCTGTACACCAGCTTGAGCAGGTTCATGTCGCTGGGCAGGATGTAGCGGTTGGCCTCCAGTTCGTTCCTGATAAAGCTCAGCGCGCTTTCCCAGAAGGTACCGCCCGGCGCGTCCAGCAGCACGACAGGCACCAGCGGGCTCTTGCCGGTCTGAATCAGTGTCAGCACTTCCAGTGCTTCATCCAGCGTGCCGAAACCGCCCGGGCACAGCACGAGTGCGTCGGCTTCCTTGACGAAGAACAGCTTGCGGGTGAAGAAGAAGTGGAAGGGCAGCAGGTTACCGGTGCCATCGACGGTGGCGTTGGCGTGTTGCTCGAACGGCAAGGTGATGTTGAAGCCCAGGCTGTAGTCCAGCCCTGCGCCTTCATGGGCAGCCGCCATGATGCCGCCACCTGCACCGGTGATCACCATTAAATCGGAGGCGGCAAGTTGGGCGCCCAGCTCGCGGGCCAGTGCGTAGACAGGATGTTCGACGGCCGTGCGCGCCGAGCCGAAAACGGTGACCTTGCGCCGGCCGCGAAACTGTTCCAGCACGCGGAAGGCGTTGTCCAGTTCGCGCAGGGCCTGCAAGACGATCTTGGCATTCCAGCGGTTGCGGTCATCCTGGGCCATGCGCAGGACGGTCAGCATCATGTCGCGGTACAGCGGAAGGTTGGGGCTGTTGGGCGCCACCTGGTTGAGTTGTTCTTCGACCTTGCTGGTGAGGTCCATTCCGTTGCTCTGGAAATGACGGGACAACACATCATTGGGTACGTAAGGCATTGCGACTTTCTCCTTCTGCAGAATCATTGACCCTGGACGTTGCGACAGGGTCACGACGCTTCATGCGTCGCTGCTCATGGTCCGTCAAAATGTGATGATGTGCCTGAATGATCAGCGCTGGCAACGACTCTTTACCCGTCGTCGCCGGTGTCATTTCCGCTCGTCGGACAGCACGACCCGAGTGATTCACTCTGATTTACTGAATGACATGGCAGAGTAATGTCATTGCAACCTGGATAGCTTCGACCCCGCCCTTCAATCGCGCGGCGCGTCGATCGGTAGTCATCGAGGTTTGCCCGCGCGCAAAGTTGGCGTGGACGAGCCAGGGAGGATGAAATGGAGATCATCAGGCTGGAAGTCGATCAGGATCTGTATCGTTCACTGACCGAGGCGGCGCGCAGCAGCCGTTGCACGCTGGAGCAGGAATGCATCAGGCGCCTGAGCCAGAACGGCAGGCGCTCGTACTACCTTCAGGCGCTGGTCGCCGAGTTGCGCGCCGAAGATCAGCAACGGCGCGCAACGCACTAACAGGGCGGATTACTTCTTCTTGGCAGGCGGTTTGGCGGCGCAATCGGCGGCGGTGATCTGCTGAGTGGTGATCGGGCGATCGGTCTTGTACTCGCGGAACTCGTAACGCAGCACTGCGCCCTTGGCCATCAGCTGACGATAGCCGGGGTTGCGGCACACGCTGGTGCCCAGTTGGCGGCCCATCAGCTCGGGGTTCTCGCGCATTTGCGCGGCCTGGCCGGCCTGCACGCTCAGGTGGTTGATCAGCACGCGCCCTTCGACGGTGTAGCCGTTGTCCAGAATGTCCTCGCTGATCGCGTTGGGCTTGCCGACGTTGCTTTTCGCAGCGACCTGTTCGAGCTCTTTATTGAGTTCGTAATCCTGTTTGGAGGCCGCGTTGGCGCACAGTGGAGCGACGAGCAAGAGCGTAAGCGCGGGGGCGATGAGGCGCAGCATTGGATTCTCCTGGAGCAGTGAACGGTGTTGGACCGGCGACATCGGCTGGCGTTCACTGATGACATAAGGCTTTCGAGGCCCGGCAGTATAGGGGACTCGTCAAGGCCGACACCAGAGAGCGGGCGGGCTCTGGTAAACTCCCGCCTCTTTTTCCTGCCGGATGTTCGCTGTGTCGCTGTCCTTTAGTTGCCTGTTGTCGTTGCGCGAGTGCCTGGTCCCATGAGCCACGCTGTCTCGCGTCTGCGCGCCGAGCGTCTGGCCCGCAGCACCCGGCCGTTCATCGCCCGCGGTTCCCGCGCCCCTCGTTGCGCCGAATGCCGGGTGATCGAGAGCTATTGCCTGTGTGCCTGGAAACCCGAGGTGCAGGCCAAATCGGCTGTGTGCCTGTTGATGTACGACACCGAGCCATTGAAACCCACCAATACCGGCTGGCTGATCGCCGATGTGATCAAGGACACCGAAGCCTTCAGCTGGTCGCGGACCGAAGTGGACGAAAAACTGCCTGCGCTGCTCAACGATCCGCAGTGGCAGCCGTACATCGTGTTTCCGGGAGAGTTCGTCGCGCCCGAGCGCGTAGTGACCGAGGTCAGGCTGGACGACGGCAAGCGGCCGCTGTTCATCCTGCTCGACGCGACCTGGCCCGAAGCGCGCAAGATGTTTCGCAAGAGCCCGTATCTGGACCATCTGCCGGTATTGAGCCTGCAGCCGGAACAGATGTCGCGCTATCGCCTGCGTCGTTCCAAGCGCGACGACCACTTCTGCACGGCCGAAGTGGCGGCGTTGTGCCTGGAGCTGGCCGATGATCAGCAGGCCCGGGGTGTGCTGGATGCCTATCTGGACGTCTTCAGCGCCCATTACCTGGGCGCCAAGTTCCAGCTGCCGATCGACCCGGATGATGCGGCGCACAGCTATCTCAAGCCATTCCTGCCGACACCTGCCCACCCGTAGCAGCACGGCTTGCCGGCGGGGCGATCTGGCAGGCGATGCAAGCCCTCAGGCTGAGCGCTTGCTCGGCCACAACTGCGCCAGCAGCATCCCGGCCAGCATCAGCGCGCAACCCAGATAACCGCGAGGTTGCAGGGCCTCACCCAGAAACCAGGCGCCGGAGATCGCTGCGAAAACCGCTTCGAGCGACAGAATGATCGCCGCATGGGACGCGATGGCATCCTTTTGCGCCACCACTTGCAAGGTGTAGCCGACGCCGACTGCGAACACGCCGCCGTATAACAATGCGGGACCCGCTTCGATGATGGCCGACCAGGCAATGGGCTCGAAAGCCACTGCCAGTACTAGGCTCACCACCGAACAGGTGGCAAATTGCAGGAACGCCAGGCGGATCGGATCATGGCGGCTGGCGAACAGTCCCACCAGAATCACATGCCCGCCCCAGACGAACGCGCCGATCAACTGTAGCCAGTCTCCCGAGGCCACGTGAAAGTTGTCGCCGACGCTGAGCAGGAACATGCCGATCACCGCCAGCACGCAACCCAGCCAGGTGCCCATGCCGGTCTTGTGGCCGAGAAACAGACCCAGAAGTGGAACTACAATCACATACAGCCCGGTGATGAACCCGGCATTGGTGACGCTGGTGAACAGCAGCCCGACCTGTTGCAGGTTGATGCCCAGCGCCAGGGCGATCCCCATGATGATCCCGCCTTGCAGCAGGCCGCGGGTCATCAGCGGTTCCGGGGCGGGGCCGTTGGCGGGGCGGCGCAGCACCAGCGGCAACAGACAGAGCGAGCCCAGCGCGAAGCGCAGCCCGGAGAACAGATAGGGGCCGATGTGATCCATCCCGGCGGTCTGGGCGACGAAGCCGGAGCCCCAGATCATGGCGGTCAGGAGCATGAGCAGGTCCGCTCGCAGGGCGTGTCGTTGCATGATGGCACTCGTCAATTCAAGGCCGCAGACTGTGCCGGAAACCGTCGAGCTTGACCACCCCGGCTTCGCTGGGCATCCTTGGCGCCGCATGAATGTTCGAACGCCTTGTATCCCGTGCTTTTGGCGTCGTTTGCGCCGTTGATGTCTTAGCTGCGCACGGTGATCCGGGCGGGCATTTCCCGATGCCATCGTGGGCGCTGAATCCGTCGGCGCTCACTTATAAACAGGATCATGAAATGACCTACGAAATCCTGATCGCCGATGACCATCCTTTATTTCGCAGTGCCTTGCATCAAGCCCTGACCCTGGGACTGGGACCCGACGCCCGTCTGGTCGAAGCCGAAAGCATTGCCGACCTTGAAGCTCGCCTCACCGAAAAAGCCGACTGGGACCTGGTGCTGCTGGACCTCAACATGCCCGGCGCCTACGGATTTTCCGGTCTGGTATTGCTGCGCGGCCAGTATCCACAGGTGCCGGTGGTGATGGTCTCGGCGCAGGAAGAGGCCGCAGTGGTGGTCAAGTCCAAGGAGTTTGGCGCCAGCGGTTTCATCCCCAAGTCCAGTTCGCTGGAAACCATTCAGCAGGCCGTGCGCACGGTGCTCGATGGCGATGTCTGGTGGCCGCCGCAGGTCAACGAAAGCGTACGGGTTTCGGATGAGGCCCGCGCCGCCAGCGAAGGGCTCGCCAGCCTGACGCCGCAGCAGTTCCGGGTGTTGACCATGGTCTGCGAAGGCCTGCTCAACAAGCAGATCGCCTATGAGCTCAATGTGTCGGAAGCCACGATCAAGGCCCACGTCACGGCGATCTTCCGCAAGTTGAACGTGCGCACCCGCACCCAGGCGGCGCTGCTGCTGCAACAACTGGAATCGATTTCGCCGACCTGATGTGCGTCTTTCGGCTCTGTTTCAAGGCTTTCGGCGGCAGATCTTCACACTTTTTTGACTGCCGCTGAACTAGCCTCCACCGTCTTCAATTTTCAGTAAGTTCTCCCCATGACGTCACCTTTCAAAGGCCAAACCGGATTCAAACGCGTCCTCAATGCCGCAGGTTATTCCCTCGACGGCCTGATCGCCGCCTTCAAGGGCGAGGCCGCCTTCCGGCAACTGGTCCTGCTCAACGTCATCCTGATTCCGCTTTCGTTCCTGTTTCACGTCAGCCGCGGCGAGCGTGCGATTCTGATCGCGGTGTGCCTGCTGGCGCTGATCGTCGAGTTGCTGAACTCGGCAATCGAGGCGGCCATCGACCGCATCTCGCTGGACCGCCACCCGCTTTCCAAGAACGCCAAGGACATGGGCAGCGCCGCGCAGTTCGTGGCGCTGAGCATGATTGCGGTGGTCTGGGGTTTGATTCTGCTGGGTTAATTGGCCTTCCCCGCCCCGTAGCAGCACGGCTTGCCGGCGGGGCGGTGTGTCAGACGACGCATTGATAGCAGGCAGACCGCTCCCGCCGGCAAGCCGTGCTGCTACGTTGATTGGCTGAAAGCCTTCAAAAGACATTCGGCAACACAATCTCGTCGCTGCGCCGCACGCCTGCGGTAAATGCCCTGCACATGTCGAGAAACTCGCGAATCGCGGACGTCTGGTATTTCTGCTTGTGCCAGATGAAATAGAACTGGCGAACCAGATCCAGCTCCGGGGTTTCCACCGCCACCAGACTGCCCCGGCGGAAGGCGTCGCGCAGCGCCAGGCGGGAAATGCAGCCAATCCCCAGCCCCGACTCCACCGCGCGCTTGATCGCCTCGGTGTGCTCCAGTTCCAGCCGTACATTAAGGCTGTTGAGGTGATGGCGCATGGACTGGTCGAACGTCAGCCGCGTGCCTGAACCCTGTTCGCGCAGGATCCATGCCTCCTGGGTCAGCTCCTGCAAGGTGGCGTGGCCGCGTTTGGCCAGCGGATGCTGTGGTGCGCAGAACACCACCAGTTCGTCTTCGACCCAGCTCTGCACTTCAATGTCCGGGTGGTTGCAATCGCCCTCGATCAGGCCCAGGTCGATTTCATAGTGGGCCACCTGCTGCACGATGTTGGCCGTGTTCTGCACATGCAGCTTCACTTGGCTCTCGGGGTGGCGCTGCATGAAGCTGCCGATCAGCAGGGTCGCCAGGTAGTTGCCGACCGTCAGGGTCGCGCCGACGGCCAGCGAGCCGAAGCCGGACTTGCCGTTGAGCAGGTCCTCGATCTCCTTGGCCTGGTCGAGCAGGGCCACGGCCTGGGGTAGCAATTGGCGGCCGGTGGCGTTCAGGCTCAGGCGCTTGCCCGCGCGATCGAACAACTGGCAGCTGGATTGGCGCTCGAGTTCGGTGATAGAGGTGCTGGCCGCCGATTGCGACAGCGACAGCTGCACGGCGGCGCGGGAAACGCTTTCCTGCTGGGCCACGGCGACGAAAACCTGGAGTTGACGAAGAGTGAATCGCATATCTATATAACCGATAACCCATATCTTGATAATTCAGTTAACAGATATTGTGTCTGCCACTAGAATATCGCGCAATGGCGCTTTGACTGGCGCATGCAAATTTTCAGGAGTTCCCACGTACCATGAGCAACATGAACCACGAGCGTGTCCTCAGCGTCCATCACTGGAACGACACGCTCTTCAGTTTCAAGTGCACCCGTGATCCAGGCCTGCGTTTCGAGAACGGTCAGTTCGTCATGATCGGCCTGCAGCAGCCAAACGGGCGCCCGCTCATGCGTGCCTACTCGATCGCCAGCCCCAACTGGGAAGAGCACCTGGAGTTCTTCAGCATCAAGGTGCCGGACGGCCCGCTGACCTCGCAGCTGCAGCACCTCAAGGAAGGCGACGAGATCATCATCAGCAAGAAGCCTACCGGCACGCTGGTTCTGGATGACCTGAAACCTGGCAAACACCTGTACCTGCTCAGCACCGGTACTGGCTTGGCACCTTTCATGAGCGTGATTCAGGACCCTGAAACCTACGAGCGTTTCGAAAAGGTCATCCTGTGCCACGGTGTACGCTACGTGAACGAAGTCGCTTACCGCGAGTTCATCACCGAGCACCTGCCACAGAACGAATTCTTCGGCGAAGCGCTGCGCGACAAGCTGATCTACTACCCGACCGTCACCCGCGAGCCGTTCGAGAACGAAGGCCGCCTGACCGACCTGATGCGCAGCGGCAAGCTGTTCAGCGACATCGGTCTGCCACCGATCAACCCGCAGGACGACCGCGCCATGCTGTGCGGCAGCCCGAGCATGCTCGACGAGACCAGCGAAGTGCTGAACAGCTTCGGCCTGACCGTTTCGCCACGCATGCGCGAGCCGGGTGACTACCTGATCGAGCGCGCGTTCGTCGAGAAGTAAGGCTTGCAGCCTGCCTTCAAGGGCAGGTTTCGAATCGGACCCCATCGCAGCCAGATCGGCGCTTGAACGAGCACCGGTGTGACTGCGATCGAGTCAGTACAGGCACCAGTAATCTGGGGTCTGAAAAAAACCGCCTGGAGGTCACGGACCAGGCGGTTTTTTTGTGGGCGGGATTGGTGTCGTCAGTTCGAGGTGCGGGCGACTTCAAGAACGGTGATCAACCCAGGCTGCGGGTAATGCCAGCGCACGTCGACATCCCAGAACTGCGCGCCGTAGCGGCGTTCCGGCGCAGGCACCTGATAGGCCGGGCGAGGGTCCTGGGCCAGGCACTGCTCGATCAGCTCGATCAGCGGCTCACCCAGGCGCAAGCCGTGCTCACGGCCCAGCGCAAGCGCGGCGTCGTCCCATTGCACCGCAATCAACTCCGGCGCAGCCGCAGCCATGCGGTTGCTGGCGTCAGAGATGCTGTCGGCGTAAGGCACGTAGGGTTTCACGTCTAGCACCGGCGTGCCGTCCAGCAGGTCGATGCCGGAAAGCCACAACCGACCAGCCTCGACCTTTTCCAGCTTCACCACCGACTGGCCGATGCCGTTGGGGCGATGCGTTGCGCGGGTGGCGAACACGCCCATGGACTGGTTGCCGCCGAGGCGAGGAGGGCGAACCTTGAGCCGCGGTTTGTCTTCCAGCGCCTGGTGAAACAGGAACAGAAGCCAGACGTGGCTGACCTGCTCCAGCCCTTGTACTGCTTCGCCCTGATCGAACGGCGCGACCAGTTCCAGCACGCCGCGGGCGGCAGGCGCCAGTTGTGGCTGGCGCGGGATGGCGAATTTCTCCTTGAAACAGGAGCGCACGAAACCGATGGGCGAGACGCTGTAAGCGGTGGTCATTGGCAGGCCGGGCGCTTAACCGCGAATGCGCGCAGTCAGCCCGCGCAGGAAATTGCGCAGCAGTTGATCGCCGCACGGGCGGTAGTTGTTGTGGCCGGCCTTGCGGAACAGTGCACTGAGCTCGGGCTTGGAAACCGGGAAGTCGGCGGCCTTGAGGATGTCGTGCATGTCGTCTTCTTTCAGCTCGAAGGCCACGCGCAGCTTCTTGAGCACGGTGTTGTTGGTCACCGGCAGCTCGACCGGCAGCTGCGGACGGCTTTCGTCCTTGCCGCGCTTGAAGAACACCAGGCCGTCGAGGAAGTAGGCCATGACCTGGTCGGGGCAGGGCTCGAAGCCTTCTTCTTCATCCTTTTTGAGGTAGGCGGCGATCTGTGCCTTGGTGACGTCCAGACCGCCAAGCTTGATGATCTCCACCACCTTGGTTTCGTGGATATCGAGCATGTAGCGAATGCTGCGCAGTACGTCGTTGTTCATCATGATGCGTGTTTCCTGATCAAATCGTGCAGGGGCGAGCGCGCTGGATGCGCTGCGCCGAAAAGAGGCTTAGAACTTTTCCTTGTCGCTCAGGTAGCGCCACTGGCCTTCGGGCACCTTGCCGATGGAGACGCCGCCGACGCGAATCCGCCGGATCGACACCACCTTGAGCCCGACCGCCTGGCAGAGCTGGGCGATGATCCCCGGCTGCGGGTTCTTCATGGCGAAGCGCAGGCGGGTCTCGTTCTGCCAGCTGGCCTTGACCTTGGGCAGTTCATTGCCCTTGTACATCAGGCCGTGGTTCAGGCGGTTGAGGCCGTGGGGCGCCATTTCACCGTCGACCTCTACCACGTATTCCTGTTCGATCTTGCTGCGGTCGTCCTTGAGCTTGCGCAGGGTTCGCCAGTCCTGGCTGAAGATCATCAGGCCGCTGGCGTTGGCCTGCAGGCTGGAGATCGCTTCTTGGCGCAGGAAATGGCCTTTGAGCGGGCGCTTGCCCAGGCTGTGTTCGGCCGACAGGGAAGCGGGGTTGATCAACTGCAGCGCTTGCTCGGGGCTTAAGCCCGCCGGGACGTTAAGCAACAGGGTGACCGCGTCGGGCTTGTCCGAGCGGGCTTCGGGGCTCAGCACCACGGCTTGAGCGCCGACCTTGAATTGCGGCTCGTCGATGACCACGCCGTCCACGGTGACCCAGCCGCCCTCGATGAACAGCTCGGCTTCGCGGCGTGAGCAGCCGGTCAGCTCGATGAGGCGTTTGGAGAGGCGAATGGGGTCAGTCATGAGAAAAGCCGTAACAGAAGGGAAAGACGCCTATTGTACCCGTGCAAGCACCGTTAATCGCGGCAACATTGAAAATGCAGGCTGAATAAGACTCCATTCGAGGGAATTTTCCGGGGGCGGCTCAACTCTGCTCTCAATTCCCACTTTGTCTGGAGCGTTTTCATGACCAAATGGCTACCCGCCGTGCTGATGCCTGCCTTGCTGATGCCTGCGTTGATGGGAGCGAGCCTGCCTTTGATGGCCGCGCAGACACCGTCCTACGGCCCGCAACTGGAGGGTTTCGCTTACCCGTATCCGGCACAGAATTTCAGCTTCCAATCCCAGGGCGCGCAGGTGCAGATGGGCTACATGGACATCAAGCCCACCGTTACACCGAACGGCCGCAGCGTGGTGATGCTGCACGGCAAGAACTTCTGCGGCGCGACCTGGGAAGGCAGCATCAAGGCGCTGACTGCGGCTGGCTACCGGGTGGTGGCGCCGGACCAGATCGGCTTCTGCCGCTCCAGCAAGCCTGCGGACTACAAGTACTCGTTCGAGCAACTGGCGCAGAACACCCGAGCGCTGCTGGACAGCCTGGGCATCGATCACGTCACCGTGGTCGGGCATTCCATGGGCGGCATGCTGGCGACGCGTTTTGCGCTGATGTACCCGCAGCAGGTGGATCAGCTGCTGCTGGTCAACCCCATCGGTCTTGAAGACTGGAAAGCCAAGGGCGTGCCGGACCGCAGATTCGACGACTGGTACGCGCGCGAGCTGAAAACCAGCGCCCAGAGCATTCGCAAGTATCAAGAGTCGACCTACTACGCCAACCAGTGGCGGCCGGAGTTCGATCACTGGGTCGACATGCAGGCCGGCATGTTCAACGGCAAGGGCAAGGAAGAGGTGGCGCGGGCCTCGGCGCAGACCTACCAGATGATCTTCAACCAGCCAGTGTTCTACGACTTCGAGAAACTGACGATGCCGACCGTGCTGTTCATCGGGCAGAAAGACAACACGGCGATTGCCAAGGACGCAGCGCCCGAGGAACTGCGCAAGACCCTGGGCAATTATCCGGAGCTGGGCAAGGCGGTGGCCAAGCGGATCCCGCAGGCGACACTGGTCGAGTTCGCAGGGTTGGGCCACGCGCCGCAGATTCAGGATCCGCAGCAGTTCAACAAGGTGCTTCTGGATAGCCTGAAGCGCTGATCGCAGGCTCGTAACGTCCCTGTGGGAGCCGGCTTGCTGGCGAATGCGTCAGGTCAGACACTGCAATGTTGAATGACGCACCGCATTCGCCAGCAAGCCGGCTCCCACAGGTCCCAATTCATCCCGCGCGATCTGATGTATCTGCTGGCTATCGTTGCTGTTTCAACCGCATCCGCAACATCGGATACGGCCTGCCCAGGCCGTCCACCTCCGATCGCCCGGCAATCTCGAAGCCCTGCTTTTCATAGAACCCCAGCGCCTGCGGGTTCTGCTCGTTGACGTCCAGCTCAGTCACTCGGTAGTTGTCGATGGCGTAGTTGAGCAGCTTCTTGCCCAGCCCCATGCCGCGGTAGTCGGGGGCGATGAACAGCATTTCCAGCTTGCCCGGCGTGGTGCCGCCGAAGCCTGTGATGTGCAGGCGCGAGTCGCGGGTGCAGAACAGGTTCACGGCGTCCAGATACTGGGTTTCCAGCAGGTTGCGCAGCAGCGTGATGTAGTTTTCCGGCAGAAAGTCATGGGTCGCCCGCACTGACGCTTCCCAGACCCGGGTCAGTTCGGCGTAGTCGTACTTCTTGGGCAGGTAGATGACCGAGTGGTGGGTCATGTCGCCGCGTCTCCTGTTCTTCTGATTGTCCCTATCTGGAGACGATAGCCAGAAAAAACAAACCCCGCCGTTTCAAGGGCGGGGTTGGCAGCAAACACGGTTTATCTGGCTCGCGAAGAGCAGAAAACAGACAGCCTGTGGGAGCGAGCTTGCTCGCGAAGCTTTTAGACCGGCTCGGCCCACAGGTCGTACTCATCGGCATCGACCACGCGGCAAAGGATCTTGTCGCCCGGCTTGAGGTCGCGGTCGGTTTCGATGAACACGTTGCCGTCGATTTCCGGCGCATCGAAGAACGAGCGGCCGACGCAGCCTTGCTCGTCCACTTCGTCGATCAGCACTTCGATTTCCTTGCCGATCTTCATCTGCAGGCGCGCGGCGCTGATGGCCTGTTGATGAGCCATGAAGCGGTCCCAACGCTCCTGCTTGACGTCGTCCGGCACGATCGGCGCGTCCAGCAGGTTGGCAGGTGCGCCTTCGACCGGCGAGTACTGGAAGCAGCCGACGCGGTCCAGCTGCGCTTCGGTCAGCCAGTCCAGCAGGTACTGGAAGTCTTCTTCGGTTTCGCCCGGGAAGCCGACGATGAAGGTCGAGCGGATGATCAGGTCAGGGCACTGCTCGCGCCATTTCTTGATGCGTGCCAGGGTCTTGTCTTCGAACGCCGGGCGTTTCATCAGCTTCAGCACTTTAGGGCTGGCGTGCTGGAACGGGATGTCTAGGTACGGCAGGATCTTGCCTTCGGCCATCAGCGGGATGATTTCGTCGACGTGCGGGTACGGGTAGACGTAGTGCATGCGCACCCACACGCCCAGCGAGCTCAGGGCCACGCAGAGTTCGGTCATGCGCGTCTTGACCGGTTGACCGTTCCAGAAACCGGTGCGGTATTTGACGTCCACGCCGTAGGCGCTGGTGTCCTGGGAGATCACCAGCAGCTCCTTGACGCCGGCCTTGACCAGACGCTGGGCCTCGTCCAGCACATCGCCCACCGGCCGGCTGACCAGCTTGCCGCGCATGGACGGGATGATGCAGAAGCTGCAGCTGTGGTTGCAGCCTTCGGAAATCTTCAGGTACGCGTAGTGGCGCGGGGTCAGCTTGATGCCTTGCGGCGGCACCAGGTCGATCAGCGGGTTGTGATCGAGTTTCGGCGGCGCGGCATCGTGCACGGCGTTGACCACCTGCTCGTACTGCTGCGGGCCGGTGACGGCCAGTACGCTGGGGTGCACGTTGCGGATCACGCTCTCGTCCACGCCCATGCAGCCGGTGACGATCACCTTGCCGTTTTCGGCGATGGCTTCACCGATGGTGTCCAGCGATTCGGCCTTGGCGCTGTCGATGAAGCCGCAGGTGTTGACCACCACCACATCGGCGTCTTCATAGGTCGGCACGACCTGATAGCCTTCCATGCGCAGCTGAGTGAGGATGCGCTCCGAATCGACGAGCGCCTTCGGGCATCCAAGGCTGACAAAGCCGACCTTGGGGGCGGCTGGCGTGGTAACGGTGGACATGACTAACCTCGGCTTGGATATGCCTGGGCGTGTGGCCGAGGCATTGACTGGGCGCTTGAGGCGCCTCTGATCAAAAAGTGCGCAATTCTAGCGATGAGCGAGGCGATTGACCAGCGTTAAACCGAGAATTACGACGAGTGCTGCGCTATGCTTCGCGGCGTTGAACCCGGCAGCCCTCGCGTGCCGGGAACATCGGAATTTACCGGTGCGCGGCGGGTCCATCCCAAGGCTGCGCATCGCAGCATTCGAGACAGGGTTTCAGGAGTAGTTAATGGGTCACGCAACCAGTCAGGCCGATGGCGATCATTCATCAGTCAAACCCTTGAGTTTGCTGGTGGGGGCGGTCGGGGTGGCATACGGCGATATCGGCACCAGCCCGCTGTATACCATCAAGGAAGTGTTTGTCGGCGGTTACGGCGTGCAGGTCGGTCACGATGCGGTATTGGGGATCCTGTCGCTGATTTTCTGGGCGCTGGTCTGGGTCGTGTCGTTCAAGTACATGGCGTTGGTGCTGCGCGCCGACAACGACGGCGAGGGCGGGATCATGGCGCTTACGGCGCTGGCCCGGCGAGCGTCTGCCAGGTACCCGAAATTGCAGGCGACCATGATCGTCTTCGGTCTGTTCGGCGCTGCGCTGTTCTACGGCGACAGCATGATCACCCCGGCGATCTCGGTGCTCTCGGCGGTCGAAGGCATGGAGCTGGCGTTCGACGGCCTGGAGCACTGGGTGGTGCCGATCGCGCTGATCGTGCTGGTGGCGCTGTTTCTGATCCAGCGTCACGGCACGGCGCGGATCGGCGTGATGTTCGGCCCGATCATGGTGCTCTGGTTCGTGACCCTGGGCGTACTGGGCATCCACGGGATCGTCCAGCAGCCTGAAGTGCTCAACGCGGTCAACCCGATCTGGGCGCTGCGCTTCTTCATCGATCACCCTGGCATGGGCGTGGCGATACTGGGCGCCGTGGTGCTGGCGCTGACCGGCGCCGAGGCGCTGTACGCCGACATGGGCCACTTCGGCCGCAAGCCGATTTCCCGCGCCTGGTTCGGTCTGGTGCTGCCCGCGCTGGTACTCAATTACTTTGGCCAGGGCGCCGTGGTGATCGAGAACCCGGAAGCGGTGCGTAACCCGTTCTACCTGCTGGCGCCGAGCTGGGCACTGCTGCCGCTGATCGGCCTTTCCACGCTGGCGACCATTATCGCGTCCCAGGCGGTGATTTCCGGTGCGTTCTCCATGACGCTGCAGGCGATCCAGCTCGGTTATATCCCGCGCATGTACATCCAGCACACCTCAAGCGACGCTCAGGGCCAGATCTACATCGGCGCGGTGAACTGGACGCTGATGGTCGGCGTGATCCTGCTGGTGCTGGGTTTCGAGTCTTCCGGCGCACTGGCGTCGGCCTATGGCGTGGCAGTGACCGGCACGATGTTGTGCACCACCATTCTGGTGGCCTCGGTGATGCTGCTGGCGTGGAAATGGCCGCCTTTCATCGCTGTGCCGATTCTGGCCGGCTGCCTGTTCGTCGACGGCATGTTCTTCGCCGCCAACGTACCGAAAGTGGTGCAGGGCGGTGCGTTCCCGTTCCTGGCCGGTATCGCCCTGTTCATCCTGATGACCACCTGGAAGCGAGGCAAACAGCTGCTGGTCGAGCGCATCGACGAAGGCGGCCTGCCATTGCCGATCTTCATCAGCAGCATCAGCGTACAGCCGCCCCATCGCGTTCAAGGCACGGCGGTGTTCCTGACCGCACGCCCGGATGCCGTCCCCCACGCGCTGTTGCATAACCTGCTGCACAACCAGGTGCTGCACGAGCAGGTGGTGCTGCTGACGGTGGTCTATGAGGACGCGCCGCGGGTGCCAGCCAGCCAGCGTTTTGAAGTCGAGGCCTATGGCGAGGGCTTCTTCCGGGTGATCCTGCACTTCGGCTTCATCGACGAGCCGGACGTCCCGGCGGCCTTGAAACTGTGCCATCTGCCGGACCTGGACTTCAGCCCGATGCGCACCACCTATTTCCTCAGCCGCGAGACTGTGGTCTCCACCAAACTGGCCGGCATGGCCCGCTGGCGCGAAGGCCTGTTCGCGTTCATGTTGAAGAACGCCAACGGCAACCTGCGCTTCTTCAAGCTGCCGTATAACCGGGTGATCGAGCTGGGGACGCAGGTGGAGATGTAATTGACTCAGGGGCAAGATCAAGAGCGTTCTTCCTAACGTCAGATCTGTTTCGACTTCGTCGAGTTACTTGAAAAGACACCAAGTAACCAAGTGTCCTTGCTCCTGGTTGGGCCTCTCCTTCGTCGAGGTTCCCTCACTCCGGTCTCGTTCCGTGGGCCCGCCGCAAACGCGCCATCCATGGCGCGATGCGGCTCTCGCGGCATCCATGCCGCTCGGCCCACTCCACGAGACCTGCGTTCGGCCTGCACCCAAGTCGCGTTTTGTGGCGCTTGCAAGCTTGGCGTACGAAGATCAAAAGCAACGGCAACGGCAACGGCAACATCATGAGGAACCTCGACCGTAGCAGTCCGGCTTGCCGGCGTTCTGCTGCGAAGCGGCAGTAAAATCAGGCGACTTGGCCGTGTCAGGTAAACCGCGTGCGCAGGATCTGCTGCCGCTTCGCGGCAGAACGCCGGCAAGCCGGACTGCTACGGTCGAGGTTTGCTCGTGATTTTGATGTTGATCTTCATGCGCGATGGCTCAGACACCACAAATCGCGACTTGGGTGCAGGCCGAACGCAGGCGATGTGGAGTGGGTCAAGCGGCAGGATGCCGCGCGAGGCGCGGGGCCATGGATGGCCCATTCGCGCCGGGCCCACGGAGCATCGCCGGAGGGAGGGAACCCGACGAAGTCGGGCCAAACCAGGAGCAGAAGGACTTGGTTACTTGGTCCCTTCAAGTAACTCGACGAAGTCGAAACAGATCTGACGTTAGGAAGAACGCTCTTGATCTTGACCCCATAAAAATCCCCGCAGTCGTGAGAGTGCGGGGATTTTTTTGTGCAGGCCGTTTTACTCGGCGCTGGCCGACTCCGCTGCTTCCTTGCCTTTCCACTTGTCGATGACCGCGATCAGGCGTTTGGCCAGAGCGGGGTAGTCTTCGTCGAAGTGGTGGCCGCCGGGCAGCTGTTGTTTCTGGCCGGGGGCGGTGGCTTCGGTGCAGCCGCTTTCGTCCTTTTCTTCCACGCCGTAGACGCAGAACACCTTGTCACCCGGCAGCTTGGCCATTTCCGGGCCGGTGGCCGCTTCCTTGCCTGAGGCGCCGAGCCAGCCTTCCACGGCGATCTCGAAGCTGCCGCTACGGGCGAAGGCCAGCAGGATGATGCCGTCCACGCGCGCCTTGTCTTCTTCCGGTAGGCGGTTGTAGACCGCTGGCAGCACGTCGGCGCCGAACGAGTAGCCGGCGAGGACGAAGTGCTTGGCACCCCATTTCTGCCGGTAGTGCGCCATCAGCTCGCTCAGGTCGGTGGCGGTCTGCTCGGGGGATTTGTGCTCCCAGTAGTAGCGCAGGGTGTCGATGCCGACCACCGGGTAGCCGCCGGACTTGGCCATGTCGCCTGCCACGTCCTTGTCCAGGTCGCGCCAGCCGCCATCGCCGGAGAGGAACAGGGTAACGGTGTCCGAAGGCTGGCTCGATGGCACTTCAACCACCGGGATGTTCAGGCCGCCGCTGGCATCGTCGGCGATCAGCAGATGGCGGACTTCGGTGTTGAGGATCTGCGGGTACTTGATGTCGTAGTCGCTGATTTTGGTTTCGGCATTGGGCGTGTCACGAACGAACACGGCGGTCTCGTCATCCGGGCCATCGTTCCAGGCCACGGTCCACTTGCCATGGGCGGCGGCCTTCGGCGCCGGGACCTTGCAGTCAGGCTGATTGAGGACGAAGTTGACCGAAATCGCCTGGGCCTTGTCGTTGGTCTGATTGGCCAGCCAGTCCCACGCCACCGAGCCGCCGGCACTGATGCCGGCAACCACGTCCGGCGTGCCGTCGAGCTTCTGCAGGGCGGCCTTGAAGGTCTTGTCCTGCAGTTGGCAGTCGTCTTTTGGCAGTACGACCTGAATCATCTGGGCCGAGGCGTCATAGCTCAGGGCCAGGACCTGTTTCTCGGTCAGCGCATCTTCGGTGGTCACGGCCAGGGCCACATGGGTCTTGACCTTGGTCGACGGGGTGGCGCGAATCAGCGCCGAGCCGTCGTCCAGCGTAAAGCGTTCCAGGGTCGGTTGGGCGGCAGGGCGGTTCCACAGCCAGAAACCCAGTGCAACGACCAAAATCACCAGGGCAGCAAGCAAAAAGCGCCAGTAGCGTTGAATCATCAGCGTTTCACCAATCCAGTCAGGCCGCCCGCGATCAGGGCGGCGGTGTCTGCCAGTGCCACCAGCGGATCGAGTCCGGCGGGCACGGCCATATAACGAGGTTCCCAGTCAGGCTGGAATTTGTCTTTGAAGCGGCGCAGGCCCTGGAAGTTGTAGAGCTGTTCGCCGCGGGTGAACACCATCGAACCCAGACGCTGGGTCAGCGGGGCGCCACGCCGTGGCTGCAGGCCCGACAACGGCACCATGCCCAGGCTGAAGCGGGTGTAGCCTTCCTTTTTGTAATGCAGGATCAGGCCGACCATCATGAATTCCATGGTCAGCTTCGGCGCATCGGGGTGCGAGCGCATCAGATCGAGGCTCGCCAGATCGTTGCGCGAGGTTTCCAGCAGGTTGGAGAACGCAACCGGCTTGCCCTGAAAGTGCACGATGGCGATGCGGAAATGCTTGAGGTAGTCGAGGCTGAAACGGCCCAGGGAGAAACCTTTCTCGCGCACGTTCTTGCCGGTGAGCCAGGCATCGGAAATCACTTTCAGCTCGTCCATCGGCGCCTGGCCGACTTCGTAGATTTCCAGCGACAGACCGTCGCGACCACCTCGGTTCCAGGTGTAGCGCAGGTCTTTCATTTCCTTGCCCTTGGCGTCGATGTCGAACTTGAGCAGGTCGACCCGCGCTTCCTCGCCCAGCTTGATGGCGGTCAGGCCAATGTCCATGTAGAACGGCAGGTTCTCGGCGCGGACCTGATAGAACACCGGACGGGCGTGGTGCACGTCGCACAGGTCGCGGAATTGCCAGATCAGCTCGGCGCGCTGCTGGGTCGGGCCGATAGGGTCGTACAGCGCCACCAGGCTGCGGCCGCGGTGGGCATACATCAGGAAGGCGTTGCCCTCCGGGTGCAGCAGCACGGCCTTGTCGCCGGTCAGCACCAGGCCGCCATCGGGCTGGTTGGACGCCTTGATGATTTCGGCGGCCTTGGCCAGTTGCGCTTCGTCCGGCAGGTCGATCTGTGGGCGCGCGGTGCGCAGCAGCCAGGTCAGCGAGACGATCACCAGCAGCACCGCACTGCCCAGCGCCGAGCGCAGGCCGCGGGGGGCGTCGGCGTCCAGGGTGAATTGCCACCACAGCTGATGGCTGTACGGCACGTCCTGATAGGCGAACAGCAGCAGCCAGAACGAGGCGCCGAGCACGCAGATGCTGGCCACCAGATACAGCGGCGAGAACGGCAGTTCGAACAGGCGGCTCGGGCGATAGAACGAGCGGCGGAAGATCGCCAGCAGACAGGCCGTGAGCAGCAGCAGGCTGGCTTCTTCCCAGTCGAAACCCTTGAGGATCGACAGGATGGAGCCTGCGAACAGCAGAATCGTGGTCAGCATCCAGGCGGCAGACAGGCGACGACGCAGGCCCTGAGCCAGCAGCAGGCACAACACGCCGATCAGGCTGGCGCCGAAGTGCGATGCATCGATCAGGCGATGCGGGATCAGAAAGCCCAGGCTCTCCAGGCGCGTGTCGATCTCCGGGGTCGCACCGGAAAACAGCAGCACCACACCGGACAGAAACACCAGCAGCGCCAGGATCGGCGCGCCCAGCCCGGAGGCCACGCGAATGGCCTGGCGGGCGAACAGCAGGCGCTTGGCTTCGCTGAACAGCAGCACCAGACAGGCGATCAGCAACGGCAGCAGCACGTAGATCAGGCGATACAACAGCAGCGCGGCGGCCAACGGTGCAGCGCCCAGTTCGTCGGCAAAGGCGGTCAGCAGAATCGCTTCGAATACCCCGACCCCGCCCGGTACGTGGCTGAGCACGCCGGCGGCCAGGGCCAGCAGGTAAACCAGCAGGAACGCACCGAACGGCGGCGCCGACGGCAGCAGCAGGTACAGCACGGCGGCTGCGGCGGCGACGTCCAGTGCGGTGATCACCAGTTGCATCAGGGTCAGGCGCAGGCCTGGCAGACGCAGGGTGCGACGTCCGGCACGGACCAGCAGATTGTGCGGGATGGTCTGTTCCGGCAGGCGACGGCGATAGACCGCGATACCCAGAATCAGGCTCAGGGCCAGTACTGCGACAGCCACTGTGGCAAGCACCGGTACCGACAAGTGCAGAGCCAGGGACGCGGCGGGCAGGTCACTCAGAGTGGCCAGCGCCGCCAGCGGCGGCAATGCGCAGCCCAGCGACAGGCTGGCAAACAGAGTCATGTGGGCGACTTCGCCAGCCCCCAGCCCAAGCCGGGAATACAGGCGATAGCGGACCGAGCCGCCAGACAGCATCGACAGGCCCACGGCGTTGCCGATGGCGAACGCGCAGAAACCGCCCATGACCAAAGACTTGGGCGGCAGGTCCACGTTGGCGTATTTGCTCGCCGACCATTCGTAGCCCAAGAGAATGGTGAAGCCGATGATCGTCGCCAGCACGGCGCCGCCCAGCGAAGGCAGAGGCACGCTGAGCAGGGAATCCTGCAGGGCGTAAATGTCCAGCTCCATGAGCATGTGACGACAGGCGATCAATGCCAGGGCGAACAGCAGAATGGTGACCGCTACGCCGATGGGCTGACGATATTTGCTCACCAGCTCGCGCAGGCGCGGTCGGGCAGGGGAAACCGGAGGATTCTCTGGAGCTGCTTCGTTGGTGTCGGATGGGTTGGCGCGCATCAATCACTCCTTGGATCGTGCGCGACAGGATGGGGGTATACAGCCAAGTTACCAATCCCTACGCAAAAAATAATTCAGGATGTTAGCGCTTCAACGTCTAACGGGCGAATACGGCAGTTACGTCTCGGTGACTGTTCAGTCTAGGTTCAGTTACTGGCGAGCGTATCGGCACGAGGGCAAAAAACTGTCGTGCCCGGTAACACAGGGTAACAAGCTACGTCAGGGCCCGGCGATTTCGACAATGAAATGTGACAAGGGTTTATCTCTGTCATTCGGTGACTTTCGTCAGGGCAAAAAAAAGGCCACTCTTTCGAGTAGCCTTTTTCAGACGTTTGGTTGCGGGAGCCGGATTTGAACCGACGACCTTCGGGTTATGAGCCCGACGAGCTACCAGGCTGCTCCATCCCGCGTCTGTGAGGCGGCATTCTACAGCCGAACGCCAGCGTGTCAACCTTTAATGCGAAGGTGCGACAAATTAACCACAGTCAATCGGGTGAAACGGCTAAGTGACGGTCGGACAAGGCTTTTATCACAACAGCCAGCGTTCAGCAGATGGCCATCATCAAGGGCGAATGTTTCAGGCGTATGAAGGAGGCGTGAAGCGGGGAGGGGTAAAAAACGCGCATAAAAAAGGCCACTTTTTCAAGTGGCCTTTTTCGATATCTGGTTGCGGGAGCCGGATTTGAACCGACGACCTTCGGGTTATGAGCCCGACGAGCTACCAGGCTGCTCCATCCCGCGTCTGATGTGGCGGCATTCTACAGACCAATTCTCGGGTGTCAAGCAGAACGCCTGAAAAAACTGCTTTTTCTTCAAATGGTTAGCGCCTGATGTCAGTGCCGGTCAACGCGCAGGGCCCGTAGGACGGGGCTGACAAGGCAGTCAGCGACCTTGGGAAGGCGTGTGGCCGAAATGACTTGGAGCGTGTCAGACGCAGGCCCGGGTGAGATACTGCGCAACCCCAATCCTACGACCGTCGTCATGCCGCAGCGCAAAATCATCCACATCGACTGTGATTGCTTCTATGCCGCCATCGAAATGCGCGACGATCCGCGCCTGGCCGGCAAGCCGCTGGCGGTGGGCGGTTCGGCGGAGCGGCGTGGGGTCATCGCGACCTGCAATTACGAGGCCCGGGCTTATGGCGTGCGTTCGGCGATGTCGTCGCGCCATGCGCTGTCGCTGTGCCCGGACCTGACCATCGTCAAGCCGCGCATGGACGCTTATAAGGAAGCGTCGAAGGAAATCCATACCATCTTTCGCGATTACACCGACCTGATCGAGCCGTTGTCGCTGGATGAGGCCTACCTGGATGTTTCCGAGTGCGAGCACTTTTCCGGCAGTGCCACGCGCATCGCCCAGGATATTCGTCGGCGAGTCTCCAATCAGTTGCACATCACGGTGTCGGCCGGTGTTGCGCCGAACAAGTTTCTGGCCAAGATCGCCAGCGACTGGCGCAAGCCCAACGGGCTGTTCGTGGTCACCCCGGATCAGGTCGAGGATTTTGTGGCGGAGCTGCCGGTGTCCAAGCTGCACGGCGTGGGCAAGGTGACGGCCGACAAGCTCGGTCGGCTGGGGATTCTCAGTTGTCTGGACCTGCGAAGCTGGAGCAAGTTGGCGCTGGCGCGCGAGTTTGGCTCGTTCGGCGAGCGGCTGTGGAACCTGGCCCATGGCATCGACGAACGTCCGGTGCAGAACGACAGCCGTCGCCAATCGGTGAGTGTCGAGAATACCTACGACACGGATTTGCCGGATCTGGCCAGTTGCCTGGCGCGGTTGCCCGAGCTGCTGGAAAGCCTCAACGGCCGTATTGCGCGAATCGATACCCTGTACCGGCCAGGCAAGCCGTTCGTGAAAGTGAAGTTTCATGATTTCACCCAGACCACGCTGGAGCAGGCCGGGGCAGGGCGGGATCTGGAAAGTTACGAGCAGCTGCTGACGCAGGCGTTCGCACGGGGCAGCAAGCCGGTGCGGCTTTTGGGGATTGGTGTGCGGCTGCATGACCTGCACGCCGCACACGAACAGCTTCAATTGTTCAACTGACGGGCGTCATTCGCTGCCGACGGGAACCGCCACCAGTCGACCTGCATCCTTGGCCAGCGCGCGCAGAAACTCGTGCTGCAGCTGTGGATCGTTGCGGGTCATTTCGATCAG
Organism: Pseudomonas sp. 2; assembly: GCF_056627435.1. Lineage (NCBI taxonomy): Bacteria > Pseudomonadati > Pseudomonadota > Gammaproteobacteria > Pseudomonadales > Pseudomonadaceae > Pseudomonas > Pseudomonas sp. 2. The sequence continues at coordinate 413,234 of NZ_JBWXNG010000003.1, forward strand.
CGACTGCTCCAGGTCACTGGCTTCTTCTTCCAGGCCCAGTTCCGACAGGCGCTTGACCCGGTGCACCCACTGGCTGACCTCGTCGTCTTCCAGGTCGTCGTAGATCAGGTCGTGTGCTTCGATCAGCTTGCCGCGCAAGGACTTGCTCAGTGGCAGGCTGGTGCTGGCCTGCACGTTGGTCTGTTCGTCCTCGACCTTGATGTTCAGCTGGGTGATGTGGCTCAGGTCCTGCTCGGCAAACGGGCTGTCCAGCAGGTTGAGGCGCAGCACGCCATTGCGGTCGGTGTTTAGCTCGTTGGTGTCCTTGCCGGCCTTGACCTGCACCGGGCTTTCGCTCCACGGCAGGCTGGTGTGCTCGACGCGATGGTCGCGCTGCACTTCATCGATGCTCGCCAGATTCTGTTGCGCCCGGCCGTGGGACGGGGCGTTCATGAACGGGTTGATGCCGGCGATGCCGTAGCTGAGCCAGTCCTTGGTCACGCTGTCGGGCAGGCTGCCAAAGGTCAGCACATTGACCACGTTGGCGCCGACACCGGCGACGATGGCCACGGCACCCAGCGGGATCTCGTAGATCTCGCGCCAGGGTTGATAGGGGGTATAGCGGTCGTAGTGACGAGTGACTTCGAATTCGGTGATGTCGAATGTCTTCAGCTCGTGGATACGGACACGACGTTGCGGCAATTCGAGCGTCTTGGGCTCGCCGACGTCGATCTGGAAACTGTGATCGAGCAATTTGCGCTCGACGCGTTCTTCGTGCTCGCTGCGTTGAGACAGATGGTTGGCGCAACCGCTGACGAGCAGCGTGCCGCACAACACGGCGCCTGCGAGGGGACTTCGCTTTGACATGAGATCTCTGTTTGCAGGTTTGGCGGACTCGCCTGGGCAAGCCGGACTGCGATCAAAGTGAAGGTGCGCCTGCGTGTGGCGGGCGCACCCTCGACTCAGCGCTTGATCCGGCCCTTGATGAAGGACACTACATCGGCCACTGGCAAGGCCTGGGCCTCGCTCTCGGTGCGGCTCTTGTATTCCAGGGTGCCTTCAGCCAGGCCGCGGTCACTGACCACGATGCGGTGCGGGATGCCGATCAGTTCCATGTCCGCGAACTTGATGCCCGGGCTGGTCTTCTTGTCACGGTCGTCCAGCAGCACGTCGAAACCGGCGGCAGTCAGCTCTGCGTACAGTTTGTCGGTGGCCTCGCGCACGGCGTCGGTCTCGTAACGCAGCGGTACCAGGGCGATCTGGAACGGCGCCAGGGCGTCGCTCCAGATGATGCCGTTGTCGTCGTAGTTCTGCTCGATGGCCGCCGCCACCACGCGGGAAACGCCAATGCCGTAGCAACCCATGGTCAGGGTGACCGGCTTGCCGTTCTCGCCCAGCACCTGGCACTTCATCGCGTCGCTGTACTTGGTGCCCAACTGGAAGATGTGACCGACCTCGATGCCGCGCTTGATCACCACGGTACCCTGGCCGTCCGGGCTTGGGTCGCCTTCGACAACGTTGCGCAGGTCAGCCACTTCAGGCACTGGCAGGTCACGCTCCCAGTTGACGCCGAAGTAGTGCTTGTCATCGATGTTGGCGCCGATGCCGAAGTCGCTCATCAGCTCGACGGAGCGGTCGATGATGCAAGGCAGCGGCAGGTTCAGCGGGCCCAGGGAGCCTGCGCCAGCGCCAATGGCGGCACGCAGTTCGGCTTCGCTGGCCATGACCAGTGGGCTGGCCACCAGCGGATGGTTGGAGGCCTTGATTTCGTTGAGCTCGTGGTCGCCACGAATGATCAGCGCGATCAGCTTGCCTTCTTCGGCAGCGTGCACCACCAGCGTCTTGACGGTTTTCTCGATGGCCAGGCCGAACTGCTCGACCAGCGCGGCGATGGTCTTGGCGTCAGGGGTGTCGACCAGGCGCAGCTCTTCGGTCGCCGCGGCGCGGGATTTTTCCCGTGGAACGGCTTCGGCCTTCTCGATGTTGGCGGCGTAGTCGGAAGTATCGCTGAACACGATATCGTCCTCGCCCGAGGCGGCCAGTACGTGGAACTCGTGGGAGCCGGCGCCACCGATCGAACCGTTGTCCGCGACCACAGGGCGGAAGTTCAGGCCCAGGCGGGTGAAGACGTTGCAGTACGCCTGGTGCATGCGGTCGTAGGTTTCCTGCAAGGAATCCTGGGTCGCATGGAAGGAGTAGGCGTCCTTCATGATGAACTCACGGCCGCGCATCAGACCGAAGCGTGGACGGATCTCGTCACGGAACTTGGTCTGGATCTGGTACATGTTGATCGGCAGCTGTTTATAGCTGCTCAACTCGTTACGGGCGAGATCCGTGATGACCTCTTCGTGGGTCGGGCCTGCGCAGAAGTCGCGATCGTGGCGATCCTTCAGGCGCAGCAGTTCAGGCCCGTACTGTTCCCAGCGGCCCGATTCCTGCCACAGCTCGGCCGGCTGAATGCCGGGCATCAAGACTTCCAGCGCGCCGGCCGCGTCCATTTCCTCGCGCACGACGTTCTCGACCTTGCGCAATACGCGCAGGCCCATCGGCAGCCAGGTGTAGAGGCCCGACGCGAGTTTGCGGATCATGCCGGCACGCAGCATCAGCTGATGGCTGATCACGACCGCATCGTTTGGCGTTTCTTTTTGGGTGGCAAGCAAATATTGACTGGTACGCATGGTCGGCCGTTGTCGGTTGCTATGACTGGGAAATGACCTGGCATTGTACGGGGGTGATACGGTCGAGTACAGGGCGGGCGGGCGCTACAGTCTGTCGGATTTCGGATATTGCAGGCATGAAAAAGCCCGGCACAAGGCCGGGCTTTTCAGTAACGAGTGTTAGACAGCGCGATTACAGAACCGAAATCGGGTAGTCGACGATCAGACGGAACTCGTTGACATCGCCTTCGCCCTGATCGGTGTTGGCACGGTGCCAGGCTTGACGAATACGGAACGACAGGTCTTTTGCAGGACCGGTCTGGACGACGTATTTGGCTTCAAGGTTGGTCTCGTGGTGGCTGCCGTCAGCACCGTACAGACCGGTGTAGGTGCTGTTCGATGGAGTGTGGGTGCCGTCGATGTCGGTACCGCTGATGTAACGGGTCATGAAGCTCAGACCAGGAACGCCATACGGAGCCATGTTCAGGTCGTAGCGAGCCTGCCAGGATTTCTCGCCAGGACCGTTGAAGTCAGAGTACTGGATGGAGTTGGCCAGGAAGATCGAGTCGCCACCGCGGTTGTTGTCGCCGATACCGATGTAGTCGAATGGCGTGTCACCGTTGACCTTCTGGAAAGCCAGGGTCAGGGTGTGTGCGGCCAGGAACGAGTAAGCAGCCGACAGCGAGTAGGTGTTGTTGCTGATGTCGCCCGCTTTCTTGCTGCCGGTGTCCTGAGTGTTGTAGTAGTTGACGTCGAATGCCAACGACTGGTCGCCGCCCAGTGGCAGGGTGTAGTTCACGTTGCCGTAGTACTGGTTCCACACGTCTTCGAGCTTGTTGTAGTAGAAACCTACGCCCAGATCGTCAGTGATGGAGTACTTGCCGCCGCCATAGGTGGAGGATTTGGAGGTCACGCCAGCGTAGGTAGCCCAGATGTCACCGTCACGGTTGGTTTCGTCCTGGCTGGTGCCGGAAGTGAAGCGACCTGCTTCCAGGTCCAGACCTTTGATCTCGCTGCTCTGCAAGGTCACGCCGGTTGCGGTTTGTGGCAACAGACGGGAACCGCCGACTGCGAACACAGGGTTCTGTGGCTGCATGTCGCCGATTTTCAGTTCGGTTTTCGAAACGCGGAACTTAACAGCACCACCGGCCTTGCCGAAGCTGTCTTCGTTGCGGCCCTGGCTGTCGGTGACCAGGTTGCCGGAACCTGAGTACTTGTCGGAACCGTCGAGCTTGAAGCCGGCGTAACCGAATGCATCGACACCCACACCGATGAGACCTTGGGTGTAGCCGGAGCTGAACACACCCCAGAAGCCCTGGGTCCAGTCTTTATCGTCGACTGCACCGGCTTTCTTGTCACGGTTGTAATAGTAGTTGCGAGCTTTCAGATCCAGCTTGCTGCCTTCAACAAAACCAGTTGCTTCGGACTGATCGCTTACGAATGCCGCAGCCGATGCCAATTGGGTACTGGCTGCAGTTACTGCCAGTGCGATTGCGCTCCACTTCATCACTCTCATCGTGACTTTGCTCCTTTGGTTTTAAGAAGAGTACTGCCGTCCACCTGTTTTTTTATCTGGCCGGCTTCTTTCTTTTTGGTGTCGGCGAAACTTATAGCACGCTGACATTATTGGCGATAGTTACGCACCCATCCTTTCGATTTCTTTACGGCCCTGTCGCAATTTGCTCTGTCCAGGTCGTAATTGAACAGCTCCATATCCATCAGACGTACAACTACCGCAGTACTTTTCGATAGCCAGGGCCCGCACCCGCAGTGATGAGAACCCTGTCAACCCGAACGCCCCCAGGAGCTTGCTCGCCATTTTTTCTTATCGGTCGCAGCGTAGACCACAGATCCGCGCTTTTCGACCCTGTGTGTGACAAAGCAACAACCGTGCACAAAGTTCCCGGGAATCTGAAAAAAATGTGGAAATGTGTCGGCTGACTTCTGGTTTGCAATGCAAGCTATTGATTTTAAAGGTAAAAAAATTCAAGAAAAAAAGCCGTTAAGCGCTGTTTAAAATCAGGTTACCGCTCAAAAATGTCACTGGCGTTACCTGTTACCGTCGGCGAGTGAGTAAAAGGCGGATAGGTGTTGTAGCAAGCGTCACGGGAGTGAGTCGTTTTGGTGCATTTGCCTCTGTCACCGCTTGAAAATGGCACGGCCATTACTGACAAAAAATGGCACGCCGCTATGACATGCTGCTGGACGTCGATAGCAGTGAGATCAACTCATTGATGTTATTGGTAAAACTCAGTTAATGAGATGTATTTTCATCTTCTTGGGTGGTCATGGCGCTGCGTCATGTCAGTGCGAGCATCCGGGGCTCGAATGCAGGCGTGCTGCTGCTCCAGATTCAACAGCTGTTGCGCAAACTGTGCGCAAAATGAAGGCTGGACGTGATTCCCGTTGTATTCCCGAGTATCCTGCTCGGCCTAATCAAAGAGTTTTTTGGCGAGCGTGAAGCGTCGAAAACTTAACCCCGCGATCAGGAGTTAATGCGTGTTCGTTTTGGATCAGCGTTTGTTAAATGACACTTTGCCAGTAGGCGACTTTCCTTTGTGCCGGCTGTTACTGTCCAATGACTCGCAGTATCCATGGTTTATCCTGGTTCCGCGCAGGGCGGATATCAGCGAGGTCTTCCAATTGTCCGAGGCGGATCAGGCACAGTTGTGGAGAGAGACGAACCTGCTGTCCAAAGTGCTTGGGCAACTGTTTCAGGCGGATAAAATGAACGTCGCCGCCCTGGGCAACGTCGTCAGCCAGTTGCATATGCATGTCATCGTTCGCCACAAGGGTGATCCGGCCTGGCCTGCGCCGGTCTGGGGCAAGCATCCTGCGGTGCCGTATGCTCAGGATCAGGTCGCCGAGGTCGTTGCTCGACTCAAGACGGTGCTTACTGACGATTTCAACTTCCTGGAGGCCTGAGCATGAATCTGGATGATCGGGTGATGGAGCTGGAAACGCGTCTGGCGTTCCAGGACGACACCATTCAGGCGCTCAATGATGTACTGGTCGCACAGCAGCGCAGCGTCGAGCTGTTGCAACTGCAGATTGCTGCACTGATCAAGCGCCAGGAAGAAATCGTGGGGCAGTTCGGGATTTCCGAGGATGAAGCGCCGCCACCGCACTATTAAAGTGGCACCCATAAAAAACCGCGCATCAGGCGCGGTTTTTTTTGCTTGCGATCAGCGGCGCGGGAGCGCGGCGATCACATCTTCGGCCTGCAGGCCCTTGTCACGATTCATCACCGAGAACTCTACGCGCTGGCCTTCGACCAGTACACGATGGCCTTCGCCGCGAATGGCGCGAAAGTGCACGAAAATATCGTCACCCGAATCGCGGGAAATGAAGCCGAAGCCCTTGGACGTGTTGAACCACTTCACGGTGCCCGTATCGCGCTGACCCGGTTCGTGTTGCACAGGGGCTGACGAAGGAGAGGACTTGTAGAAGCTGACGGCCAGGTGCACGGCGACAGCGATCACCACCGCCAGCAGGCTGACCAGCACGGCCGGTTGGCCGGCGAGGGCTTCCAGCGGGACAAGGAGGGTGAGCACTTGCAGCACGACAGCCAGCACCAGCAACGCACTGACCAGATTTTGCAGTTGATGACGCGGCCCTTTGTTCCAGTACGGAATGACTGGCGCATACGCCAGGTTGATCAGGCCGATGAATGCCAGGTAAAGCGCATTCGGTTGGGACAGGTAGGACGACGAGGCGTCGCTACCCAGGCTGGGTATGAATGACAGCAGCAGGGCGGCTGCGCCCATTAGCAGGTGGACTATTTTCAACATTTCGATGACTCACATTTAAGATGGAACAAGAAGGAAACAACTGACAACGTTCGGTACGCTTCAGAACAAAAGGAAGGCGTGATGCACGAGCGTTGAATCAGCCTGTGCGCTACAGCCAAAGGGCTTGTCGACAGCACACAACCGTATTTAACAGCAAAGGTGAGATCTACTCAAATCAAGCGCTTAGCCCGGTTGATCGAAGGCGATGATGGCAATTCGTCACATCTTCGCAAGCCGGGTCAGAAGGCTTGTCCCAGAGCTGTCTGCCGTATTTTTACAATCGCACAAGCGTTATGGTCTGTTCGAGCGCCTGTGATTATGCTCGTGAGGGCTCTGGTTCACGGGGGGGGGGGCGGACGCAGGGCGGTGCGGGTGTCATACGCAGGGATGGCTGCGTGGCGGGTTACGGCTTGCTAGAGTGTTGGGCGATCATTAATAGAAACATCATCATATAAAGAGGACGAAACATGGCAATCGATATCGGTATCAGCGAAGAAGATCGCAAGTCCATCGTGGACGGCCTTTCTCATCTGCTGGCAGATACCTATGTGCTGTACCTGAAAACCCACAACTTCCACTGGAACGTGACCGGGCCGATGTTTCGCACCTTGCACCTGATGTTCGAAGAGCAGTACACCGAGCTTGCGCTGGCGGTCGACTCGATCGCCGAGCGTATCCGCGCGCTGGGCTTCCCGGCGCCGGGCACCTATTCGACGTATGCCCGTCTGTCCTCAATCAAGGAAGAAGAAGGCGTGCCTGCTGCCGAAGACATGATCCGCTCGCTGGTTCAGGGGCAGGAAGCAGTGACCCGCACCGCTCGCGGCATCTTCCCGTTGCTGGACAAAGTCAGTGACGAGCCGACCGCCGACCTGCTGACCCAGCGCATGCAGGTGCATGAAAAGACCGCGTGGATGCTGCGCGCGATGCTCGAAGGCAAGTGATTGCGTGAGTGGGTGGCAGCGTTGCTGCCCACTCGGCTTTGCCTGAGTGCCGTGAAAGTCTGCGCTGTTTGCTTCCTGCAAACCCCTTCTTTTTCCAGTTCTTGATGTAATCTGTTTGGCTGAAACGATTTTCCTCACGTGATTACGGTGGAACTTTCGTGTTCGTGGTGCAGTTCTTTATCTGTTCCAGGCTAATAAAAAATACATATTTACCACCCGTTTTTGGATTGAGCATTTTCCGCGCTCATCTCTCGTAATTCGTCCCGCATTTGAGGTGTTCTCCTACGGCCTGAACGCCCTGTTTCTGCTGGTTTCACCCAGGTGAATAGGGCTTGATACACGGGCTGTTTATTTGATTTTCAAATGTTTCAGTTGTCGTGCTCCGGCAACTTGAAGGAGAACTGTCATGAGTCAAAATGCCACACGGGGGATCAGAGATGCGCATCGATGTCTCAAGGTTCAGCATGTTCCATTTGTCGAAAGCTTCAACATGGATCTAGCACAACCACAAGCGCGCTCGGTGAGGCTCAGCGGGCTGGCAACGTGTTTGCGCCTGGAAGGGGTTTACTGGAACATCCTCTCCGAGATCGCAAGTTGCAACAGCTGCTCGATCAATGCTGTTCTGTCGTATGTCGATCGGGAGGTTCATCTGCGCTACGGCGGTGTGAAAAATTTCAGTGGCTTGATTCGCGTGGTGTGCGTGACACACCTGCTGGAAGCCGACGGCTTGCAGCTGTCGCCTGCGTGATCCCGGCAAGACCCTAGATTCCGCTGGGACGCGCACTGCGGCCCCGCAACCGACGACAGTCGCCCGGCAACGAAGCCCGTTGCGGGCGACTTCTTCATTCCAGAGGCCGGTGCGGCTGCACAGCCTTGATTAACCCTATATAATCCCCCGCCTCACTATGGAAGGCAGAATCTGACCGTCGGGTTGAACTGCATGCCAAGGCTCCTGCACCATTGCGCTCTGGCGACGGGCGAGAGCTCCACCGAATTCCGAATTACGAGAAGTGAACACACGACCATGATGCGCAGCCATTATTGCGGCCAACTGAACGAAAGCCTGGAAGGTCAGGAAATTACCCTTTGCGGATGGGTCCACCGCCGTCGCGACCACGGGGGGGTGATTTTCCTCGACATCCGCGATCGTGAGGGCCTGGCTCAGGTGGTGTTCGATCCTGATCGCGCCGACACCTTCGCCATCGCCGACCGCGTGCGCAGCGAATACGTGGTCAAGCTGACCGGCAAGGTGCGCGCGCGTCCGGCCGGTGCGGTCAACCCGAACATGGCCTCTGGCGCCATCGAAGTGCTGGGCTACGAGCTGGAAGTGCTGAACGAGTCGGAAACCCCGCCGTTCCCGCTCAACGAATACTCCGATGTCGGTGAAGAGACTCGCCTGCGCTATCGCTTCATCGACCTGCGTCGCCCGGAAATGGCCGAGAAGCTGCGTCTGCGTTCGCGCATCACCACCAGCATCCGTGGTTTCCTGGATGGCAACGGCTTCCTGGACGTCGAAACCCCGATCCTGACCCGCGCCACGCCTGAAGGCGCGCGTGACTATCTGGTGCCGAGCCGTACCCACGCTGGCAGTTTCTTCGCCCTGCCGCAATCGCCTCAGCTGTTCAAGCAGCTGCTGATGGTCGCCGGCTTCGACCGTTACTACCAGATCGCCAAGTGCTTCCGCGACGAAGACCTGCGTGCCGACCGTCAGCCTGAATTCACCCAGATCGACATCGAGACCAGCTTCCTCGACGAAAAAGACATCATGGGCCTGACCGAGGGCATGATTCGCAAGCTGTTCAAGGAAGTGCTGGACCTGGAGTTCGGCGAATTCCCGCACATGACCTTCGAAGAGGCCATGCGCCGCTACGGTTCCGACAAGCCTGACCTGCGCAACCCGCTGGAACTGGTGGACGTTGCCGACCAGCTCAAGGAAGTCGAATTCAAGGTCTTCAGCGGCCCGGCCAACGATCCGAAATGCCGCGTGACCGCCCTGCGCGTTCCGGGCGGCGCGAGCATGCCGCGCAGCAAGATCGACGACTACACCAAGTTCGTCGGCATCTACGGCGCACGTGGTCTGGCGTACATCAAGGTCAACGAGCGTGCAAAGGGCGTCGAAGGCCTGCAGTCGCCAATCGTCAAGAACATCCCTGAAGCCAACCTGAACGTGATCCTGGATCGCGTTGGTGCGGTCGACGGCGACATCGTGTTCTTCGGTGCCGACAAGTTCAAGATCGTCAGCGAGGCGCTGGGCGCCCTGCGTATCAAGCTGGGTCACGACCTGAACCTGCTGACCTGCGAGTGGGCGCCGATGTGGGTCGTCGACTTCCCGATGTTCGAAGAAAACGACGACGGCAGCTTCAGCGCGCTGCACCACCCGTTCACCGCGCCCAAGTGCACCCCGGAAGAACTGGAAGCCAACCCGGCCGCCGCGCTGTCCCGTGCCTACGACATGGTGCTCAACGGCACCGAGCTGGGTGGCGGTTCGATCCGTATCCACCGCAAGGAAATGCAACAGGCGGTCTTCCGTCTGCTGGGCATCGCCGAAGACGAGCAGCAGGAGAAGTTCGGCTTCCTGCTCGACGCGCTGAAGTACGGTGCTCCGCCGCACGGTGGTCTGGCGTTCGGTCTGGATCGTCTGGTGATGCTGATGACCGGCGCCCAGTCGATTCGTGAAGTCATCGCCTTCCCGAAAACCCAGAGCGCTGCCGACGTCATGACGCAGGCGCCGGGTGTGGTCGACGCCAAGGCGCTGCGCGAGCTGCACATCCGCCTGCGCGAAGCGCCGAAGGCCGAGTAAGACACAGGACCGGGTGGATTCCTGCGAGAGTCCACCCGGATTCCTACGCCCGAGTCGGGCAAGAATTCGAGTGAAGCGTCCCTGTTCGAGCGATCGGCAGGTGCGTGCGTGTTTCAAGGTTTGGAGCGTGTTATGGCTGGTCATTCCAAGTGGGCGAACATCAAGCACCGCAAAGAGCGTCAGGATGCCAAGAAAGGCAAGATCTTCACCAAGTGGATTCGTGAGCTGACCGTCGCTGCCCGACAGGGCGGTGGCGATCCGGCGTCCAACCCGCGTCTGCGCCTGGCGCAGGACAAGGCGCTGGGCGCCAACATGAGCCGCGATATCATCGATCGCGCCATCGCCCGTGGTGCTGGCGCCGCCGATGCCGACGACATGGTCGAGCTGGGTTACGAAGGCTACGGTCCAGGAGGCGTGGCCGTCATGGTCGAAACCATGACCGACAACCGCAACCGCACCGCTGCGGCCGTGCGCCATGCGTTCAGCAAGTGCGGCGGCAATCTGGGCACGGACGGTTCGGTTTCCTATCTGTTCGAGCGCAAGGGGCAGATCTCCTTCGCGTCGGGCGTCGACGAAGACGCACTGATGGAAGCGGCGATGGAGGCTGATGCCGACGACGTGGTCACCCATGAAGACGGCTCGATCGACGTGTTCACCTCGTTCGCCGGTTTCTACGCCGTTCGCAACGCGCTGGAAGCGGCCGGTTTCAAGGCTGCAGACGCCGAGATCGTGATGCAGCCGACCACCAGCGCAGTGCTGGACCTCGAAATGGCCGAGAAGGTGCTCAAGCTGATCGACATGCTCGAGGATCTGGACGATGTGCAGAACGTCTACTCCAACGCGGAAATCCCTGACGAGGTGATGGAGCAGCTTGGCTGACCGTCACCTTTGTCTGGACTTGAGGCCGGAGGCACGGGGCGCTGACTCAATCAGCGCTGTCGGCCTCCGGCTTCTGCCTTTAAGCTGCGTGCAATTGTGCGCGTCACTCTTCAAGCTGCAGGCGTTATGACTCTTATTCTAGGTATCGACCCAGGCTCGCGAATCACCGGTTTCGGTGTGGTGCGTGACACTGGGCGCGGGTGCGAATACGTGGCCTCGGGCTGCATCCGCACCGGCAGCGGTCTGCTGCATGAGCGGCTGCAGATCGTCTATCGCGGCGTGCGCGAGGTGGTCCAGACCTACGGGCCGGTGACCATGGGCATCGAAAAGGTGTTCATGGCGCGCAACGCCGACTCGGCGCTCAAGCTGGGACAGGCGCGGGGGGCTGCGATCGTGGCCTGCGCCGAAGAAAGCCTGGAGATCGCCGAATACACCGCGACCCAAGTCAAACAGGCGGTGGCCGGGACAGGTGGCGCGAACAAGGATCAGGTGATGATGATGGTCATGCACCTGCTCAAGTTGACCAAGAAGCCTCAGGTGGACGCCTCTGACGCACTGGCGATCGCATTGTGCCATGCTCATACGCGTTCCAGCCTGATTCCCCATGGCCTGAATACCGCGCGTAGCCGTGGTGGGCGCTTGCGGCTCTGATAGCATCATTCGCTCATGAATTTTTACTTGCAGCTCACACGAGTCCTGCAAAGATGGCGGCCAGGGTTCACCCTGTCTCTGGCAGTGACGGGTTACCGGAAAGGATCTGATACGTGATTGGACGTTTACGCGGGGCGTTGGTCGAGAAACAGCCGCCGCACCTGGTGCTGGATGTCAACGGCGTGGGGTATGAGGTCGAAGTGCCCATGACCACCCTTTATCGTCTGCCTCATGTTGGTGAGACGGTGACGTTGCACACCCATCTGGTGGTTCGCGAGGACGCGCACCTGCTGTTCGGCTTCTATGAAAAGCGTGACCGCGAGATGTTTCGCGAGCTGATCCGCCTCAATGGCGTTGGCCCCAAGCTGGCGCTGGCGTTGATGTCCACGCTTGAGGTTGATGAGCTGGTGCGTTGTGTTCAGGCTCAGGACACCTCAGCGCTGACCCGTGTGCCAGGCGTTGGCAAGAAGACTGCCGAGCGTCTGCTGGTCGAGCTCAAGGACCGTTTCAAGGCCTGGGACGCGTTGCCGGGTACTTTTGCGCTGGTTTCCGACGGCCCGGGTGCTCCGCTGCCGGTGGCGACGGCCGAATCCGATGCGGTCAGCGCGCTGATCTCCCTGGGCTACAAGCCGCAGGAAGCCAGCAAGGCGGTCACCGCCATCAAAGACAAGAACCTGAGCAGCGAAGACCTGATTCGCCGCGCACTCAAGGGGATGCTGTAAGTGATCGAAGCCGACCGCCTGATCGCCGCCACCGGGCGCGACCGAGACGAGCAACTGGACCGGGCCATTCGCCCGCTGAGCCTTGCCGACTACATCGGCCAGCCGACCGTTCGCGAGCAGATGGAGCTGTTCATCCAGGCTGCCCGCGGACGCAACGAAGCGCTGGACCACACGCTGATCTTCGGCCCGCCCGGCCTTGGTAAAACCACCCTGGCCAACATCATTGCCCAGGAAATGTCCGTTTCCATCAAGAGCACCTCGGGCCCCGTGCTGGAGCGCCCGGGGGATCTGGCCGCGATCCTGACCAACCTCGAGCCGCACGACGTACTGTTCATCGACGAAATCCACCGCCTGTCGCCGATTGTCGAGGAAGTGCTTTATCCGGCAATGGAAGATTTCCAGCTCGACATCATGATCGGCGAAGGCCCGGCGGCGCGCTCGATCAAGCTCGATCTGCCTCCGTTTACCCTGGTGGGCGCGACAACCCGCGCCGGCATGCTGACCAATCCTCTGCGTGACCGCTTCGGTATCGTGCAGCGTCTTGAGTTCTACAGCATCGCTGACCTGGCAACCATCGTGTCCCGCTCGGCAGGGATTCTGGGTTTGCCGATCGAGGACGAAGGCGCATTCGAGATTGCCCGTCGTGCACGTGGTACGCCACGAATCGCCAACCGTCTGCTGCGTCGGGTGCGGGATTTTGCCGAGGTGCGTGGTAAGGGCCAGATCACCAAGGCCATCGCCGATCAGGCGTTGAACCTGCTGGATGTCGACGAGCGCGGGTTCGATCACCAGGACCGGCGTCTGCTATTGACCATGATCGAGAAGTTCGACGGTGGCCCGGTGGGTGTCGACAACCTGGCTGCAGCGATCAGCGAGGAGCGCCACACCATCGAGGACGTGCTGGAGCCGTACCTGATTCAACAAGGTTATATGATGCGCACGCCACGTGGGCGCATGGTCACGCGCCATGCCTACCTGCACTTTGGCCTGAACATTCCCTCGCGAATGGGCGAGCGGGCAGGGCAGGGCGAGCCGCTTGACGATACCGACGAATAAATTCGGGCTCGACTGATTTATTCAGGCGTTTGGTGGTCTGACGGGCAGTCACGGCAAAGTGATGCCAATGTTGTGGTAAAAACCATGAAAAACAGTTGCCTGGCCGGATTGGCAACCTGAGGAGTAAGCACTAGAGTATGCGCGCGCAAAACGGGGCTCAGTCGTTCGCACATCGCTGTCGCGTTTATTACGAGGACACTGATGCTGGCGGCGTCGTCTACTACGTCAATTATCTGAAATTCATGGAACGGGCTCGAACCGAGCGTCTGCGGGAATTGGGCTTCGCCCAGTCTGCGCTGGCCGGGGACGAGAACCTGTTGTTTGTCGTGCATTCCAGTGAGGCGCGGTATCACAGCCCGGCGCGGCTGGACGATGAGCTGCTGGTCAGCGCCGAAGTGATCGAATTGAACCGCGTCAGCCTGCGCTTTCAGCAAAGCGTCAGGCGGGCTGCGGATAATGTACTGCTCTGCGAAGGGCAGTTTTTGGTGGCGTGCGTACGCGCCGACAGTTTCAGACCCCGGGCCATTCCCGAAACTCTGCGCGCGGCCCTTGCCGGCCAGAGTGGCGCGGGTACACATTCAGAGCAGGAGATACAGCGTGGAAGCTAACGTCGTCGACCATACCTCCATGTGGAGTTTGGTCAGCAATGCCAGCGTGGTCGTTCAGTTGGTGATGCTGATCCTGGTGGCCGCATCGGTCACTTCGTGGATCATGATTTTTCAGCGCAGCTCCATGCTGCGTGCCGGCCGTCGTGCGCTGGACACCTTCGAGGAACGCTTCTGGTCGGGCATCGACCTGTCCAAGCTGTATCGTCAGGCGGGCAGCAACCCAGACCCGGATTCCGGCGTCGAGCAGATCTTCCGTGCCGGCTTCAAGGAATTCTCCCGTCTGCGTCAGCAACCGGGCGTCGACCCTGATGCCGTGATGGAAGGCGTGGCCCGTGCCATGCGCGTGGCCATCTCCCGCGAGGAAGAGAAGCTCGAGCAGAGCCTGCCGTTTCTGGCCACCGTCGGTTCCACCAGCCCGTACGTCGGTCTGTTCGGTACCGTGTGGGGGATCATGAACTCCTTCCGCGGCCTGGCCACTGCACAGCAGGCCACCCTGGCTACCGTGGCGCCGGGTATCGCCGAAGCACTGATCGCGACCGCCATCGGTCTGTTCGCCGCAATCCCGGCTGTAATTGCCTACAACCGTTTCTCCGCCCGCGGCGAGAACCTGATTGGCCGTTACTACACATTCGCCGACGAATTCCAGGCGATCCTGCACCGTAAAGTGCACACCAGCGAAGACTGAGCAGGTATTTCCCAATGGCTTTAATCGCTCGCGGCCGACGCGGCAAACGCAAGCCGGTCGCCGAAATGAACGTGGTGCCGTACATCGACGTGATGCTGGTACTGCTGGTCATCTTCATGGTGACCGCGCCAATGATTAACCAGGGCGTGAAAGTCGATCTGCCCAAGGTCTCCAGCGAGGCCTTGCCGCAGGACAACAACAATCAGGTCCTGACCATTTCGATCAAGGCTGACAAGACCTACTACTGGAACCTTGGCAGTGAAGTCGATACCGACAAGCAGATGGACAAGGCCATGACCCTGCCTCAGCTGACCAGCGCCGTGACCAAGATCATTGCCGCCGGTCGCGAAGCCGGCAAGCAGACCCAGGTGTTCATTCGTGGCGACAAATCCGTTGATTACGGCGCCGTGATGGGCACGATGGGCGGATTGCAGAAGGCCGGGGTCGGGAACGTTGGTCTGATTACCGAGGCGCCCTGATGCAGCCGATTCGAGAGCCGTCAGCCTCGGAAAGCTACTTCTGGCCGTCTGTCTGGGCCGTGGCTCTGCACGTCCTGATTTTTGGTCTGCTGTTCGTCAGTTTTGCCATGACACCGGAGCTGCCTGAAGCAAGGCCCATCGTCCAGGCAACGCTCTATCAGTTGAAGTCCAAGAGCCAGGCAACCACCCAGACCAACCAGAAGCTGGCTGGCGAGGCCAAGAAGTCCGCTGCGCGACAGACTGAAGTCGAGCAGATGGAACAGAAGAAAGTCGAGCAAGAGGCGATAAAGGCGGCGGAACAAAAGAAAGCCGATGCCGCTCAAAAGGCCGAAGAACAGAAGGCTGAGGAAGCGAAGAAAGCGGAAGAGGCGAAAAAGGCCGACGACGCGAAGAAAGCCGAAGCCAAGAAGGCGGAAGATGCCAAGAAAGCCGCCGAAGAGAAACAATTGGCTGATATAGCCAAGAAGAAGGCTGAGGACGACGCCAAGAAAAAAGCCGAGGAAGACGCCAAGCGCGCGGCCGCCGAGGAAGCCAAGAAACAGGCTGCCGAGGATGCCAAGAAGCAGGCGGCTGAAGACGCGAAGAAAAAGGCTGCCGAAGACGCGAAGAAAAAAGCGGCTGAGGATGCCAAGAAAAAGGCTGCTGACGACGCCAAGAAGAAGGCCCAGGATGCTGCCCGCAAATCGGCGGAAGAGAAGAAGGCGCAAGCACTGGCCGACCTGCTCTCCGACAAGCCGGAACGCCAACAGGCGCTGGCCGATGAGCGTGGCGACGAGGTTGCTGGTAACTTCGACGACCTGATTCGTTCTCGCGCTTCCGAAGGTTGGGCTCGTCCGCCTTCAGCACGCAAGGGCATGGCGGTCGTGCTGCAGATCAGCATGTTGCCGGACGGCACCATTACTTCGGTAAGCGTGAGCAAGTCCAGCGGCGATGGACCTTTTGACAGTTCGGCGGTAGCGGCGGTCAAGAATATTGGTCGTTTGACAGAGATGCAGGGGCTGAAACCTTCGGATTTCGCACCTTATCGTTCATTCAAGATGACATTCACACCTGAGGATCTAGCCTTGTGATTAACCTTCTTCGAGGATTGCTTGTCGTTCTTTGTTGCGCAGCGGGTTTCGCCGCTGCCGACGAAAAGAACATTCTGGTCACAAGCGGCAGTGACCGTGCCACGCCTATCGCAGTCGTGCCTTTCGGCTTGCAGGGCGGTAGTGTATTGCCTGAAGACATGGCCCAGATCATCAGCAATGACCTGCTGAACTCGGGCTACTACTCGCCTATTCCAAAGGAAAACATGATCAGCCAGCCGAGCCAGGCCAGCGAAGTCATCTTCCGTGACTGGAAAGCGCTGGGTGCCCAGTACGTGATGGTCGGCAACATCGTGCCATCGGGCGGTCGTCTGCAGGTTTCGTATGCACTGTTCAACGTGGCGACCGAACAGCAAGTGCTGACCGGCAACGTGTCGGGTACCACCGACCAGCTGCGTGACATGGCGCACTACATCTCCGACCAGTCGTTCGAAAAACTGACCGGCATCAAGGGTGCGTTCTCCACGCGCATGCTGTACGTCACTGCCGAGCGTTTCGGTGGCAACAACACGCGCTACACCCTGCAGCGCTCGGACTACGACGGTGCCCGCGCAGTAACCCTGCTGCAATCCCGCGAGCCGATTCTGTCGCCGCGTTTCGCGCCTGATGGCAAGCGCATCGCCTATGTGTCGTTCGAACAGAAGCGTCCGCGCATCTTCGTCCAGCACATCGACACCGGCCGTCGTGAGCAGATCACCAACTTCGAAGGCCTGAACGGCGCGCCTGCCTGGTCTCCGGACGGCAGCAAGCTGGCCATGGTGCTGTCCAAAGACGGCAACCCGGAAATTTATGTGATGAACCTGGCTTCGCGTCAGCTTTCGCGGGTCACCAATGATTCGTCCATCGATACCGAACCTTTCTTCGGTAAAGACGGCTCGACCATTTACTTCACATCCGATCGTGGCGGCAAGCCGCAGATCTATAAAACGAGCATTAACGGTGGTGGTGCCGAACGCGTCACATTCATCGGCAACTACAACGCCAACCCTAAGTTGTCGGCTGATGAAAAGACGCTGGTGATGATCCATCGTCAGGATGGCTTCACCAACTTCAAGGTAGCGGCTCAGGATTTGCAACGCGGTAGCGTAAAAATCCTTACAGACAGTAACCTTGATGAGTCACCTACTGTTGCGCCCAACGGCACCATGGTAATCTACGCCACCCGCCAGCAGGGCCGGGGAGTCTTGATGCTCGTGTCCATCAATGGACGCGTAAGGCTCCCGCTTCCTACCGCTCAAGGCGAAGTCAGAGAACCTTCCTGGTCCCCTTACCTGAACTGACGCGGCGCTTTACGTTGTACTTAACACAATTGGGGTTCATTAGGAGTTTCACGATGGAAATGCTGAAGTTTGGTAAATTCGCTGCGCTGGCTCTGGCCATGGCTGTAGCTGTAGGTTGCTCGTCCAAGGGCGGCGACAATGCCGGTCAAGGCGCTGCTGTCGATCCAAACGCTGGTTACGGCGCCAACACTGGTGCAGTTGATGGCTCCCTGAGCGAAGAAGCTGCTCTGCGCGCAATCACCACTTTCTACTTCGAATACGACAGTTCTGACCTGAAGCCAGAAGCCATGCGCGCTCTGGACGTTCACGCCAAGGACCTGAAAGCCAACGGCGCTCGCGTCGTTCTGGAAGGCAACACCGACGAACGCGGTACTCGCGAATACAACCTGGCACTGGGCGAGCGTCGTGCGAAAGCCGTTCAACGCTACCTGGTTCTGCAAGGCGTTTCGCCAGCTCAGCTGGAACTGGTTTCCTACGGTGAAGAGCGTCCAGTTGCTACCGGCAACGACGAGCAATCCTGGGCTCAAAACCGTCGCGTCGAACTGCGTAAGTAATTTGACATGCGAACGTGCCGCCGTGCTTTAACCGTTTTGGCTCTCACCCTTCCTCTTGCAGCGATGGGTGCGGTTCCTGTGGTCGATGACAACTCTGGCTCCGCTGGCAGCAGTTATCCGCCATCGGGTTATGGTACGGCGGGCGCCTACGCCGGAGGCGGGGTTACGACCCAGCCTTCGGCGCAAGGTCAGCTGTTCATGCAGTTGCAGCAAATGCAGGATGAAATTTCGCGCTTGCGCGGAATCGTCGAAGTCCAGCAGAACGATATCCAGCAGATGAAGCAAGAAGCGCTGGATCGTTACAAGGACCTGGACTCCCGCATCGGAGCTGGCGGCGCACCTGCCGCACCAGCTGCCAACAATTCAGCTTCCGACGGCGGCATCAATGCCGGCGGAGCACCCGCAGCACCTGCCGCAGGCGCTGGTGGTCAAGTACCGCAGACCAGCACCGAACCCGGCGATCCGGCGAAAGAAAAGCTCTATTACGATGCTGCTTTCGACCTGATCAAGGCCAAGGATTTCGACAAGGCCAGCCAGGCGTTCTCGGCGTTCCTGCGCAAATACCCAAACAGCCAGTACGCGGGTAACGCCCAGTACTGGTTGGGCGAAGTGAATCTGGCCAAGGGCGACCTTCAAGGCGCAGGCCAGGCTTTCGCCAAAGTAAGCCAGCTGTACCCCAAGCACGCCAAGGTGCCTGACTCGCTCTACAAGCTGGCAGATGTCGAACGCCGTCTGGGTCACACCGACAAGGTCAAGGGCATTCTGCAGCAGGTCGTCGCCCAGTACCCGGGTACTTCGGCCGCTCAGCTGGCTCAGCGGGACCTTCAGCGTCTCTGATTGCCGGTCAGCTTGACCACGGATTCAAGAAAGCCGCGCGTTGCGCGGCTTTTTTCGTTAGAATCTTGCACCCGAAATTCCGGTATTGATTACGCTTCTGTAGATTCTGCGAGCGCAGGGTGTACAAAAGTGCCTGACGGAGGCGGATGGCCTGTTTAGCCGTTACGCCCGTGGCCCCTATGCAAGACACATTACGCATCACCGAAGTCTTTTACTCTTTGCAGGGTGAAACGCGCACGGCAGGCTTGCCTACCGTTTTTGTGCGCCTCACCGGCTGCCCTTTGCGCTGCGGCTACTGCGACAGCGAATACGCCTTCAGCGGCGGCACCATCCAGACCCTGGACTCGCTCATGGAGCAAGTGGCCAGCTACCGTCCGCGTTATGTCTGTGTGACCGGCGGCGAGCCGTTGGCCCAGCCCAATGCCATCCCGCTGCTCAAGCGCCTGTGCGACGCCGGCTACGAGGTTTCCCTGGAAACCAGCGGCGCGCTGGACATCTCCAAAGTTGATCCGCGGGTCAGTCGTGTCGTCGACCTTAAAACCCCCGGCTCGACGGAGGTCGCGCGCAATCGATACGAAAACATCGAGCTGCTGACGCCTAACGACCAGGTCAAGTTCGTCATTTGCTCGCGCGAAGACTACGACTGGGCCGTCTCCAAGCTGATCCAGTACGGCCTGGAACGTCGCGCCGGTGAGGTGCTGTTTTCACCGGTCGCCCATGATCTGCGTCCGCGGGATCTGGCCGACTGGATCGTGGCTGACAACCTGCCGGTACGCATGCAACTGCAACTGCACAAAATCCTCTGGGACGACGAGCCAGGGCGCTGACATGAGTGAGCAAACCATGACTGAGAAAAGAGCGGTAATCCTGCTGTCCGGCGGCCTGGACTCCGCCACCGTGGTGGCCATGGCCAAGGCCGATGGCTACACCTGCTACACCATGAGCTTCGACTACGGCCAGCGCCATCGCGCCGAGCTGCAAGCGGCCGAGCGTGTTGCGAAAGATCTGGGCGTGGTCGAGCACAAAGTCATCGGCCTGAACCTGAACGGCATCGGCGGCTCGGCACTGACCGACAGCAGCATCGCCGTTCCGGAAACCCCGGGCGAAGGCATTCCGGTGACCTACGTGCCGGCGCGCAATACCGTGTTCCTGTCCCTGGCCCTGGGCTGGGCCGAAGTGCTGGGCGCCCGTGACATCTTCATCGGCGTCAACGCCGTGGACTATTCCGGCTACCCGGACTGCCGCCCCGAGTTCGTTGAGTCGTTCGAACGCATGGCCAACCTGGCCACCAAGGCCGGCGTGGAAGGGCAGGGCTTCACCATTCAGGCACCGCTGCAAATGATGAGCAAGGCCGATATCGTCAAGGCCGGCACCCGCCTGGGCGTCGACTACAGCCTCACCGTTTCCTGCTACCAAGCCGACGATCAAGGCCGCGCCTGCCGCAAATGCGACAGCTGCCGCCTGCGCGCAGAAGGCTTCGCCGCCGCCGGTTTGCAGGACCCGACAAATTATTTTTAACTTTTTTTCGTTAAGGTGTTGAATTACTGAGAAATTACAGTAATATACGCGCCACCACGAAGCGGGTCGTTAGCTCAGTTGGTAGAGCAGTTGGCTTTTAACCAATTGGTCGTAGGTTCGAATCCTACACGACCCACCATCTTCAAAACCCGAGAGGTCCACGCAAGTGTGAATTCTTGGGTTTTTTTTCGTCTGAAGCAAAGCGGGGCGCGGGTTTGAGCTGTGGTTAGGGCTTTCGCCAACGTGCAGACATGCAGCCGTCTGAGGCGAACAGTAGTTTCGGGTGGGTGTGATGTCAATATTGATTCCGGCGCTTACAGGGACGACCCCGTAACCGGAAGTCAACGAAATTGCCGCCTTCCAAACCGCCGAATTGAGTAATGGATCACTGGTCCAACTTGACGCCAGGCCGATATCTTCAGGGCTCGCCTCTCTGTCTGGGCATCCCTGTCGCGTGCCGTTGGGTGACACGTTCACCACATGCAAAACTTTAAGATCGGCCGATCTGAAATTGTTACCAAGAGTAAGATTTGATCCCCACTCTCCTGGCCATCAGCTCAAGCAAAACTGAATGCTCGGAGTATTCATCTTCTGATGGGGCAGAGGGGAGGGCTAGGTCTTCCCACCAGGTTCCCGGCCCATCCCACGGCAGTTCATGACTCAGTCCCGTTCCGGCCGGCAGCATTGCCTGCTCCAGCGCGTCGCGTTCCGAGTCGGCGCCGGATACTTGCCTTGGCTGAGTCGGGTCGACATTCCTGAGCGAGCTGCTGAGGAGCTTTGAAGCTCGATCTTGCTGAGAGGAGGTTGGCGCGGGAAGCGCTAATAGTGGGGGCTGTGGGGAGTCCAGCTCCACAGGCACCTGATCGTCTACCCGCTGCTCAAAGAGGATCGCCCCCTGAGTCACGCTTCGTTCATGCATCACCGTGCGCATGTGCTCGTAGTCGACCTCGATGTAGCTCAGCGTCGTGGCGATGTTCGAATGGTTGAGCAAGCTTTTGGTGATGTGGATGTTGCGTTCGGGTTGTCGCATCAGGTCGGTTGCGATCGTGTGCCTGAAGCGATGGGGCGTCATGCGAATGCCAACGTGCTGGGTCAGCTTCTTGTACATCCCCTCGATCTGATCAATGTTCATGACCTGCCGACGGTAGTACCGGGAAAAACGGTTGACGTTGAACAGCTGATCGTCAGGTTCGAACCCTGCATCGCGAGCGGCTTCCAGCAATCGCGAGATGTGTGTTTCAAGCCCCGGCGCGATGGGGATTGTGAACTCTTGATGGGTTTTCTCTGTATCAGCCTGGACGATGATGACTTTGTTGGGCCAGTCCACGTCGCGGTAGCGCAGCATCAGCAGCGCGTTCAGCCGGATACCCGTGTAGTAAAACATTTCATAGACGACTAGCCAGAACCACGCCGGCGTTATTCGGGCGCGGTTTTTCGTTGTGCGTTCCTCTGTCACCAATGACCTGAGCCAGACCCGTGCCAGCTTGATGCCGTCGCGCTGTACGGTCTTGCTTGGGCGCTTTGGAGGCACAACAGCAGTTTTCTTGAACGGGTTGGCCGTGATATGGAGCAGCGCCCCGTGCTCCATCGCATAACCCCAGAGGGTTCGAAGGTGGCTGGAGTAGGTGTTCCAACTCACCTTTGTAAGCCCCCTGACGAGCTCCTTGCGACGCCATCCGAGCACGGCACGATGATCAACCGAGGTTGCGCAACAGTCGTCTCCGAAGTGTCGAAGCAGAGCGCGTGTGGCAGCCAGGTAGGTCTTTTCGCTGGACTCTCGGAGGACATGAGTAATGATGTAATCGTTCGCGATATCCATTGGGGCGGTCATTCAACATCCCCCGCTTTATTGGCTTCCACGCTCAGACTCGGGTTGTCGAAAGGCACCTCAGTGAAGATGGTCAGCGGGTCTTTGAGCAGGTATCCCCGCAGTTGTTTGGTCCTCCGTGGACCGGTCACTTTGCATGTCCAGATGTTCAAGCTTCTCTCCGTTTTGAGGTGTAGTTTTTGTTTTTCGAAAGCTCGTTGCACCAATTGCCAAGCGTCGATGTCGCGCGCTTTGGCCTGGGCCTCCATGGCGGGAAATTCCTGCACGAAGCGTTTGAAGATCCCCGGCGTTACCAGCATCGCGGTGCCAGAGACTGTGTGGACCAAGGCCTTGGTGTCGTTGATGATGATCCGGTGGCTGATGAGGCCCTCCCTGAGCCATTCCACGAAGGTGGGGCCCAGGTCCAGTGGGGCGTTCGTATCGGTGGGGACGGGGTTGGACGTGTGGGGCTGTTCGTCCCGCGCGGGAGAGCCCACGTATGGCTCTCCGGGCTCATCCGGAGTCGCTGGCTCATTCGCGCGACCCTTCTCGACAGGGGCTTCTGGTGAGGTTGCTACGTTGTCCAGAAGATCCAGTAATGCTGCAATATCGGCAGGTGCGGCATCTGCAGGTGCAGTGATTGGGGCGGGCAATTCGCTCGAGGTAGGTAAGGCGTTTGCCACTGGCTGTGGTGCGTCTGGCACCTGCATCGACTTAGCATCAGTGGGCTCGTCGGCACTGGTCTCCTGCGCTGTAATCATCCCCTGATACGCGAGTGGGCGATCCTTGGCATCCGTCCAGATCAGCGCTGGAGAGAGCTTGAGAAGCGTGAATGTGTTCGTCCAGCCCTTGCCGTTGTCGATGCTGGCCTTCCAGATCGCTTTGTTCTGGGCATTGACCTGGATGACTCCCTGATCCTGAAGCATGTTGAAGAAAGGAGCGTTGGAGCTGGGTACGCCCTCGACGCCCTGGGTCAGCAGGTAAGCTCGCAACTGGTCTGCGATGGGCTTGCTCACAAGCCACAGCGCATCGTCGGTGAGCCAGCCATCCGACGGGCCATCAGGCTGATTGAGTTTGAACTTGTCGCGCACCAGGTGGCGCAAACCATCCGCCAATTTTCGCTGCAGCGATTGTTTGGGCGCCGCGAGGGCTCGGGATGGATTCCCGCCAAGCTCCTGTGCGACGGATGCGCGATCGGCCTGCACCACGATCTCGCCCAGAATGCCGGCGTGTTCGTACTGACCCGCCAACACGAATATCAGCTGCGACCAGGCTTCGGGAAAACCGCTGAGCCAGTCCAGGATCTCGGGTGACAGAATTTGCGTGTAAGTGAGGGCTGCGGCCGCTCCGTGCAGCTGGTAGTCGCGTCCCTTCGCGTACCTGAAGCGATATGGATCTTTGATGGGGCCGTGCCACGGATGCCAAGCCTTACCGCTCTGCAATTCGACGTGTACGTCGACAGCGATCTCGCCGATGTCGTGTAGCAAGGCACCGTATGCCGCTGCGGCAGTCCAGGCTTCGGCCTGTGCGGATTGTGATTCGGGCGGCGCACCGATCGGCAGCAGATACGTCTGACGGATCTTCAGCGCGTAGGCGACAATCTCCAGCCCATGATCGAGCATTCCGCCAAGGTGTGCATGGTGATGGTTTTCCGAAGCAGGTAGTTGCTGGACCAACTCTGCATAGCGCTGCAGCGGTTTGCGGTACAGCTCGGTGAATTGCTGTCTCGAGAGAGAAGCCCGCTGCCAGATGTTTTCCAGCAACGCCTGGCGCCGTGGGGAGGCGAGAAGGGTGGTGCTCTGTTCCGGTTTCAGAAACCCGCCGGGGCATGACGCGTCTTGGGTTATCGGTTTGTTTCGGCGGAACAGGGTGAACATGGCCAGCTCCAAAATCGAATTCTGGGGCAGGCTTTTCTTCTATCCGCCGGGAAGGATTCAACGAGAAAACTGTTCTCGCGACACCGTGGATTTTGTGAGCGCTGCCCATTTGTTCAATTTTGGAGCGAGGCGAATCGTGGCGTATGTCGGGGACGGTCTGAAAAAGTTGAAGGGCATTTCCTACGCGCTGCACGGCTTCGGCCGGTATTTTTCCTACGGAGAAATCAGAAATGTCACCGGATTTCCGTCGAGCATATAGTGGGTCTGAAACACCGTAGCCTTTTGCGTTTTCAGCCCTTTTGGATAGGGCTTTTACCCTTGTTCATCCATTCCCTTCGCTTGGAAACCCTTTGATTCCGGGCCCTTCACCATTTCACGCGTCAGGCAGATGAAGCCTGGCTTCCATTGCATCGTGGAGTACCCGAACGACCTCCATTACCTGATCGTCCGCGAGGCGATAGAAGACGAAATGCCGCGGATTTTGTACCAACCCATGCAGGGGTTGTGCACGGGTTCTGGAGTAAGTCAGATGAAAACTTCTCAAGCCTGGGCAGATTTCGTCTCGCATGCTGCTGCCGATCCGGCCCGGTGCACGGGCCAGATCCTCAAATGCGGTGCGGAGTAGATGCTGATAGCGAAGCCGGGCTGTGGTACCGAATTCGGCCTGGGTGTACTGCAAAATGTCGGTGATGTCGGAGCGGGCGGTATGAGATACGCGGTATCGCGGGATGCTCAATGCTTCTCTCCAGCCAATGCTGCGGCGTGGTTGCCCAGCTCGTCCAGGAAGTCCCCCAGCTCCTCACCGCTCACCTCGGTGAAACGCCCCTGCTCCAGATCCAACAGACCCGTCGAAGCAGCGCGCCGCAGAGCTTCAAGCTTGGCAGTCTCTTCTGCCTCGCGCCGCTCCAGCAGCCGCAGGCCTTCGCGCAATACCTCACTGGCGTTCTGATAACGGCCGGAGAGGACCAAGTCATTGACGACCTGCTCCAGGTGCTCGGTAAGGACAACGTTTCGGGTGGCCATGATGTGCTCCGCGCGCTTGATGGAGAATTGGATCTGGTTGGCAGATTATGCCATTCGGGTTGCGCAGACGCCATTCTCGACGTATATAGGATCCAATTTCGCAAGGATTGCGTGGAGGCAACGTTGGGAACGAACAAAAGTCAGGCTGAATGCCAGAGCTGCCATCACTCGATGGTGCCAAGGGTAGTCTTCTCGGAAGGTCAGCCCTCTCACTCGATTTGTCCTTTCTGTGGGCAGATCTACAAAGACTTCAATCCATACGATGGGGCTGGTGCGTTTGCCTTGGGAGAGTTCCTGGGGAGGATCTGGAAGATGGCGCCGGTGGAGAAGGGGTTCGTGGATGCGTTGACCCATAGTGGGCTCACGGCCGGGACCGCGAAGCGCTTATTCACAGTTCTCAAACTCAGCGTACTCGTCGCGGCGTTGGCTTTGATGCGCATGCGTTGATGGAGGAACAGAGATGAGTGTCAAAACTTCCCGTGGATTCGCTGCAGCAGTAGGCCACGGCATTGGTTCAACTGTCGCCTTTTTCATTTCGGGTGATCACGCAGCGTTGCGATGGATCAAGCGTGGGATCGGTGCGTGCCTGGTCTTCTTTGTGTTGAGCTACCTCGGCCGCGCAATGGCGGAAGTGATCGTGACGATGTTAGTGCTGTCATTGGTGGTGTTGGCCATCACTCGCGACCGCCCCACCTGCGGATCGGTGGACTCTGATATCTACGAGCCTGTTGAGGACCTTGATGACTCCTGTACGTCGAGTAACGATCCCTATGCGCAAAATGACCTCAATCACCCTCTGCTTCGCGAAAGCGACTTCAACTGGGAGAGTCGGGACTGAGGGCCTGTCCAGGCCCTCCAGCGCGTACTTACTCATTGCCGGTTGCGATTGACTTTATACCCTTCTGGGCCATGCCTCCTGCGCTGCTTCCAGCTTGCTGCACAGATTTGCTTCCTTCTGAAAGTGCAGACATCAGATTCCCGGCACTCACCCCAGCCCACAGCAGAGCTGTGATCCAGAATGCTGGAAAAATCACGAACATAGTGGCCATCACGAAGTTCAGAATCGCGTCCTGTGTCGCCGTGTTGATCCCCATCACCGGATCGAAGCTGAGATGCGGGGAGCCGACACCATACAGAGCGTCCAGAATGGTGCTATCGATCCACCTGGCCAGTTGAAACCAGAAGTCGACGAAGATCAGCGAGAAGAACACCACGGTCATGGTCATCGCCGTCTTGAGTTGGTAAGACCCTATCACCAATACCAACGGGATGCAGATCACCATCGCCATCTTCACAAACGCCATGATCATAGGCAGGGCCTGGCGCACCATATCCATTGCCGGGAAATAGGCCAGCGATCCCACGGCAACGCCAAGAGCGCCGCCGGCGCGCGCCAGTCCGTTCCAGATTGTCCCGCCCACCTGACCACCATAGTCGGTGTAGACGTCCCCCAGTTTCTGCTTTGAGGGGGATGCAAGCTGCCTGACCAGGGCATCGTTGACATCGTCAGTGGGCAGCCACTTGGCCCAGGCCATTACCCTCGTGGTAACGCCTGGATCGATCTGATCCTGAATCCTGTACTTGAGCCCGGTCCCGGTATCTGACCACCACTGCTTGCATGTCGGGTAGCCGCCACCTCCCGAGACTTTGGGAAGACCCACATCGCGCCCGGCATCGTATGGCCACAGAGCGCGAGGAGTCTTGGAGTAGTCGGTGTCGTAATACCCGGGCGTTTGAAGAAAGAAGCGTGAGCCTATCCAGTTCAGATCGATCTGCATGATGTCGAAGTTGGCGGACCCGCCAAGCTCCGGCTGGCGCATGAACACTCGCGCTCGGGAAGGTCCATAGCAGTCATGGGTGAAGTCGGCGATTTCCTGTGCCAGGAGCGGATTGTTGATACGGGTGTTGTCGACGTCCATCCGCAGTTGGCGAAGATCCGTACCGCAGGGAATCGCGGCCACCGCGCCGTTGGTAATCCCCTTCGACAGCGCATGCATGAACGCCCACCACACTGGCATCTGCGCGCTTTTGCCGGCAAGGCTGCTGAATGTGGTGTTCCACCCGGTGTCGGCGGGTGAAGGCAGGAGGTACTGGCACTGCTGGGCCCGGGCTTGATCGAACTGCAGGGTGTCGAAGCTGACGTTCACTGCCGGGACGCCGCACAGCGCGACCACCACGTAGCCAACGTAGACGCTGGTTTCGATGCGGGCCAGAGACAGGACGCCTTTGTTGCCCTCGTCGGCGCCTTCACCACGGGCTTTCAGCCACTCTCTGAGCACGATGATGCAGAAGGGAACGGCGAACAGTCCGGTGTCCTGAATCATTGCCCAGATGCCGTTATTGATGATCCAGCCGACCAGGGTGAGGTAATACTCCAGGTAGTCGTTGGTATAGAGCGTCATGAGAGGACTCCGGGCAGGAACGCCAGTCGGCTCACTTCGATCAGTGCGACCACTAACGCCACAAGGATTTCGACCCTGCGCAGGCGTTTGTCATGGTTGTGCCTCGCCTGCTCGGGGAGACGCGATTTCAGTTTGTACCAGGCGAATACGAGGCCGGTGTAGAGCATCAGACGCCACATGAGCAGGAATGCGTAATGGTCGGTGCGCCACTGCTGCCATGCGTCCATGCTTCCAAATACGCGAAGCAGGGCTACCGTGAACACGATGGCCACAGCGCTGAGGACCAGCAGCACGAGGACAGTCTTCAAAGTGCCGGCCGCCAGTGCCCGGATCCGGTGCCCTGTGTGCTTAACGGAGATGTTTTCAGGTTCGATCATGAGCGGCCCCTCAATGGCTCGGCTTAGGTGATTGCAGCTGATTCAGACGCCCCGTCTCGGGGTCACCCTGAAACACGCCTCGCGAGCTCTCGGATCTGGACTGGCTCCTTTCGATGATCTTCATTGGCGAGTTCTGCGCGAGCTGCTGGCGCATATCGAGCTCGATCTTGAGATTGCCGATTTCCTGCTGGAGGACGGCGCTCTGTTGGCTCACAGCCTGCACGGCCAGGTCATTGGCAGCGACGTTGGGCTCCTTGCTGCCGGCCATCATCGTGCGCTGCAGCGCGAGGGCCTTCTCCAGTACATCCGAGAGGGCGATCTCTGAGGCGAGCCTGCGGGCGAGAAGATCCTGATCCCGCTCGTCCTTCAATGCGCTGATGACGCCTCGGGTGATGGGAAGCGAATTGCTGCTGGCGGCCTGGAGGTTGTCCACGGACATGGCCTTGCTACCGGTGAGCAGCTCTTGCAGTGCTTTCAGCTTGGTGTCGTAGGTTTCCTGAATCAGCGGGGTGAGGCCCACGCCGGCAGATGTCACCGTTTTTTGGCAGCTGTCACAGGTCTGTTGTTGCTGCTCTCCCAAGACGCGATTGGCGAATGTGGTTGCCTCCTCGGGAGAACTCCACACATTGCAGATCAGACCGTTGTTGCAGGTTTCCTTGCTGATAGAGGAGTTGTCGCCGGAGGTGCGTTTGTTCAGCAGGTTGTACCCGGCCTTGGCCACGTCGCCGACGATACGTATGGGCTTTTGGCCAGCGCCGCCTGCTCGATCACCACCCACCCAGGTGACCCCGTCGTTGCCGCCTTTCTTTTCGACCTGCTCGATTGCGGAAACTGCATCAGTGTTGTTCGCCAGAGTCTGGGTCATGGCCTGACCCTCAGCGAGCTTGCCCCAGCCCATCTGATTGCCGGCGACGTCAGCCATCTTGTCGGCGATCGCCCTGCAGGTGCCTTTGGAGCGATCGAAGTCGAGCCTGGCCTGCAGGATACCGTTGGTGATCAGGTTGTAGAGCGCAGGGTTGGCGCGCTGAAGAATCAAGGCGGGAAGGGAGGCCACGGCGCCGGTGGCGTTTGAAACCACCGAGGTCATGATGTTCTGAAACCCGGCTGTCGCGCCGTTCAGCTGGTTCTCAAGGGTGTTGCTCAAGCTCATGTTTCCGCAGATCGGGTTGCTGCTCCAGCCGCCTCCCACCGAGATGCTGTCCATGTTGCCGGCGCTGCCCATCGTCACCGCGCTGCCGCCGCCAATGCTGTACAGGACGTCATCGCCGATGACACTCCCCGCGGACGAGGCGTTAATGGGATCAGTGGCTGTAGCTAGCGTGCTAGCGACACTGCAGACGAAACCGATCGCCCAATGTTTGAGTTTCATAGCGTGCTCCGGTCGGTCGTTTTCATTGGAAGTCGGTACTGCCCAGGAAGGTCTGTCCGCGCGGCTGGCAGCAGGAATAGGGCCTCCATAGCGCCCACGCATAACCGCCATCCAGCGAGTCGACTCGAGGGGCTATGCTCGGGAACGTGGCGCAGGATGGGCTCATCATTGGCGACAGCTCCTGCCACTTGCCTGACAGCGGGTTGCCCTCCCACAGCGGGCCTGCGGGCCAGTAGCCCCAGTACGGCAAAGCGAGCATTGGCAGATAGACATGGATCTGCCCGACGCGGGTTGTGATATCGCCGGCGCGCTGGGCGATCACCGCCGCGGTCTTGTAGTCGTCCGTTTGAGTAAGAAAGCCGCTGCGGGGGTAGAGATTTCCCCAATAATTGGCCAGTAACGTGCTTCCGACTTCGCGCATGCCTGGGACTACTGCTTCGGGATACACCGACTCGGGTACGCCATTTCTCCAGGCGAGAGGATCTTTGCTGCTGAGA
Source organism: Pseudomonas sp. 2 (assembly GCF_056627435.1). Taxonomy (NCBI): domain Bacteria; kingdom Pseudomonadati; phylum Pseudomonadota; class Gammaproteobacteria; order Pseudomonadales; family Pseudomonadaceae; genus Pseudomonas; species Pseudomonas sp. 2. The sequence continues at coordinate 443,111 of NZ_JBWXNG010000003.1, forward strand.
AAGTACGGCACCATCGGAAGCCCCGCGCCTTGGCAAACGTAGCCTGATGCGCTGGCGAAGTGGCTGAAAGTCGCGCCACCTGGGTGCCCGATGACATCCGCTTCCTTGAATTTGATGATGTCGTGTTCGCTGGCATGACCATTGGTGCCGTCGCCGCCGGCTTGGGCCATCGGCGTGGGCGACCCCAAACCGGACATCTCGATCCAGGGGCTTGCACCTGTGCTGGAGTACGCGGTCACCACCGCATCCGGAACATAGTGATGCACCTTGGTCGATGTCTTCACCTTGCACCCGAGCGGCGTGCAGAGCAGCCAGTAGCAGATGCCCACGACCTTGTATTCCATGCACTGCGGGGAAGTCGTGGAGCTGACGATTGCAGCGGTCGTGATGGCGGCCGAGGCAGAGAAGGACAGACTCATGGTCATGGCGAATAGCGCCGGGCGCGGTAGTCGTAAGAGGGGCGTCATTGGGCTGCCTCCCGCGCCTGGCGAATCTTTTCGATGGCATTGCCTACGTCGGACTCGCCGTAGATCACATACTTGCGATCCACCACCACCGCCGGGATCTTCTCTACCCCGATGCTCCAGGCATCGGTTACGCCCTGCTGGGCCTGCGCGAGTTCACGCTGTAGACGCATGCCGTTGGGGCTTGCGAGGTAGGCCTGGATGCTGGCGGGGGCCTGACTCAGGTCCGAGGGAAGGATAGAGGTCAGTTGTTCTTCGAGGTGCTGCTGCTGATCTAGAAAGACTACTCGTGCTGTCGGGGTGTTGGTTATCGGATGGGATTGATCGGTGATCACCCATGTGTCGGCTTGGGCAGGGATGCAAATGCAGAGAGAGGCTGTCAGCAGGCGCTTCCCAACGATTCGATGAGTGGGAGAGAGCGGAGGAGTCATGGTGCTTTACCTGAATGAGTTCAGGTAAAGCAGAACCTAACGACAATGCAGGCGCAGCAAAAAATAGGAAGCACGTAGGCCGGGATTTTGGTGACCCCTATAGCAAACATCAGGGGACGAACGGATCAGATACCTATATCAATAACCGCTCCGATGATACTACCAATCACTTGAGCCGCTTTGGCTGCGGCTTCAATCGCCTCGGCTATTTTCTTGATGTCAGCAAGGGCATCATCGGCTGCCTTCTCTGCAGCTTTGAGCGCTCTTATCGAGTCTTTGTATTCTTTCGATGAAGCGTCTAGTTGATCATAAATGACCTGCTGCCAAAGATAGAAGTAAAGGTTTATTGTTTTTTGCAGGCGTGTTTGTTCATCTGCGTCCGTGGTGTTGTTTCTAAGCTTGTTGAGCTTGTTGACGGTGTCGCTAATTCCACCTCTGATAGTTGCTGCCATAAATCAGTCTCCTGCTAGAGTTACTTGGTTTGAAGCGATTGTTTGAATTCCTTAACGGATTTTGCCTGTTTTTGCAGCTCGGCAAGTGACTCGGCAATTGCTATCGAAGAGAACTGGTCCTGCTCCACTGTTTTCTTCATTGATGCATGGGTTTTAGCGAGGGCAGCCGCCCCTTTGCTGACTGCGTCAAAAAAGCTACCAACTGAATTTTCTGCTGTGTTGATGTCCTTGGCACGCATTAGCAACGCATAGCGCGCGTCAAAACTGTTGGAGACCCTCTCTCTGTTGTATGCAGTTTGAATAGAGCCTCTAGTGTTATATAGCGAACTGTAGGTATACTTGGCCAAATCTGTGCCGCTACCCAAGTCTCTGCTAATTGTCGTTGCAATCAGTTGGACCGCAGAGTCTGTGCTGATGATAATCCTCTTTATAGCCGAACGTTTTTTTTCTTCAACTACGCCCCTTCCTATCGCATTCACTGCGGCGCTAAGAGTATTGATCGTCTCATTATCGATCATGCCCTTCTTTTCAGAGGTTTTTGCATAGGTGTTAAGTTCGTCAAGCGAGGTTTTGAGCTCCACTGAAGCGCTGTCTACATCTGAGCCTACATCCGCCTCGACTATTCTTTTTAGCGCGGCTGAATAACCTGATAAAGCCTCTAATCTGTCGAGATTTTCCTGAAGACGATTAGCTTTTTCTTTGGCCAAGGGATCACTGTTGGCTACTTTGAACACACCATCGAAGCTTTTGTCATTAGGGCCAGTTTTAGGATTCGAGGCAATGTCGTATAGCTGCCGGTCTACAGTTACTTGATCGATCAAGGTAAATGCTTTTTTTGCGTCGTCAGTCAGATCTGTTGAAGCGGTACCAAACTGATTCACCTGGCTGAGCGATACGGTTGTACCGCAGCCTCCCAAGCTGAACAGCATTAGGGGAATGGCGAGGTATTTGAGGTCTGTCACCTGTCCTTTCATCAATATGCTCCATCATTTATCTTACCTTTAGGCATCACCTCTACTTCGTGGCTGGATGCGGGTTTGGCTAGCTGCCACTCCCGAGATTAGCCGGGTTTTATCGCCTGTCGAGGCGCCCAGAAAAAACGATTGCTTTCGAGTTTTCTTCGGATATTTTTAGGCATGCGTAGAAGGAATCGCATTGATCAGCGTGTTCACGCGAAATGCTGCTAACAAGTCGTGTTCAGCTGCTTCAGGTTGCGGGTGCTCCTGTAACCACTCCCCCAGCACTGCACGGAGCTGCTCCTCGATATCACGACGGTCAACCGCTCGAACCAAGACCTGCTGCAGCTGCTCAATCAGCACCGGCGCACAGATCTTTAATGACTCCAAAGCATCCTCCTCAGGCTGTTGAAGCAGCTGGGTCAGGCTCTCGATCAGGCTCTCGATCAGGCTCTGGGTCAGGGAGTTCAGTGTTCTCATGCCTGGTGCTCCTAGGGTTTGGGTTGCTCTGGAAAGGTAATGATGTGGGGCTCGATTCCACGTGCTCGATCCAGATCTGCAGCGATCTGGATGGCCGCGCCGAGTTCGTCGGTGCCGGTGGCCTGCATCACGTCGTAGCGCTGTTTCTTCTCTTCTGGTTCGGTCATGGCCAGCGCCAGGTACAGGCTCGGGGGAACTGCCCGAAACAGGACCTCCATGCTCTTGGACAGAATCACGCCCTCGGTGTACTTGCCGCTCTCCTTGCGGGCGGAGAGCATCAGGGCTTTCTGTGAGGGCGTCAGCTCGCGAAAACGGGTGATCTTTTCGACCTCGTCAGGCGGCATGTTCAGGCACATCAACCACTCGATCATGTTCAGCATGGACGCTGCTTCTGGCGGGAAGTCGTCGATGTTCTGAGTGGAGAGCCAGAACCAGGCACCGAGTTTTCGCCACATCTTCGTGATCTTCACCACGTAGGGAGAGAGCAGAGGGTTCTTCGTGACGATGTGGCCTTCGTCGGTCAGCTTGACGATCGGCCTGCCCTTGAACTGGTCGCGCTCGGCGATGTTGTTGATGGTGTTGAGCAGTGAGATGTAAGCGATCGACAGCTGCGCGTTGTAGCCCTCGCGGGCGTAGGTCGCCAGGTCGACGATGGTCAGGTCCGCTTCTGGCCAAGGCGTGCCTTCGCGGTTGAACATTTCGCCATCGGCGCCCATGCAAAACATGTCCATGGCCTCGGCCATCTCAAGCATCCGGTTGCGGCGAGGCTCCGGCATTCCCTCCTGCATGCCTGCTGCCCGCAGGGCATCACGTACGTCTTGGGTCAGCACCGTTCGTTGGCTGGCCACACAGGTTCGGGCGGCTTCGAGAATGCAATGGCGGATGGCACTGCGGTCGGCGCGGGTCAGGCGAGCGTCTTCTTTTTCCTCACCGCCGGTGATCATCAAGCGCGCGACGATCTCGAGCTCGCCCAGGATGTCGCGTTGATCATCTTCGTGGCTTTCAAGGTGAGCATCTGAAGAATCCAGATCCTCGGCATCGAGGATCTTCACTTGATCCGGTGCTTGCACCAATCGGGCGGCGTCGGCAAATGGCGCCAGGCTAACCCCCGAGCCCGGCGAAAGCCTGATGCGGTTGACGCTCAATCCCAGGCGTTGGGCGAAGTCGCCCGTCAGGCCAAAGCTGTTACCCGCTTCGACAATGAACAAGCGCGGGCGATACACCGCGATGAGCTGATTGACCATGTTGTTCAGGCTCGCGGATTTGCCGGCGCCGGTTGGGCCGAACACAAACAGGTGCGCATTCATCTGCCGATCCAGCTTGTTCAGGGGATCGACCGTCAGCGGCGCGCCACCTCGATTGAACAGCGTAATACCCGGATGCCCGGTGCCCGTCGAGCGACCCCAGACTGGAGCCAGGTTGGCGATGTGCTGGGCGAACATCAGTTGGGTGTGCCAATCCAGCGCTCGTTTTTGGCCCGGATCAAAATTCGCCGGCAGCCAGCGAATGTAGCTGTTCAGCGGCGCGACCTCATCTTGCGGTTCCACGGGTGCCATCCCGGCTCCCAGCAGCGCATTGCTGAGCTGCAGACTGCGCTCCTGCAGTTGGCCCTGATCTTTCCCGCGCAGAAAGAAAGCGATGCTGCCCCGATAGAGCTTGTGCTTGCGCCCCAGTAATCGCCGGGCCGTTTCCACATCTTCGCGGGTGAGGATCGAGGCCTGCGTATCACCGACGGCCTTGCGCGACAGCTGCTCGAGGTGGCGTTCAAGCGTGTCCTGTGGAGTGATCACCAAGGTCATACAGAGGATGGTGTCTTCCGGCATCTTGTCGAACAGCGCATTGAGTGCATCACCGCCTTTGCGGGTTTCGCCGGTAAGGTGTCCAGTTTTCGGCGGCTCGCGCAGGCGATCGAGCATGACCACTCGATGGGGAATACCGTCGAAGCTCCACAGCCCGGTCTTCATGTCGGAGAGCGGCTCGCGATAGCAGAGGTTCTGCGCGAAATCGGTACCGCTTGCGAGCGGGATATCACCGTCGTCAGTGACCGAGCGCTCGCCGCATACCAGCTCGTAAAATCGTCGGATATCCTCGTCGCTGGGCCCCAAGTGGTCAGGGTGTGGGTTGAACCAGTGAATCAGCCAGTGGCGAATTGCGCGGCCGTCCATCTGTCTGGCCTTAACGCCTGCGTTGGCCAGCCCGCCGATCAAGCGATCGCAGATGATCTTCAAGTAAGGGCCCGGTTCCTGGCCGCGAACCTCGCCGCCATGTTTGGCACGCCGATAAACCACGACTCGAACGCGGCGTTGCTGCCCTCGCCACGGCAGTTGGCTGACCTTGGTGTCCTCGAACAATCCGCCAGGCTTGGAGATCGCCTCAAGGTGCTGCTTGAACAGCTTCAGGTACAGCTCGGTGAAGGCAGTGCCCTTGGCGCGGGGCTGGATGTAGTCGTGTAACTGCTGCAGATATTCATCCCAGCTCGTTTCGTCCTGGGCATACATCTGGATCACCCACGGCGACGTCTCCAGCTCGTCGAAGGAATCCTGCAGCGCATTCTCCAGCGCGTCCCGCGCCTTGCGCAGCCACTCGGGATCACGGCCTTCGGTTCCGATGGGCGTGAGCTCGAGGAAGGCGGCTCGCGAGACGCCATCTTCCAGAACCATGGCCTGTTCATCAGGCAGATACTCGACCCAGGGCAGCAGATCCACGAACGACGGATTGACGTCGTAAAGCCTGGCTTCATCTGACGTTTTGGCGGGCTTGTGCTTCGGGGTTTTCCAGCTTTCGGGAGAAGGTATTCCAAGTGCCTCGAGCCGGTTGAAATAACGCATGGCGGCCGCCTCGCGCTGCTCGGCTGCTGACGCGTCCAGATGCTCTTCAGGCAGATCATCCCCGCCGGCACGGAAGCCAAGGACGCGAGCCTTCAATCCTTCAAACAGATTCATCAGTAGTTCTCCGTCCGCTCGCCCGGCATCGCGTACTGCACCCGCTGGTAGAGCGGGAACACCGTGCTGTATCCCGGAATCGGAGCGGGATCGGAGCCTGCAAGGTGGGGGAACACGTACATCACCAGGTCTGGGTTCGGCAGGCGCTTGAACTGGCTGTAGATCTCGTTCTGCGCGGTGCGTGAAAACGCGTTGTTTTCCTCAGAAGCGGCGGGGTGCTCAGCGGTCAGCGGCCGTCTCAGCTCCAGACGCGCATCGAGAAGCTGTCTGCCGCGGGCGCTTCCTTGGGAGCCCGTCGTCCCTTGATCCCAGATATCCTGCATCGTGCTGTTGCCATAGGGCAGCAACTCGTCTTTGCTCGTGGCGCAGCCGGACAGGAGCAGGGCAATGCTCAGGCTGATGAGGGCGCGCTGCGTCCACTTAATCGAGAGTAGTAGAGGCATGTTCGGCTCCAGACGTGTAGTCGACCTTGCGGCCCTTGAGTTCGTAATCGATGGTCAGCTGCTGGTCCAGGTGCACGGCCACTTTCGCCCCGGGTTGCACATACACGGCGGCAAAGGCCTGGCCATAGAGCTTGTTGACCCAACTGGAGATGTCATTGACACCTTGGCCAATGATCTTGCCCATGGCTTCACTGCCGGTGATGCCTGTCGTCACTGTTCCGCCTGGCGTCGAGATGATCGAGGTGCCATTGCCGTCTGATTTGATCAATGACGCAGCGCCCGCGCCGGCAGCCGTAATCAGCATCTGTGAGCCGATGTACTGCGAGGCGTTGCTCTTGCGATCGCCGCTGACGCAGGGAATGCCGTATGGGTCGCTGATCCAGCCCAACCCACCCTGAATGCTCTGCTGGTTGCCGCTGTTCTGGGGGGCATTGCCATTCGCCTCACCCGCTGGCGCAGGTAGGGTCCGGACGGTGCCGTCGTTGAATACGAAGGTCAGGCTACGGATCTGCCCGCGTACACATGACAGCGTCCAGTCGCCTGTCGCGCTGCCACTGGCGACTGCGCCGGCAACATCAGGCAGATCGATCCCGTTGGCGGTAAGGTTGTCCGGGCCGATCAGTACCTTGAACGGGTAGGGGTCGTTGACGGTGCCGTCGATAGGGATTCTCCCGATCAGTGCTGACATCGCTACCGATCCCATCAACGTCGAGTTCTGGGGCAGGGTGTAGGTCTTGCGTACCTGTTTGCGTGCTTCTTGCGCCGTAGGCTCAGTCGCGACTGCCTGGCCGCCGGTGTTGAGGACGTTCTGACCGCGATCGAGCGCAGCGCCGAACGAGGTCGGAAAGTTGAAGCCGTTTGCCGTCTGAGTCGAGCCAGTGGGGATTGGCTTCCCGTTGGCATCGATCGGCACGGCGTCCTGAGGATCAATCCAGATCAATTCCAGATCCGGAGCACCCTTGAAGTTCTGACCATCGCCTGGCTGTACGCCGAAGCCAATAGGCAGGTCGGTTTCCTGAGCAGTGGTTTGCTTGCTCGTCAGTGATTCGAGCTGTTGTTTCAGGGTGTCGACCAGTGTTTGGCCCTGCTGCTGAACCTCCTGGCGCAAGCTGTTCTGAACGTTCTGCATGCGCGTCTCCACCGCCTGATCAACAGTCTGCAGACGGCGTTTGAACTCCTGATTCTCTTGCTTCAGATCATCGTTTCCCTGCAGTGCTTTGCCGATCTGTGCCTTGAGCTCTTTGCTCTCGGCCACGATCGTGCGCAGAGTGTCACTGGCAGTGTCACCGTCGACGCCAAGCTTCTTGGCCTGATCTTCAGTTAGGGTAGGGCCGCCTTCGCCCTGTTGTTTCTGTGCAGTCGATGAGCTCGACATCCTGAATACCAGGACCACGACCAGCACGACAAAAGGGACGACCAGGTATTTGAGGAGTGGGTTATTTTTCATGCTTCCCTCCTTTCGGGTCGATCCGAGCGACCTGCGATGGCAGAAGCGATTGGGCCAGGCCATGGCCACGAGTCACCAGATAGGCAACGGTGGTATCGCCGGCGTCTCCGTTTGCGGTCAGAGTAGGGTGTTGGAAAGTGGCTGCCACCAAGTCGCCCATCAGCTCGCGCGGGTCCAGGGTCAGATGCTGCGCGCTGGTGTTTTGAAGTTTCACCGCCGTTACCCAGTAGCCTTCCATGCGCCAAGTGCCCAGTGCGGAAGCTTTGACAGGCAGGGTCGGGATGAGCGTCGAGAGGTCCAGGCGGCGATTCACACGGACCTGAGAGATGCCCGCTACGGGCTCGACCGTCCGCAGCGGCGCGTACAGCATCTGCGCGGCGTAGCGGGTGAGCACAACCGGTAGCGGCGTTTCATGCTTGCTCATGACTTCTGCCGGGTCGGTTGTTTGCTTCGCCGGTTTCGATGCGAGCGCTTTCCCGTAGCGACTGTCTACTTTTTGGCTGACGACGATCTTCACGTCTTCAAGCGCAGGTTGATTCGGTTCGCCGGCTCGCGCCGCTATATCAATCAGCATGATCTCGCCGGAGGCCATGTTCTGCAGCTGCACGCGGGTAGGGGGAATCGGCTCGCTGGCCATCAGATAAATCGCGCCACCAGTACTCTGGACTCGCAGCTTTCCTGTCAGCGATTTGGGGACCCCGACGCGTATGTTCTGATCCACGAAGACAATTCGCTCGGATCCGACGATCAAGGGCAAAGCCAAGGGGATACGCTCCCAACGCTGGATTTCAACGGCCTCGGCGATCCCTGTCACACACATGGACAGGGTCAAGCCGCGAATGAAGGTCCGCATCATGAGTTGCCTCCGGTTTTCACGGGGAAGTCAGGTATCTCTATGCGTTGGGGGCTGCTGCTGTAGCAGTTCCAGGCAAGGCCGAAGGGGTTCTTTTCCGGGTCGGTATCGGACCTGAGGATGTGCAGCGGATACCGGGCAAAGGCTCGCTTGACCCGCTCGCCGCCGTAGTACTCGTCCGCGACGATGTCGAGGTGGACGGTCCAGTCATTGATGCTGTGCTGCTCGATGTGCTGCTCATTGCCATCGTCCATCCCGCGTCCCGGGATTTCCGAAACACCGCGCTCGCGCCTGCGCAGCTCGCCGCTGTTGCGTCGTAGCTGAAAATCCTTCTCCAGGTAGGTCCTGCAGCTGGGCGTGAGGTAGCTGGCGAGTCGAGCGATGTTGTCCTCGTAATCCAGTTCGCCATCGACCGGCCAACGGTTCATCTGCTGGAAGATGTAGAGACTGAAGGAGTAGACCGTCTCGGGCGGAACGTCCCACCATTTGCGCGTGCTGCCTGAGCGCAGATCCGGCGGCACATGAATCGTCAGATCCCGCGGTGCACTCTGCCAGCCGTAGGCCATGTACAAGCCCAGCAGGATCAACAACCCGATGACCAGGCGCAGGCTGTAGATGTGCGCCTGCTGAGAGTCGACTTTCTTACGGTAGCTCATGCGCCCTCCGTACGACGACAGGTCCATGCGCCGCTTCGAGTAATGAGGTTGGCGGAATTCCAGGTCGGGAAGTGCAGGGCGATATTCAGTTGCAGTTGGCGATACACCCAAGTTTCCGGGCGGCCGCGTTTAATGCGACGCAGCGCGCGGCTCGCGACAGTCAGTCCAAGGACGCCACCCACAAGCCCGCCGACGATGATCAACGCCCAGTTACTGAAGAGTCCCGCGACCGGCACGCCAAGCAACAGACCAGCGCCAGCGCTAAGCCCGACCGTGGCCCACATCTCGTCTGCAGTCAGGCCACCCATCACAACTGGCTGAGTGTTCAGGCGCACCGGCAGGAAGCTGAGGGTTCCATCCTCCAAAACATCAGCCATGATCAATACCTCTCACAGGATGCCGGTGGCCTTGGTGACCAGATAAATGCCCACCCCCAGGATCCCGACGCCGACAGTCGCGGTCGCGCCCAGGTCGCGCCATTTCTTCTTGCCATCGTGGATCTCGTGGTAGACCCCGAATGCGTGCCAGGCCACGCCCGTGAACATCACCCCGAGCACGATCAGGCCGATCAGCATGAAACCGTCATAGCCCCAGTTCTGGATGGTCTGAAGAATGTTGCTTCCTTCACCTCGGCTGGGCGCCTGCGCTTGCGGAAGGCCGGCCAGTGCCAACTGCGGGGTAACGGTCGCCGACGCTACGACGCAGCGGTTTCTCAAGTTACGAGACATGTTTCAACTCCATTGAATTAACTAAGAACGAAGAGGGCGAGGATCAGGCAGAGCAGCACCGTCCGAATCGTCGATGGCAACGCAATCACCCGATCCAGAATCCCCGTCGCCCAGCCCCGGTAGCAGCTGTAAACCGCCCACGCGGCCCAGAGAAAAGTGATGCCCAACGCGAAGCCCGCGAACAGCGTGTAGCCTCCCGCAGGCGCAAACCCTGCCGCCGCCTGAAAGGCCGACGACTGCGCGCCACTCATGCTCATGAGCCACCCTTCTGCTTGGTGTAACTCTCGGAAATCTCCTCCGGATCGCGCGGCTGAGCGCGGCTTGGGGTCAGGTACCCCTCAAGGCCAAGGCGCATACGCTTGATGTCATCGGTGAGGCGCTGGTAGTCGAGGAAGAACCGCTTGCCGGGTTCATCGGCGATTTTTGAGCTGCGGCGAGCGGTGTCCTCCAGGGCGTTTAGCTGGCGGATCATGACTTCGACGTTGGTGTGTTCGGAGGCTGATGAGGCGAGGGCCAGGGGGGGCTGAGCCCAAGTCGCGATCAGAGTGATTGCGCCTGCTTGGGCAAGGCGAAGGACGGCACTAGGTTGGGGCTGATAATGGTTCACGGCGCGGCTCGGTTATCGCTGTTGAGAGCAGGGTGCCGAGCTCGGTACAGGATTGCCGCAATAAATCTGTGCCGGATAGGCATATGATTTTTCTACCCTTTGATTCCGGCTAATAAAGGATGCTTGAAGAATTGAGGACTGCTGACCCAGTGTTTCATAGCTGGAGATGTATCATATATACGGAATAAGTTTTAGGTCGCAATTTATATTATCTCTGATCATGCTCGGCCGAGTGAGGCTGGGTTAGGCGGCGACATAATTGTTAGCGCAGATAGGACTAGATTTGAAGTTTTAAGATTCGGGCATGAACTTGAGATAGGTATTTTTTCACCG